>CAXUHE010000072.1:0-17160 GCA_964250725.1 uncultured Enterovirga sp. | reverse complement strand
GGTCGGCTTGCGCCGACTCGACCTCTCCCCCTCGGGGAGAGGCGACCCGCGCTCTTCGCCCATACGCAATTGGCTGTCGAAGGTAGAAGGCGATCCACGAAATGCTTAATGATCGGCGGAGCCGCAAACGCCCTCCGATCCGTTCGCCCTTCCAACACGGACCCGCCCTGGTATAGCTTTCCCCCCGACGCCCTCCCGGCGCCCCATCCCGCACCCGAGGTCCACTTGCACCGCCCCGTCATCGAGGCCGTGATCGCGATCTCGCTCCTCTCGATCATGGACGCGCTGATCAAGGGGCTGGTCGCGCGCCTGCCGGTCGTCGAGGTCGCGCTCCTGCGCTACGCCGTGGGCTCGACGGTCATGATCGCGCTGGCATCGGTCGCGCAGCCGGGCTGGCCGCGGCCCGCGACCGTGCGGGCCAATGCGCTGCGCGCGGTGCTCGTCGTCATCACCGCGACGACCTTCTTCTACGGCCTCGGCACGCTGCCGCTCGCGGAGGCGCTGATCCTGTCCTTCCTGTCACCGATCTTCACGGCCGTGCTGGCGGTGATGCTGCTCGGCGAGCGGCTCGACCGGCGCATCGGGATGGCGCTGGCGGCGGGCTTCGCGGGCGTCGTCGTCATCGTGACGCTCGGCGGGCATCTGGGCCACGGGGCGGAGGCCGCGTCCTCCGGCTCCATGCTGGGGGCGGCGGCGGTGCTCCTCTCCTCGCTCACCTACTCGGCCTCGAACGTGCTGCTTCGGGCGCGCGCGCAGCAGGACAAGGTCGTCGTCATCGTGCTGATCCAGAACGTCGCGCCGGCCCTCATGCTGGCGGTGCCCGCGTGGATCTATTGGCAGGCGCCCGCCGCGTCCGACGTCCCGACGCTGGTCGCGATCGGCTGCCTCGGCGTCGGCGGCCACCTCTTCCTGGCGCGCGCCTACGCGGCCGCTGAGGCGAGCCGGATCGCACCGCTCGACTACACGGCGCTGATCTGGGCGGTCGCCATCGGATATCTCGCCTTCGGCGAGGTCCCGACTGGCTGGGCGGCGTTGGGCGGGGCGCTCATCCTCGCCGGGACCGTGCTGGCGGCGCGCCGTCGCGGCGAGCCGCGCTCCGAGGTCGAACCTGAACCGGCGGAGGCCCGGTGATGGACGCGACACGCGACGGGGCGGTCGCGCCGTCCCTGGGCGAGCTCTTAGCGGGCTTCTTCTCCGTCGCGGCGCTCGCCTTCGGGGGCGTGCTGCCCTGGGCGCGCTTCGTGATGGTGGACAAGCGCCGCTGGCTGACGCCGGACGAGTTCACCGACACGTTGGCTTTGTGCCAGCTCCTGCCGGGACCCAACATCGTCAACATGGGCGTGGCGATCGGGGCGCGGTTCCACGGACCCGCGGGGTCGCTGGTCGCGCTCGTGGGCCTGATGGGGCTGCCGGTCGCGGTCGTGCTGACGCTGGCAACCCTCTACGCGCGCTTCGCGACGCTCCCGCAGGTCACGGGGGCGCTCGCCGGCATGGCGGCGGCGGCGTCGGGCCTCGTGATCGCGATGGCGCTGAAGCTCGCCGAGCCGATCCTGCGGCGCGCGGCCCTCGCGTCCGCGCCCGTCATCGCGCTCATGTTCGCCGCCGTGGCGATCCTGCGGCTGCCCCTCTGGCCCGTCATCCTGGTCGTGGCGCCCCTCTCGATCGCGCTCGCCTGGAGGCTCAGGTGAACGGCGCGCTGCTCGGCGCGCTCGGTTGGCGTTTCCTCGTCATGGCGTTCCTGGCGATCGGCGGCGCGAACGCCGTCGTGCCGGAGATGCACCGTCAGGTCGTCGAGGTGGAGCGCTGGATGACGAACGGCGAGTTCGCGGCGCTGTTCGCGATCGCCAGCGCGTCGCCGGGGCCGAACGTGCTGATCGTGACGTTGATCGGCTGGCACGTCGCGGGCACGGCGGGCGCGCTGGTCACTACGGGCGCGATGGTCGGCCCGACGAGCCTCCTCACCTACGCGATCTTCCACGTCTGGAATCGATTCCGGCACGCGCCGTGGCGGCAGCCGGTCCAGGCGGGCCTGGCGTCGGTGACGGTCGGGCTGATCGCCGCCTCCGGCTACCTCCTGGCGCGCGCCGCCGATACTGGATGGGTGACGGCCGCGATCACGGTCGCGACGGCGCTCGTGTCGTTCCGCACGAAGCTCAATCCGCTCTGGGCCTTCGCGGCCGCGGCCGGCATCGGGGCACTCGGCTGGGCGTGAGCGGCGAGCCGGGCACGCTCGTCCCGCGCCCGCACCAGGCGGCGGCCCGCGACGCGATCCTGGCGGCGCGGCGCGAGGGCCGGCGCGGGTTCCTCCTCGGCGACCTGACCGGGCTCGGCAAGACGCTCTCGGTCTGGGCGGCGCTCGCCGCCATGCCGGAGCGCGAGGTCCTGATCGTGTGCCCGAAGGGCGCGATCCCGCAATGGCGGCGCACCATCACGCTGAGCGGGCTCGCGGAGAAGGACGTCACGCTCGTCAATTACGAGCGCACGAAGTCGCTCTTCGCCAAGACCCCCGCGAGCAAGCCCCCCGCGAGCACCCGGCGCTCGGCGCGCGCGAAGAACAACGAGCTGGCCCGCGAGGGCCGGCCGAAGCGCGTCTGGCCGGTCGTCGTGTTCGACGAGAGCCACCGGCTGCGCAACCCCTACGCGCAGCAGAGCATGGCGTGCCGCCGCCTCGCGGAGGCTTCCGCCTTCGCGCTCTACATGAGCGCGACCGCCGGGCAGTCGCCGCACGAGCTCTCCTATCTCGGGCGGCTGCTCGGCGACGCCGTCGGCCAGCCGACCGGGACGCTCGCCGAGTACCGCGCGCTGATGAGGGCGCTCGATATCGGGCGCGCCAAGGGGCGCTGGACGAACTGGAGCTGGGAGCCGAACGAGGCGGACCGGCGCACGATGTCGGACATCCTCTATGCCGGCCCCCGGGCGATCGGCATGCGGCGGCGGCCGGGCGACCTCGCGGGCTGGCCGGAGGTGCAGCGCGAGCTCGCCCCCATCACGCTCGACCCCGCGGAACGCCGGCTCTACGACGCGACCTGGCGCGAGTTCCGCCGCGAATTCGGCCTCGCGGGCGGCTCGACGCGGCGCGCTCAAGGCTGGGCGGCGGACCTGCGCTTCCGCCAGAAGGCGAGCCTGCTGCGCGTCGCCGGCACGGCGCAGTTCGCGGACGACCTCCTGTCGGCGGGCGAGCAGGTCGCGGTGTCGGTCGCGTATCTGGAGACCGGCGCGATGCTGGCCGCCGCGCTCCGGGGCCGCGGCTGGCGCGTCGCCGAGATCGACGGGACGCGCGACGGCGAGGCGAACGAGGCCGCGCGCGTCGCCTTCCAGAGCGGCGAGAGCGACGCCGTCCTGTTCACGGTGACGGAATCGATCTCGCTCCACCAGGGCGAGATGCCGGGCGGCGAGCGGACGCGCTCGCTCCTCGTCCACGACATGCGCCATAGCGCGATCCAGCTCCAGCAGATCGAGGGGCGCTGCCACCGCGACGGCCGGCGCGCCGTGATCTACTACGCGTTCGCGGAGGAGACGGTGGAGGAGCGCATCGCCGCCGCGGCCGTCACCCGCATGGCCGCGATGGACGGCATGGCGGGTGACGACACCTCCGTGATGGACGAGATCGCGCGCATCATCGAGAGCGCGATGGAGGCGCGGACGGGGTGAGCAACGATCTCGCCCCCCACCTCGTCATGCTGAGGAGGCCCGCAGGGCCGTCTCGAAGCACGCACAGCCGTCCTGCGTGCTTCGAGACGGCCGGCTTCGCCGTCCTCCTCAGCATGACGAGGGGGTGAGAAGCTTCGCGAACAGCTCCCGCTGCCGCGCGAGCTCCGCCGCGAGCGCCGGCTCGGGCACGCGGCCCTCCACCTCGGCCGAGTGGCGCAGGAGCCCGTTCGGGCAGTAGCGCCCGTCGTCCCAGCCCGGATGGTCCAGCACCGGGTAGAGGCAGATGCCCTCGACCGGCACGCCCGCCGCCATCGCGGCCCGGACCTCCCGGCCGATATAGGCGAGCCAGTCGGGCCGGCGCTCGCCCTCGATCCCGGTCTCCGCGACGAAGATCGGCCGGCCGTAGCGGGCGTAGGTCTCGCGCAGGATGGTGCGGAACGGCCGGTAGAGGGAGTGCCCGATGTCGATCGGCGGGCCGCCGTGGATCCACTGATTGTTGAAGTAATAGTTGACGCCGACGACGTCGAGCAGCTCTGGCCTGCCACCGAGCTGCGGCCACATCTCGCCCGCGATCATGTCCCAGCCCTGGAATTGCGCCACGCGGTGCCCCTCGGCGTGGCCGCGCTCGTGCGGGCGTGCGGGGTCGTGGATCACGTTGATGACGGGGTCCGCGTGGACGAAGCGCGCGCCGGGGTCGACGCGCAGGATCGCCTCCATGCCGGCGATCGCGGCGCGCGCGAGCTGCACCTTCAGCTCGTGGCCTCGGCCGCGCGCGAAGGGGTTGAGGTAGCCGGCGTCGCCCCCGCCCCAGGCGAAGAACGAGATCTCGTTCACGGGTGCATAGAAGGCGGGGCCGTCGGTCGCGGGCGCGATCACGCGGGCGGCCTCGGCGGCGAAGCGCGCGAACCGCGTCACGAATTCGGGCCGCCAGATGTCGATGTCGTCGGGCCAGCCGTAATGGAGCACGTCCCAGATCACCTGCGTGCCGGTCGCGCGCGCGGCCTCCAGCAGCGGCGTCAGGCTGGACCATTCGTGGCGGCCGGGCTCGGGCTCGATCAGGTGCCAGCGCAACCCGTCGCGCACGGTCAGCATGCCGTGCGCCGCGAGCGCCCGGTAATCCTGCGCGGCGTGCGTGTCGTGGTGGGTCGCGGCGATCATGTCGACCCGCGCCCGGTCGTGCGCGCGGCGATGCGTCGAGCACTCGAACCCGCCCTGGAGGAAGCTGCGGAAGAGCGCCGGCGCGGGGGCGGGCGCGTGCGCCTGCACCACCTCGTCGAACAGCCGCTCCCAGCGCGGCACCACGACCTCGACCGCGTAGTCGCGCTCGACCTTGCGGCGCAGGCCCGCGCCGAGGCGGGCACGGAGCTCGGGATCGCCGACGAGCCGCAGCATCGCGGCCGCGACCGCCGCCGGGTCCTCGTGCGGCACGAACAGCCCCGACACGCCGTCCTCGATCTGCTCCAGCGCGCCGTTGTCGGGCGTCGCGATCACCGGGAGACGGGCCGCCCCGGCCTCCGCGATCACGTGCGGCATGCCCTCGCCGCGCGAGAGCCAGACGAAGACGTCGAGTGCGGAGAGCAGCGCCGGGATGTCCGGCCGGTCGCCGAGGAAGGCCAGCGCGCTCCCGAGGCCGAGCGAGGTGGCACGAGCCTTCAGCGTGTCCGCGTAGTCCGGCATGAAGGCGTCCGGCCCGCCGATCACCACGAACCGCGCGTCCGGCCGGGCCCGCCGCAATATGGCGGCCGCATCGATGAAGTCCTCGACGCGCTTCTTCGCGTCGAGCCGCCCGACCCAGCCGATCAGCGGCGCGTCGGGCGCGACGCCGAGCCTGGCGCGGACCGGGCCGCGGCCGGAGGGGTCGAAGGCCGCGAGGTCCACCATCGAGGGGATCTCCAGCGCGTGCGCCTCCCGGCCCGGCATACGGGCGGCCGCCGCGTCGCGGATCGTCGCGCAGACGCCGACGTAGCGCGCCGTCAGGTGCTTCGGACCGGCCTGCGCCTCCGACACGAGCCCGCCATGCTCGACGAGGGGCGGGCGCCAGTGCAGCCGCTCCAGCGCCGGGTAGATGTCCGCCACGTTCTGGCAGGACACCACGACGTCGTAGGCCGGAAGCCGTGTCGCGAGATACGCGACCGTGTCCTCGAAGGAGAGCCCGTAGGGCGTGCGGTCGACGTCGATGCCGAGCGCCGCCAGCTGCTCGTGCGTCTGCTCCGGCATGCCGTCGCGGCGAAAGCACGCCACGACGTCGATCCGGTAGCGCGCCGGATCGAGGTGGCGCGCGAGCAGTCTCACCTCCGTCTCCTCCCCGCCGACGACCAGCCAGGCGAAGACGAACAGGATGCGGGTCGGCCCGTCCCTCATGCCCGGAACACGACCTGGAGGAAGTCCGGCCGCTCCGCCACGAGGTGACGCAGGAAGGCCGGGGCCTCGTCGTAGGGCACGACATGCGTGATCATGTGCTGCGCGATATCGGCGCCCCGCGCCACGAGGAGCTGGACGGTCTCGTGCGCGAGGCGGCGGCGGGTCCAGGTGTGGTCGAGCCCGCGCGGCACGCGGTTGATCTGCGCGCAGCGCAGCGACAGGCCGTTATGGTGGAACTCCTCGCCGAGCCGCAGCCGGTCCGCCCCGCCCTGGTAGAAGGCGAGATCGATCACCACGCCCTGCGGCCGCAGCGCCTGGAGGGCGGCGTTGAGGCTCGCCGAATCCGCCCGCGTCTGAAACACGACGTCCGCGCCGCGATCCGTGCCGCCGTGGTGCCAGTTCGCCTTGGCGTAGGCCCAGGCGTCCGCCTCCGGCATCGCGGTCAGGCCCAGGGCCTCGGCGCGCCCGCGCCGGAACGGGGAGGGGTCGGCGATCACGACTTCGGTCGCGCCCGCTCGGGCCGCGAAGAGCGCCGTCAGGAGGCCGACGACACCCGCCCCGATCACCAGCGTCGGCCGTCCCGCGAGCCCCTGGCCGAGCTCGGCGACGTTGGGGCCGAAGAACTCCGCATCCGCGTGCAGGATGCCGTTCGCCGCGATCGGACCCATCTGCGCCACGTAGATGCCGAGCATCGGGTCGAGGCCCGCCGGCAGCTTCACCATGAGCTCGTGGAACGGGTCCGCTGTGTGGCCCGTCTTGTGGCCGAAGGTCGTGCCCACGACGTCGCCCGCCGCGAAGCCCGGCGCGCGCGCCTCGGACACGCGCGCGACCTCCATGTAGCCGAGGAACGGCACGGGGTAGTGCATGCCGGCCTCGCCCGGCACGAAGACGCCGCGGCCCGCATCCCAGCGCGAATGCAGGTACGGGTTCGTGTTCTTCACGAAGGTCAGCTCGGTCCCGGCCGAGAAGCCCGTGTAGAGGAGGTCGAGCCGCACCCGGCCGTCGGGGGGCGGGCCCTCGTCGTAGCCCCAGATGTAGGGCTCGCCCGGCCGCTCGACGCCGAGCGAGCGCACGTGGCGATGGCCGGGCGCGGGTCCGGGCGCGGGCGGGCGCGGCGGATCGATGAGCCGCGGGGGCTCGGGCGGGCGCTCCCCGCCGGGCCCGGAGGGGAGCCGGATCGCGACGCCGGTGCGGGCGGATTCGACGACCGCGTGCGCGAGCCGGTGCGAGGCGAGCGCGTCCTCGTAGGTGCAGCGGATGCGGTTCTCGGCCCCCTTCACGGCGTCCACGAAGGCCCGGTCCTCGCGCCAGACGGGATCGCCGTCCGCGCCTCGGACCGGCCGGCCGCGGCCCACATCCACCATGATGTCGCGGTCGGTCAGCTCCAGCGCGAGCCCGTCCGCGAAGACGTGCAGGCCGACGCGGTGGTTCCAGTTGAGGAGGCAGGTCGAGGAGAAGTTCGCGACCGCGCCCGACGCGAAGGTGAGGCTCGCGGTCGAGACGGTCGGGACGTCCATCCCGGGATAGGCCTCGCGCGGCGTGTGGCCCGCCATGCCGTAGACCTGCGTCACCTCGCCGACGAGGAAGCGCGCGAGGTCGAGGAGGTGGGTCGTCTGCTCCAGCATCTGCCCGCCGGAGCCCGCCTGCGACCACCACCAGCGCGGCGGCGGCGTCGAGTCGAGCCAGTAGCCCGAGAGAAGCTGCGCGGGGTTGTCGGCGAGCAGGCGGCGCGCCTCGTCGACCGTGTCGAGGTAGCGCCAATGGTAGCCGGCCGCGCTGACGAGGCCCTTCTCCCGGATCGCGGCCGCGATCTCCTCCGCGGTCGCGAGATCGAGCGAGACCGGCTTCTCGACGAAGAGCGGCAGGCCCCTGGCGATCGCGGCCCGCTCCGGCGCGCCGTGCGCGAAGGGCGGCACGCAGACATAGACCGCGTCGAGCGCGACAGCGTCGAGCATCTCCTCGTGGCCCGAAAAGGCGCGCGCGCCGAAGCGCTGGGCGGCATCGGTGGCCCGCGCGAGGTCCGTGTCCGCGAAGGCCGCGATCTCGACGTCCTCGAAGCTGTCGAGCTGCCCGAGATGGCGCTGCGCGATCCCGCCCGCGCCGATGAAACCGATCCTGACCTTGTCCACGTGATGATCCTTGCGTGTCCGTGAGGGCGCGGCGAGCGCGCCGTAGAGTTGTCCCGTCTCGTGCGCCATGCGGGAGGCCTGGAAGCGCGCGAGATAGCGCTCGCGACCGGCCGCCGCGGCGCGGGTGCGGGCCGGGGAGTCGGCCAGCGCGCGCCCGAGCGCATCGCCGAGCGCCGCCGCGTCCCCGGTCGGGACGAGCCAGCCCGTGACGCCGTCCTCGACCGCCTCCGCGGTACCGGCGACGCGGGTCGCCACGACCGCGCGCCCGGCCGCCATCGCTTCCAGCACGACGAGGGGCAGGCCCTCGAAGGCGGAGGGCAGGACGACGAGATCGGCGGCCGCGATCAGGTCCGGCACGTCGTCGCGATAGCCGAGGCTCCGCACCTGCGCCGACAGACCGCGCTCCGCGACCGCGGCCTCGATCTCCCGGCGGAGCGGCCCGTCGCCCGCGAGCAGGACCACGACGTCCGGCTGCGCGGCGACGAGCCGGGGGAGGGCGTCGAGCAGCAGGGCGTGACCCTTCTGTTGGGTGAAACGGGCCGCCATCACGACGAGCGGCGTCTCGGCCGGGAGCCCGAATTCCGTCCGGACCTCCGTCGCGTCCCGCGTCGCGCGGGGCGGCGCGATCCCATTCTCGATCACCGTGACCGTCCGTCCGTCCGTCCGGTATGTCTCCGCCGCGGCCTCCGACACGCAGACGAGCGCGTCGACGAGGCCCAGCGCCGCCGCACGCTCCGCGCGCTGGCTCGGATCGGTCACGACGTCCGGTAGGTGCTCGGTCCGGACGATCGCCCGGATGCCCGCCTCGCGCCCGGCCCGCGCGATCCCATGACCCTCCCAGCCGATCCCGGCCTGCACATGCAGGAGGTCGAAGCCCGCGCGGGCGAGCCAGCGCGCCTCCGCATCGGGACGGTCGGGGTCGAGCGCCTTGACCGCGACGCCGAGCCGGGCCGCGCGGTCGAGGAGGCCCGTCCCGGCGACGCCCGCGAGCGTGACCTCGCAGACGCCACGAAGCTCGCCCGCCAGCGCCAGCATGTGTTCGCCGACGCCCGACGGGTCGCGGCTGTCGGTCGCCAGGCAGACCCGAAGGCGCGGCCCGGCTCGCTTGCCCGTCACAATGTCAGGATTGGGCGGCCGCCGCCGCGACCGCGGGCGATGCGCCGGCCCGGCCCGGCGTCCGGTCGCGTTCGACGAGGCGCCGATAGGTGGCGAGCGCCTGACCGACCACCTGGTCCATGTTGTAGTAGCGATAGGTCGCGAGACGGCCGACGAAGCTGACGTCGGGCAGCCCGGCCGCCAGCGCCTCGTAGCGGCGGTAGAGGGCGGCATTGTCGGGCCGTGGAATCGGGTAGTACGGGTCGCCCTCGTCGCGCGCGTATTCGTAGCTGACGCTGGTGCGGTGATGCTCCTGCCCGGTCAGGTGCTTGTACTCGGTCACGCGGGTATGCGGCACGGATTCCGAGGGTTCGTTCACGACGCCGACCGGCTGGAAACGCGCCATGTCGTAGGTCTCGTGCCGGAACTCGAGCGAGCGATAGGGCAGCCTGCCGAAGCGGTGATCGAAATACTCGTCGACCGGCCCGGTATAGACGACGTGCTCGGCCACGAGCTCGTCCCTGACGTCCCGGTAGTCGACACCGACCTCGACCGTGATGTTCTCGTGGTCGAGCATCGCCGAGAACATCCGCGTGTAGCCGTCCTGCGGCATCGCCTGGAACTGGTCGGTGAAGTAGCGGTCGTCCGTGCCGGTGCGGGTCGGCACGCGGGCCGTCACCGAGCGGTCGAGCTGGGAGGGGTCGAGGCCCCATTGCTTGCGCGTGTAGCCGCGGAAGAACGTCTCGTAGAGCTCGCGCCCGACGGCCGCGACCACGACGTCCTCCGAGGTGCGGATCTCGGCCACCGGCTCGGCGCGGGCCGCGAGAAACGCCGCCGCGGCCGCGTCGTCCTGGAGGTCGAGCCCGTAGAGGGCGTTCAGCGTCGTGCGGTTGATCGGCATCGGCACGAGCCTGTCGCCGACCCGCGCCAGCACGCGGTGCTCGTAGGGTCGCCAGCGCGTGAAGCGCGACAGGTACTCGACCACGGACTTGCTGTTCGTGTGGAAGATGTGCGGGCCGTACTTGTGGACGAGCACGCCCGCCCGATCGTGATGGTCGTAGGCGTTCCCGGCGATGTGCGGGCGCTTGTCGAGGACGAGCACGCGCCGGCCGGAGCCGGCCGCGAGCCGCTCCGCCAGCACCGAGCCCGCGAAGCCCGCCCCCACCACCACGGTGTCGAAGCTCCGCAGCCGGTTCGCCGGGCGCGCGACGCCCGGCATCATGATCGTCCTCGCGGGCGGGGCGGCCGGGGGCTGCGCCCGCGCGGTCTCGACCAGACGCGACATGGCCGCGAAGGTCGCGTCCCAGGACATGCCGGCCAGCAGGCCGTCCGCCTCGTCGCGCCAAGCACCCGTGCGCGGCAGCGCGAGCGCGCGATCGCAGGCCGCGACGAAACGCTCGGGCGTGTCCGCGACCGCGACGCCCGCGAGCGATCCGTACTGCCGGACGACGTCGACGACCGGCGTCGAGACGACCGGGCATCCGCCGGCGAGGTATTCGGGCGTCTTCGTCGGCGAGATGAAGCGCGTCGCCTCGTTCAGCGCGAACGGCATCAGGGCCGCGTCCCACCCGGACAGGTAGCCGGGCAAGCCGGCATAGGGCCGTGGACCGAGCCAGTGGATGTTCGCGCGGCGCGGCAGCTCCTCGCGGCCGAGCTTCACCACGGGGCCGATCATCACGATCGACCAGTCCGGCCGCGCGGCCGCGACCGCGTCGATCAGCGCGAGGTCGAGCCGCTCGTCGATGACGCCGTAATAGCCGAGGATCGGCCCGGGAATCGCGGCCTGGTCTGCGGGCTGGCGGGTCGCCGGATCGCGCGCGGCGGCGAAATGCGACGCCTCGACGGCGGACGGGAAGGCGTGCGCGTCGGGACGCACGGTCCGCTTCGCCTCGCACAGGCTGTGGCCGCCCGCGAAGACGACATCGGCCCGCAGGAGGAGACGCCGTTCGCGCTCGCGCAAGGCCGGGTCCGCGAAGCGGAAGGCCGAGAGCTCGTCCATGCAATCGTAGGCGATCGCCGCCGACGCGACACGGTCCGCGAAGGCGTACATCATCGGCGTGTAGAACCAGAGCACGGGAGCGTCCTGCATGCTGGTCGCGACCAGCATGTCGAGAAGTCCGCGCAGCGCCTCGGTGCGCTCGGCCTCGTCCCACCAATGCGGGAGGCGAGGACGTAGCGCGATCACGCCGTCGGCCGGGAACGGGTGGTATTCAAGGTATGGCAGGTGATGGTCGCAGGGGATGTGCTCTTCGAAGACGAACACACGCCGCTCGCGAGCGAACCGCCGCATCAGGTGTTGCGGCCGCTGCGTGACGGAATCCCAGCGCAAGTGGGAGAAGCAGACCAGCGGAGGTTTCGGTGAGGTCTTGCCCGTCTCGGTCGGTCCGGCATGCGCCGTGAGCAGGGACGACGGGGACGATGGCAAAAATCTGCTCCGGGCTTAGATCGAGACCGTTGACCTGTCGCACGAGGGGTCGCGAGCGACAACACCGGCCGATCGTTTGATCAAGCTGTCCTCACGGCCACGTGATTTACGCGACGCTGGAACGTTCCCGTGCGATCTTATCGAGGAGGGTTTGCAATCGTACGATCGTGTGAGGCCAAGTCCACCGCGCCAGGGCGGCCTCGCGTGGCGCGAAACTCTCGAGATCCTCCAGCATCGCGGAGATTCCGACGTGGAAATCCCCCGCCGCGGCGGTCCGGCCGGTCTCGGGCGTGATGAACTGGAGCCCGCACCGGAGCCCCGCATTCGCCAGCACCGGCAGCCCGGCCAGCATGTACTCGGTGAGGATCGCGGGCGCCCCGTCGTCGATCCCGCAGACGAGCCCGATCCGGGCGCGGTTCATCAGCCGGTTCACCTCGCCGAAGGACACGCCCGGCGGGCCGACGAACTCGATGTTCAGGCCGAGTTCGCCTGCCCGCGCGCGCAATTCGCCCGCCATCTCGCCATAGCCGAAGACGCAGATCGCCCGGACGGTGCGCGGCAGGCGGGCCAGCGCGTCGAACAGGATGTCGTGGCGCTTGTAGCCTTGCGCCGCCGCCACATAGATCACGTCGGCATCCTTAGGCGTCGCCAACGGCCGAAACGTCTCGGGATCGGCGAATTCGGGGCCGATCGGCATCACCGCGCAGGCCATGCCGGGATGGCGCGCCCGGACCTCGTCGGATTGCCACTCGGCTCCCGTGAGCACGAGGTCGAACCTCCGGCCGACCTCGTCCGGCACCCGGATCGCGGGCGCGTCGATCGAGTTGTAGATCTTGAGGCTATGCGCGCAGGCGTCGAGGATCTCTGGGTCGACCCCGAGGCCCAGCACGCACAGGATATGCGGCGCGCCGAAGGCCCGGATGAAGCCCACGAGGTCGCCGGACGCGAAGGGCGCGCCCTCGCGGTCGAGCCGGAACACGCGCCGCGTCAGCATCGGGCCCTCGCGCCGCACCCGCGGCACGTCGGGATGGCGCGCGAAATGCCAGATCTCGGCGTGGTCCACGAGGCCGGCCTTCACGCAGGCGAGCGGCAGCCGCTCCAGGTAGCCGCCCACGACCGCCAAGGCGTCGCGCTCGGCCTTGAGGCGGGCGGGGGCCGCGGGTCCGTCGCCCGTCTCCCGCCAGCGCTGCTCGGCGTCGTCCGACGTGCCGACGTCGTCGAACGAGGGCGGCCAGCCCTCCACGAGGTCGCCCACGACCGCGATCCAGCGCGTTCCCGATAGCGGCACTGCCCGCATCCCGCCTCCCGCATCGTCCGATGTGCCGGCAACGAACGAATGGGGAGGGTCCGGGTTCGCTCGCGATGGCCGCTTTCGTGAAACCGCTTGCGGAGATGGCGAAACGGACATAAAGATATGTTTATGTCTATTCGGCCTACCCCACCCGAACTCGTGCCGATGGGCGACGCGCTCGCGGCCCTGCGCGCGGTCGGCGAGGATACGCGGCTGCGCGTCCTGGCGCTCCTGTCCGAGAGCGAGCTCTCGGTCTCCGACCTCACCGACATCCTGGGGCAGTCGCAGCCGCGGATCTCGCGCCATCTCAAGCTGCTTGTCGAGGCGGGCCTGGTCGACCGGCACCGCGAGGGCGCGTGGGCGTTCTTCCGGCTGGCGGACGGGGCGGCCGCGCGACTCATGATCGCGCCGATCCTCGGACGGCTCGACCCGGCGGACGAGCGCCTTGCCGAGGACCGCGCGCGTCTGGCCTCCGTGCGTGCCCAGCGGGCCGCGGCGGCCCAGACCTTCTTCGCCCGGCTCGCCCCGCGATGGGACGGGCTCCGGTCCCGCCAGGTCGCCGAGGAGGCGGTCGAGGCCGCGATCCTGGAGGCGGTCGGGGAGAAGCCCCTGCGGGCGGTGCTCGATCTCGGCACGGGCACCGGCCGCGTGCTCCAGATCCTCGCGCCACTGGCGTCCCGCGCCGTCGGCCTCGACGCCAGCCACGCGATGCTCTCCGTCGCGCGCGCGAACCTCGAGCGGGCGGGCCTCGCGCGGGTCGAGCTGCGGCAGGGCGACATCTACGCGCCGCCCTTCGGGCGCGACGCGTTCGACCTCGTGATCGTGCACCAGGTGCTGCACTACCTCGACGATCCGGCGCGCGCGCTGGCCCAGGCGGCCCGGGTCGTGGCGCCGGGCGGCCGGCTTGTCGTGGTGGATTTCGCCCCTCACGGGCTCGAGTTCCTGCGCGAGGCGCACGCGCATCGCCGGCTCGGCTTCGGGCACGAGCAGATGGCCGGGTGGCTGCGCGAGGCGGGTCTCGCGCCCGGCCTCGCCCGCGACCTGCCGCCCCCGAACGAGGGCGCCGATCACCTCACCGTCTCGCTGTGGCTGGCGCAGGATCCACGGCGGATCGACGATCCGCGCCGGATCGAGGATCCACGCCGGATCGCCGACTGGCCGCTCCCGTCTCAACACCTGACCCCCGACACCCGAGAGGTCGCCTGATGTCCACGCTCCCCTTCCGCCCGAGCCGCGATTCCGCCCGCCCGATCAATGTCTCGTTCGAGTTCTTCCCGCCGAAGAACGACGAGATGGAGGCGACGCTGTGGTCCTCGATCGAGCGGCTGGCGCCGCTGCGCCCGGATTTCGTGTCCGTGACCTACGGGGCCGGCGGCTCGACCCGCGAGCGCACGCACAACACGGTCGCCCGCATCGTGCGCGAGACGGCGCTGAAGCCCGCCGCCCACCTCACCTGCGTGGCGGCGACGCGCCAGGACGTCGACGATGTGCTGCGCGCCTATTGGGACGCGGGCGTCCACCATGTGGTGGCGCTGCGCGGCGACCCGCTGGCCGGGGTCGGACACGCCTACGAGCCGCATCCGCAAGGCTACGACCAGACCTGCGATCTGGTCGCCGGCATCAGGCGGGTCGCGGATTTCGAGGTCTCGGTCTCGGCCTACCCCGAGAAGCACCCCGAGGCCGCCTCGTTCGACCACGACATCGACGCGCTCCAGGCCAAGGTCGACGCGGGCGCGACGCGCGCCATCACGCAGTTCTTCTTCGACAACGACCTGTTCCTGCGCTACCTCGACAGGGTGCGGGCGCGCGGCATCACGATCCCGATCGTGCCCGGCATCCTGCCCGTGCAGAACTTCCGGCAGACCGCGAATTTCGCGGCCCGCACGGGAGCGAGCGTGCCGGACTGGCTCGCGGCGCGCTTCGAGGGGCTGGAGCACGACGTCGAGACCCGCAAGCTCATCGCGGCCGCGGTCGCGGCGGAGCAGGTCCTCGACCTCGTGGACAGGGGCGTCACCGAGTTCCATTTCTACACGATGAACCGCGCGGACCTCGCCTACGCGATCTGCCACCTGCTCGGGCTGCGGGCGCAGCCGCTCGCCGCCGAGGCGGAGCGCGTGGCGGCCTGATGGAGAGCGGGATGGGAGCTACGTTCGAGGACGAGGTCAGGGCGGAGATCGAGGCGCTCCGCGAGCATGTCCGTCGACGCGAGGAGCGCGAGGAACGCGATCGACGAGATCCGAAGCGCTACATCTTCGATCTGCCGAGCATCGACGTCTCTCAGCTCGAGCTGCCGCAATTGCGCGCGCTGATATCGCAACGGTTCGACACCGCACGTCTTCGAAACCGGCTCGCCGCTGCCGAGCGCCGTATCGCCGAGTTGGAGAAGTTCCTTGGACGAACCTGACAACATCGTCCTCGTTCAGTTGCGCGTGCTGCGCGAGGAGGTGGCCAGGCTGGAGGGCGCCCAGGATGCGCTGACGAAGCGCTTCGATGCCATTCGGCAAGCCGTGGAAGGCGAATCGTTCATGGGTCGTGTCACGGCGGCCGAGATCGAGCAGCAACTCATCCGAATAGGCGAGCGCCTCGACGCGCTCGAGGCCAAAAGCGGGCCTGGGACATCACCTCAATGACCGACACCGCCACCGCCCTCCGGGCCGCCGCCGCCGAGCGCATCCTCGTGATGGACGGCGCGATGGGGACGGAGATCCAGTCGCTGAGGCTCTCCGAGGAGGAGTTCCGGGGGACGCGGTTCCGCGACCACGCGCACGACCAGCGCGGCAACAACGACCTCCTCATCCTCACCCAGCCGGACGCGATCCGCGACATCCACCTCGCGTATTTCCTGGCGGGCGCGGACATCGTGGAGACGAACACCTTCTCCTCGACCTCGATCGCTCAGGCCGATTACGGGCTCGAATCCGCCGTCCGCGACCTCAACGTCGAGGGCGCGCGCCTCGCCCGGGAGGCGGGCGACATCGCGCAACGCAAGGACGGCCGCCGCCGCTTCGTCGCGGGCGCGGTCGGGCCGACGAACCGGACCCTGTCGATCTCCCCCGACGTCAACAATCCGGGCTTCCGGGCCGTCACCTTCGACGGCGTGCGCGACGCCTACGCGGAGCAGATCCGCGGCCTCGTCGAGGGCGGGTCGGACCTCATCCTCATCGAGACGATCTTCGACACGCTGAACGCGAAGGCCGCCATCGCGGCCGCGCGGCGCGTCTTCGAGGAGACCGGCACGGCCCTGCCCATCATGATCTCGGGCACCATCACGGATCTCTCCGGCCGCACCCTGTCCGGCCAGACGCCGACCGCCTTCTGGCACTCGATCCGGCACGCGGACCCGCTGACCGTCGGGCTGAACTGCGCGCTCGGCGCCCGCGAGATGCGCGCGCACATCCAGGAGCTCTCCCGCACGGCGGACACGCTGGTCTGCGCCTACCCGAATGCCGGCCTGCCGAACGAGTTCGGCCTCTACGACGAGAGCCCGGACGCGATGGCGGCGCTGGTCGGCGAGTTCGCGAGCGCGGGCCTCGTCAACGTCGTCGGCGGGTGCTGCGGCACGACGCCCGCCCACATCCGGGCGATCGCCGAGGCGGTCGCCGGCAAGCCGCCGCGCGAGGTGCCCGTGGTCGAGCCGCTGATGCGGCTCTCTGGGCTCGAGCCCTACACGCTCACCTCCGACATCCCGTTCGTGAACGTCGGCGAGCGCACGAACGTCACGGGCTCCGCCAAGTTCCGGAAGCTCGTCACCAACGGCGACTACGCGGCGGCGCTCGACGTCGCGCGCGACCAGGTGGCGGCGGGCGCCCAGGTCATCGACGTCAACATGGACGAGGGGCTGCTCGATTCGCAGGCCGCGATGGTCGAGTTCCTGAACCTCGTGGCCGCCGAGCCCGACATCGCGCGCGTGCCCGTGATGGTCGACTCGTCGAAGTTCAGCGTGATCGAGGCCGGCCTGAAATGCGTCCAGGGCAAGCCGATCGTGAACTCGATCTCGATGAAGGAGGGGATCGAGGCCTTCAAGGCGCAGGCCCGCATCTGCCGCGACTACGGGGCGGCGGTCGTGGTCATGGCCTTCGACGAGCAGGGGCAGGCGGATACCGAGGCGCGCAAGGTCGAGATCTGCACGCGCGCCTACGAGGTCCTGACCTGGGAGGTCGGCTTCCCGCCCGAGGACATCATCTTCGATCCGAACATCTTCGCGGTCG
>CAXUHE010000071.1:0-17233 GCA_964250725.1 uncultured Enterovirga sp. | reverse complement strand
TGTCGATCTACGACAACGTCGCCTTCGGGGTGCGGCTCTACGAGAAGCTGCCCAAGGCCGAGGTCGACGTCCGCGTCGAGAGCGCGCTGCGCAAGGCGGCGCTCTGGGGCGAGGTCAAGGACAAGCTGAAGGGCTCCGGCATGGGGCTGTCGGGCGGCCAGCAGCAGCGGCTCTGCATCGCCCGCACCGTCGCGCAGGGTCCGGAGGTGATCCTGCTCGACGAGCCGACCTCCGCGCTCGACCCGATCTCGACCGGCAAGGTCGAGGAGCTGATCGAGCAGCTGCGCTCCGAGTTCACGATCGCGATCGTGACCCACAACATGCAGCAGGCGGCCCGCATCTCGCAGTACACGGCCTTCATGTACCTGGGCGAGGTCGTGGAGTTCGGCCCGACGAACGGGCTCTTCATGAACCCGGCGAAGAAGCAGACGCACGACTACGTCACCGGCCGGTTCGGCTGAGCCGCAGGAGCACGCCCATGGCCACCCACATCGTCAGCTCCTTCGACACCGAACTGAACGACCTGCGCTCCTCCATCGCCGAGATGGGCGGCATCGCGGAGGCCATGCTCGCCGACGCCATGACGTCCCTCGTGCGCCGCGACGCGCCGCTCGCGCAGTCCGTCATCGCGGTCGACGGGCGGCTCGACGCACTCCAGCGCGACGTCGAGGAGCGCGCCATCCTGACGATCGCGCGGCGCCAGCCGCTCGCGATCGACCTGCGCGAGGTCGTGTCCGCGATCCGCATCTCGGGCGACCTCGAACGCGTCGGCGACCTCGCGAAGAACTGCGCGAAGCGGGTGCTCGCGATCTCGACCGGGTTCCAGGCGGAGAAGATCGTGCTCGGCGTGCAGAACATCGCCGACCTCGTGACCGAGCAGCTGAAGGACGTGCTGGATGCCTACGCGCAGCACGACCTCGAGCGCGCGCTCGACGTATGGGGCCGCGACGGCTCGGTCGACGCGCTCTACACCTCGCTCTTCCGCGAGCTCCTGACCTACATGATGGAGGATCCGCGCAACATCTCGTTCTGCGCCCACCTCCTGTTCGTGGCGAAGAACGTCGAGCGCATCGGCGACCATTCGACGAACATCGCCGAGACGATCCACTACCTCGTCAAGGGGCAGGGCATCCAGAGCGAGCGCCCGAAGGACGACCGCTCGACCGCGCCGGACCTCGTCTCGGCGATCTGACGACCCGCTGGCGTCGCGCGGCGTTCTCGCCCAGTATGGCCCTGCGGCCGGTCCGTCATGGCGCCCGCGAGGACGATTGCATGGACCTGATGACGTCGGAGGGCGAGAGCGCGATCGGGGGCGAGGACGAGCTGCGCTCCCATTTCGGCGAGATCAGTCCGTTGGCCGTCCACAAGGTCGTCAGCCGGCTCGACACGTTCTGCCGCGACTTCATCGGGCTCTCGCCGTTCCTCGTCCTCGCGAGTTCGGACCGGGAGGGCAGGGCGGACGCATCGCCGCGCGGCGACGCGCCGGGCTTCGTCCAGGTGCTCGACGACCGCACGCTGCTGATCCCGGACCGGCGCGGCAACAACCGGGTCGACAGCTTCGGCAACATCCTGACGGCGCCGGACGTCGGGCTGATCTTCATGGTGCCCGGCATCAACGAGACGCTGCGGGTCAACGGGACGGGGCGGATCACCCGGGACGCGACCCTGCTGGCGCCGCTCGTCGCCCAGGGCAAGGTCCCGACAATCGGCCTCCTGGTCGAGGTGGAGGAGGTCTTCTTCCATTGCGGCAAGGCGCTGATGCGCTCGAAGCTCTGGGACCCGGCGACAAGAGTCGAGCGCGCGACCTTCCCGACCCTCGGCCGCATCCTCGCCGAGCAGACCCGCAGGGATCGAGGTCGAGGAGGCCGAGACGATCATGGACGAGGGCTACCGGACGCGCCTCTACTGATCGGCTACGCGTCCAGCGCGTCTGCGAGCGCGCCGAGATCGGGCGCGACCACGTCCCAGTCCTGGTCCGCCGCGAGGTCGGTCGTCTGACCCGGCCCGTGCTCGGTCGGACGCGGCACGAAGGCGGTCCGGAGCCCGCATGCGCGGGCTGCCGCGAGGTCGCCGTTATGGGCCGCCGCCATGCAGACCTGGTCAGGCCGCAGCCCCAGCACCTCTGCGGTGCGCAGATAGGCCTGTGGCATCGGCTTGTAGGCCTGCGCGACCTCGGCCCCGAGGATCGCGTCCCAGGGGAGGCCGGCGCGCTTCGCCATATCGATCATCAGGCTGATATTGCCGTTGGAGAGCGGCGCGACGATGTAGCGCGCCTTCAGCCGCGCGAGGCCCGCGACTGCGTCGGGCCACGGGTCGAGCTTGTGCCAGGCGAGGTTCAGCACGTCGAGTTCGGCCTTGGGCACGCGCCCCGGCGCGATGCCGAACTCGGGCAGGACCGCTTCCAGGTTCTCGCGGTGCAGCACGTCGAGCCGCACGAAAGGCCGGCATCCGCTGCGCACCTCCTCCATCGCGGGCGAGTAGCGCCGTCGCCAGGCATCCGCGAAGGCCGACGGGTCGGCTCCCGGCGCATGCCGATCCAGGAACGCCGCCGCGTCCCGCGCCACGCCGCCGCGCCAATCCACCACGGTGCCGAACACGTCGAAGACGAGTGCGCGCAGATCCGTCAGAGCCATGCAGGTCTCTCCCGCTCAGGAACTATCGCATTTTGCGACTCGAGTCTGGCGCGGGGAACCCTCTCCCCGAGAGGAAGAGGGCAAGGAGAGGGGGAAGCGAGCTATCCGGGAAGGGCACTTCCCCCCTCTCCCGGTCGGCTCACGCCGACCCGACCCCGGATCGCGTCCGGGGCAGGCTCGCTTCCCCTCGGGAGAGGTGAACCTTGCTCGACCCCCGATCCGACAGCCCTGCACCTCCCGTTGCTGGAACATTGCCAGACGCCGCCACTCCGGCGATAGGGGCCGATGGATCTCGACACCACTCATCTCGACCTGCCGGACGTTCCCGTGCCCGACCGGGCGCTCGGGCCGCACCTGCGCGCCCTCATCGACGGCAAGGCGAAGCCGCCGGGTTCGCTCGGGCGACTGGAGGGGCTGGCGATCCGGCTGGGGCTGATCGGGAACACGCTCGCGCCCCGCATCGGCAAAGTCGCGCTCCTGGTCTTCGCGGGCGACCACGGGCTGAACCAGGAGGGCGTATCGAGCTACCCGTCGACCGTGACGGCCGCGATGGTTCGCACGTTCCTCTCCGGGCGCGCGAGCGTCAACGCGATCGCCGCCGCGGTCGGCGTCGATGTCCTGGTCATCGATGCGGGCGTCGCTGCGGAATTCGTCCCGCACCCGGGGCTGCGGGACCAGAAGGTCCGTCCGGGGACGCGCAACGCCGCACATGAACCGGCCCTGACGCTGGCGGAGGTGCGCGACGCGCTGTCGCGCGGAGTACGGCTCGCGGTCGAGGCGGTGGAGGGCGGCGCGGACGCGATCGCGCTGGGCGAGATGGGCATCGGGAACACGGCCTCGGCCGCGCTCCTGATGCACCGGCTCCTGCCCGCGAAGCTTCACGACTGCATAGGGCTCGGCGCCGGCCACAACGCCGCCGGCCTCGCGCGCAAGCGGGCCGCTCTTCATCGCGCGGCCGCACGCAGCGCCGCCGCCGAGCCCGTCGAGGTGTTGTGCGAATTCGGCGGCCTGGAGATCGTCATGATGGCGGGCGCGGTGATCGGGGCGGCGTCCCGGCATCGACCGGTCATCGTCGACGGCTTCATCGCGGGCGCGGCCGCACTCGCGGCGATCCGGCTCCGCCCAGCTGTCGCCGAGTTCTGCATCTTCGCGCACCGCTCGGCCGAGTACGGCCACACGGCGCTCCTCGCGGCGCTCGACGCCGAACCGTTGCTCGATCTCGACCTGCGGCTGGGGGAGGGGACGGGTGCGCTGCTCGCCGTGCCGCTCCTGCGCGCGGCAGCCCGCATTCTCACCGATGTCGCGAGCCTCGACGAGGTCATGTCCGGTGCGATCTGAGATCGCCCGCGAGGGCCGTCGGCTCGTCGCGGCGGCCCAGTTCCTGACACGCGTGCCAGTGCCGGACATCGCCTACGACGCGGACTGGCTACCGCGTTCGGCGCGCTATTTCCCGCTCGTCGGGATCGGGGTCGGCCTCGCGGCGGCCTGCGTGCTGGCGGGTGCCGCGCATCTCTGGCCGGAGCCCATACCCTCGCTGCTCGCGGTCGCGGCCGCAATCCTGGTGACGGGCGCGCTGCACGAGGACGGACTCGCGGACACGGCCGACGGGTTCGGCGGCGTGACCGCGGAGCGCCGCCTCGCCATCATGAAGGATAGCGGGCTCGGCACCTACGGCGCGTTGGCGCTCGGCGTCGTGCTGGCCCTGCGTGTCGCGGCGCTCGCCGCAACGCCGCTCGCGGTCGCGGCCCTGGTGGCGGCCCATGCGGGCGGGCGGCTGATGCCCGTGATCCTGATGGCGCGGCTGCCCTACGCGGGCGACCCGGCGCTATCCCGCGTGACGCACGAAGGCGGACGCCCGGGCGGGCTTGATCTCGCGGTGGCCGGGGTGACGGCGCTCGTGCCGCTGCTCTGGCTCCCGCCGGATCGCGCGCTCGCCGGGCTCGCGCTCGGCCTCGCGGCGTCGGGCCTCGTCGCGTGGCGCGCCTGCCGGGCGCTCGGCGGTTTCACGGGCGACGTGCTGGGGGCCGCGGTCACGCTCTTCGAGACCGGCCTGCTCCTCGGGGTCGCGGCGACCTCCGGGGTCACGGCGACCTTCGGGCCGGCGCGATGATCGTCGTCTGCCCGGCCGCGTACGCGCCCGACCTCTGTCGCGAGACGCGTCCCTCCCACGTGCTCGGCCTGATCGCGCCGGGCGATGCTGCGCCCGACCTGGACGGCGTGCCACGACGCCTCGTCCTCGCCTTCAACGACATCGTGACGCCGCGGCCGGGCCTCGTGCCGCCGGACCATGCCGACATCGCGGCGATCCTTGGCCTCGGCCTCTCCTGGACAGGCGAACGCCCGCTCCTGGTCCATTGCGCACTCGGGATCAGCCGCTCGACGGCTGCGGCCTTCGTCCTCGCCTGCGCGGCCGGGCCGGACCGGCCGGAGCGCGAGATCGCCCACGCGCTCCGCGCTGCCTGCCCCTGCGCGACTCCGAACGCCCTGATGGTGGCGCTGGCGGACCGGCAACTCGGCCGTGACGGTCGGATGGTCGATGCCGTCGCGGCGATCGGACGGGGAGCGGACTACGCGCCGTATCGCTCATTCACCTTGAACGTGAGAAGAGACGCCTTACCTCATTGCACACGCACGCGTTTCGCGGAACCAGCATGAGCCCCGAGACGACACTGGTCCTCGGCGGCGCGCGCTCGGGCAAGTCGGCCTACGCGGAACGGCTCGCCCGCGAGCGCGGCGGCGAGCGCGTCTATCTCGCGACGGCGACGGCCGGCGACGGCGAGATGGCGGAGCGCATAGCGCATCATCGGGACCGGCGGGGTCGGGACTGGATCACGATCGAGGAGCCGATAGCGCTGGCCGATGCCCTGATGAGCGAGGCGCGGCCCGGCCGCGTGATTCTGGTCGACTGCCTGACGCTTTGGCTGTCGAACGTCATGCTGGCCGAGCGCGACGTCGAGGCCGAGACGCGCGATCTCTGTGCCGGTATCCTGTCGTCCTCCGGTCCTGTGATCCTGGTGTCAAACGAGATCGGGCTCGGCCTCGTGCCGGAAACGCCCCTCGGCCGCCGCTTCCGGGACGCGCAAGGCCGCCTCAACCAGGCGGTGGCCGCGACCGTGCCGCGCGTCGTCTTCGTGGCGGCGGGGCTTCCACTCGTCATGAAACAACCCGATCGGACTTCTGCATGACCGACCCGACGAACGACGAGGCGCTGAACGCTCGTCACGCCGAGAAGATGCGCAAGCACAAGGCCGCGAAGGACAGGATGCTGGCCGCGAAGAGCGCGGATGCGGGGCTCCTCATCGTCCATACCGGGGCCGGCAAGGGCAAGACGAGCGCCGCGCTCGGCATGGTGTTCCGCCACATCGCCTACGAGTACCCGGTCGGCATCGTGCAGTTCATCAAGGCGCCCGATTGGGAGACCGGGGAGGCGATCCTGCTGCGGCGCTTCCCCGACCTCGTGACGCTCCACGTCATGGGCGAGGGCTTCACCTGGGACACGCAGGACCGCGCCCGCGACATGGCGACCGCCCGTTCGGCCTGGGAGCGCGCCAAGGCGATGATCCTCGACGACCGTCACCGGCTCGTGCTGCTCGACGAGCTCAACATCGTGCTGCGCTACGACTACCTGCCGCTGGACGAGGTGGTGGCGTTTCTCCGCGACGAGAAGCCGGCGGACAAGCACGTCGTGGTGACCGGCCGCAACGCGAAGCCCGAACTCATCGAGATCGCCGACCTCGTGACCGAGATGACACTCGTCAAGCACCCGTTCCGCGCCGGCATCAAGGCGCAGAAGGGCATCGAGTATTGAGGGTCACGCCCGCCCTCATGATCCAGGGCACGGGGTCCAATGTCGGCAAGTCGACCCTGGTCGCGGGCCTCTGCCGGGCCTGCGCGCGGCGCGGCCTCGTGGTCCGGCCGTTCAAGCCGCAGAACATGTCGAACAACGCAGCCGTGACGGCGGATGGCGGCGAGATCGGGCGTGCCCAGGCCGTGCAGGCGCGCGCCGCCCGCGTGCCGTCGTCCGTCCACATGAACCCGGTCCTCCTCAAGCCGGAGACCGACACCGGTGCGCAGATCATCGTGCAGGGCCGGTTCTTCGGCACGATGCGGGCCCGCGAATACGGCTCGCGCAAGGCCGAGCTGATGCCCTTCGTGCTGGAGAGCTTCGCGCGTGTCTCGGACGGCGCGGACCTCGTGCTGGTCGAGGGTGCCGGCAGCCCGGCCGAGATCAATCTGCGGGCCGGGGACATCGCCAATATGGGCTTCGCGAGCGCGGCCGATGTCCCCGTCGCCCTCGCGGGCGACATCGATCGCGGCGGCGTCATCGCGAGCCTCGTGGGCACGCACCTGGTCCTGGACGAAGCCGAGCGGAGGCGCGTCAAGGCGTTCCTCGTCAACAAGTTCCGCGGCGATCCTCGCCTGTTCGATGAAGGCGTTACGGCGATCGTGGAGCGTACCGGCTGGCCCTGCCTCGGCGTCGTGCCGTTCCTGCCGGCCGCCGCCCGGCTCCCGGCAGAGGACGCGCTCGACCTCGCCCGGCCGAGCGGGGACCGCGGCGGCGCCGCCGTGAAGGTCGCCGTGCCGGTGATCGCCCGGATCGCCAATTTCGATGATCTCGACCCGCTGGGGCAGGAGCCGGAGGTCGAACTCGTCTTCGTGCGTCCGGGCGAGGCGCTGCCGGGCGACGCGGACCTCGTGATCCTGCCGGGCTCGAAATCCACGATCGCCGATCTCGCGTTCCTGCGCGCTGAAGGGTGGGACATCGACCTCGCGGCCCATCTCCGGCGCGGCGGGCGGGTGCTGGGGCTGTGCGGCGGCTACCAGATGCTCGGCCGCACGATCGCGGACCCGGATGGGATCGAGGGTCCGGCCGGCGAGGTCGCGGGGCTCGGCCATCTCGACGTGCACACGGTCCTCGCCGGCCCCAAGGTGACGGAGCCGGCGCGCGGGCGCCACATCGCGAGCGGGGCGGAGATCGCGGGCTACGAGATCCATCTCGGCCGCACGTCCGGCCCGGATCTCGCGCGGCCGCTGCTCCGCCTCACGGATGGGCGGATGGACGGCGCGGCCTCGCCCGACGGACGCGTCCAGGGCTGCTACGTGCACGGCCTCTTCACGGCGGACGCCTTCCGTCGCGCCTATCTGGCGGGTTTCGACGCAGTCTCGACGCTCGCCTACGAGGCCGGGATCGAGATCGCGCTCGACGCCCTCGCCAACCATGTCGAGGCGCATCTCGACCTCGACGCGATGCTCGAAATCGCCCGCTCGCGGCGTTAGATGCGGATCACAGACCAGGAGCGCGCGTGTCCCACCCCCTCGTCCTCGTCCCGGCCGACGTCATGCACGCGCGTGGCCTCGCGTGGCACGCGGCCGGGGCACCCTACTTGTCGGCGCTGCTCGACGTCGCGAGATGCACGCCGCTGATCCTGCCCGCGCTAGGGCTGGGTCTCGACATCGCGGCGGCGCTCGACGCGGTCGACGGCGTCCTGATCACGGGCGCGGTCTCGAACGTTCATCCCCGGCATTACGGAACCGAGGAGACGCCCGCTCACGCGCCCTTCGACCATGACCGTGACGCGACGTCGCTCGCGCTGATCCGGGCTGCGCTCGACCGGGGTATGCCGCTCATCTGCATCTGCCGCGGCATCCAGGAACTCAACGTGGCGCTAGGCGGAACGCTGCGGACCGACATCCATGACGAGCCGGACCACTTCGACCATCTCGCCCCGGAGACCCCCGACCTCGATCTCGCCTTCGCGCCGCGCCAGCGGGTGCGCATCCGGCCGGGCGGCGTGCTCGCCGCGGTGCTGGGCGAGGCGGACGCGGTCGTGAACTCGCTGCACCGCCAGGCGATCCGACGCCTCGCGCCAAGCCTTCGTGTCGAGGCCGAAGCGGAGGACGGGACGATCGAGGCGGTCTCGGTGGAGGGCGCGCCGGGCTTCGCGCTCGGGCTGCAATGGCACCCCGAATACTGGGCCGCGACCGACGCCCCCTCGAACCGCATCGTCCTGGCCTTCTCGGAGGCCGTCCACGCTCAAGCGGCGAGGCGCAGGAGAGCGACGGCGGCGTGATTCAGCGCGCCGCTTCGGCCGCCCGGGTGATCGCGTCCGCGACCCAGTCGTTCAAGCTCTTGCTCTCGGCCGCAGCCGCGGTCACCGCCGCCTCGTGAGTCCTCGCATCGAGCCGCACGTTGAAGCGCCCCGAGAAACGGCGGGTCGGCTCGATGTCCCGCTCGCGGCACAGGTCGAGGAACACGCGAAGCGACGTACGTCCCTCCTGCACGAGGTCGTCGACGCTCTTCACGTAGAAGTCCGCGCCGCCGTTCAGGCCAAGGAACTCGCCCCGGAAGAGCCCGATCTCCGGGTCGTAGGACAGGACGGCCCTGTGGCCGTCGATCTCGATGACGTTCTTCACGGCTCCACTCCGTGGCTCTGCGGCCAAGCCCGCACGCTCGCGACCGCGCCCTTGTCGGTATCCGGAGAAGGATGCGGCCGGTGGAACACGCGCACCTCCCTGAACAGCACGACGCCGATGCGTGAGCCTGACCTCGCCGCCCAACGCCACCCGCAGGGCTTCGATGTCACTCCGGCGAATCGACCGCTCGTCGGCCGCGCGAACACGGCCCGCAGCGCAACTTCATGCCTTCGCCTCGTCACGCCATTACGGTACCGTAAAGCGGTACCATCAGCAACGCGTTGCCGCCGCGTCCGTCAGGAACTCACTAATGCCAGCCCCGCATAGGCGAGCGCATGCAGCACGGCCGCCCCGACCATGACCCGGAGCGCGCGGGCGATGTCGTCTGGCGTCGCCACGCCCCCGTCACGGTTGAGATACGGGTCGTCGACGGTGCCCGACGCGTAGACGCGAGGTCCCGCGAGCGCGATCCCGAGCGCGCCCGCCATCGCGGCCTCCGGCCAGCCGGCATTCGGCGAACGGTGGAGGCGGGCGTCCCGCCACATGACGCGCCATGCTGCGACCTGGCTCCCGCCCGCCGCCGGGGCCGCCAGCGCGACGAGCAGGCCCGACAACCGCGCCGGCACGAGGTTCACGAGGTCGTCGAATCGGGCCGAGGCCCAGCCGAAGGCGCGGTGGCGGTCCGAGAGATGGCCGACCATCGAGTCGGCCGTGTTCACGGCTTTGTAGGCGAGGAGCCCCGGCAGCCCGAGGCACGCGAACCAGAAGGCCGGCGCCGCGACGCCGTCTGAGAAGTTCTCCGCGGCCGATTCGATCGCCGCCCTGGCGACGCCGCCCGCGTCGAGGCTGTCGGGATCGCGCCCGACGATCATCGACACGGCCGCGCGCGCCGCCGGCAGCCCGCCCGCCCCGAAGGCGTCCCGCACCCGTGCGACATGGTCGTAGAGGCTGCGTTGCGCGAGCAGGATCGAGGCCGCGAGCGCGACCAGGACCGGGCCGCCCGGCAGCTGTCGCAGCCCGGCCTCCACCGCCCACCCGGCCCCGAGCGCGAGCCCCACGAGGCCGACGAGCGTGGCCGTGCCCGCCGCGCGGCGGGCCGGCTCGCTCCGATCCGGGCGGTTCAGCGCGCCGTCCCCCCAGGCGATCAGCCGCCCGATCCAGACGACCGGATGGGGCCAGCGCCGCCAGACGGCGTCAGGGTCGCCGATGATCGCGTCGAGCGCGAGCGCGCCGAGGAGGACGAGCAGCCGGTCGGCAAGCACGATCAGCGCAGGCGCGCGACGTCGGCCGCGAGCGCGTCGAGCGCGCCCGCGATCTCCGGCCCGCCGCAGACCGTCATCTGGTCGCGGATGACGAGGCGCCGCTCGGGCGGGTAGAGGCGCTCCAGGGCGGGATGCCGGAGGAGGGCGCTGCCCTGGTCCTCGGCCGCCGAGACGTTGCCGGAGAGGAGGAGCAAGTCGGGTTTCAGCGCGACGATCGTCTCGAGATCGACCTGCCGGCCGAAGCGCCCGAAAGCCGAGCCGGCATTGCGCAGGCCGATCGAATCGAGGAGCGAGGTCATCAGCGTCTCCCGGCCCGAGACCCAGCCGCGGCGCTGGAACGGCAGCACGCTGAGCGAGGTGCGTGACGCGGCCTCCCGCGCGCGGGCCAGCGCCGCCTCGATCTCAGCGACCTTCACCTCGGCACGGTCCGGGTGGCCGATCAACGCGCCGATCCGCCGGATCTGCGCCTCGCCGGCCGCGACCGACGCGACCGCGTCGAGCTCCACCACCTTGAGCCCCTGCGCCTTCAGCATCTCCCGCGTGGCGCGCTTGGTGTAGCGGCCGGCGAGCACGAGGTCGGGCTTGGCGACCAGCACCTCCTCGGCGGTGCCGGAGAAGGCAGGGTAGCGCAGCGCTTCCCGGGCGACCGCGGAGCGCTGGACGTCGCGCGCGTAGGGGCTGAGCCCGAGGATCTGCTCCGGATCCGCCATCGCGATGAGCAGCTGGTCGGTGCACAGGTTGATCGATACGAGTCGCGGCAAGTTCGCGGCATCGGCGGGGGCCGCGAGACCGGTCAACATCGCCAGCGTCACCAGGACGAGCGTCACCAGCAGATGTCGAGAGCGATGCAGCATGGCGGCGATCCGGGCGACGCGCAGACCGACTTGTCCCGTCCCGATCTTGCTTGGCTCGATCTTTCGACCGGGATCAACCCGCATCCCTGGCCGGTCCCGGACGCCTTGCGTGACGTCGGCTGGACGCGTCTCCCGTCCCGCGCCGACCGGGAGCGCCTCATCTGGGCGGCGCGCACGGCCTATGGCGTGCCGCCCGGCCTCGCGATCGCCGCCGCGCCCGGTACCCAGTCGCTGATCCAGTGGCTGCCCCGGATCGCCCCGGAGGGCGTCTCCGCCGTGCTCGGCCCGACCTATGGCGAGCACGCGGCCGCGTGGCGGCTCGCCGGACGTGCCGTGATGGAGATCGAAGGGCTGGCCGCGTGGCCCGACGGAGCACGCCACCTCGTCGTGGTCAACCCGAACAACCCCGATGGACGCGTCATCCCTCGTGCCGACCTGATCGTGGCGGCCCGAACCTGCGCCGCCCGCGGCGGCTGGCTCGTCGTCGACGAATCCTTCGCGGACGCCGATCCTGTCCAGAGCCTGGTCGGCCATGCCGGCGACCTGCCGGTCGTCGTGCTGCGCTCCTTCGGCAAGTTCTACGGACTGGCGGGTCTGCGGCTCGGCTTCGCGGTGGCCTTGCCGAGGATCGCGGACGCGCTGGAGCGGGCGCTCGGCCCCTGGGCCGTGTCGGGTCCGGCCCTCGCGATCGGGGCCGCGGCTTTGGCCGACAGGGCCTGGGCGGACGTCATGCGGGCACGGCTCCGTGAGGAGGCCCCGGCGCTCGATGGCGTGCTGGCCGCGGCGGGCCTCGTCCCTGCCGGTGGTACCAGCCTCTACCGCCTCGTGCGTCACCCCCGCGCCACCGCGATCCACGCCGCACTTGCGGGGGAGCGTATCTGGGTCCGACGCTTCGATTGGGCGGAGGATCTGCTGCGATTCGGGCTGCCGCCTGATCAGGCCGGGCTTGAACGGCTGCGGCTCGGGCTCGCGATGGCCGGGTGAGATCACGTCCACGGGACGATCACAGGCTGTCCGCGATGCTCGGCGCGGTAGGCCTCCACCCCGAAGACGGAGCGTAGAACGCCCTCGCCCAGGGCATCCGTCGGAGGCCCGAAGGCGGCGGGCCGGCCCTCGGCCAATACCAGGACGCGATCGGCGAAGCGGGCCGCGATCCCGAGGTCGTGCGTCACCACGATCACGAGGCCGCCCGCATCGGCCTGCGCGCGCAGGCCGCGCATGACGTCGAGCTGGTGGCGCGGGTCAAGCGCCGCCGTCGGCTCGTCCGCAAGGATCAGCGGCGCCTCGACCGCGAAGACGCGCGCGAGCGCGATCCGTGCGCGCTCGCCGCCCGACAGCATCGTGACGGGCCGCTCGGCGAGCTGGAGCGTGTCTGTGGTGTCCATGGCGCGGGCGACGGCCTCCCGATCGACCTGCGAGAGCGTATCGGGATCCGCCGCCCCGTGCGGGATGCGGCCCAGCGCCACGATGTCGCGTGCGGGCAGCGGCCAATGCGCCTCGTGCCCTTGCGGCAGGTAGGCGATGCGGCGCGCCCGCTCGCGCCGGGGCATGGCCGCGAGATCGTCCCCCGCGAGACGTGCCACGCCCTCGTGGGGGAGGAGCCCGACGAGTGCGCGCAGCAGCGACGTCTTGCCCGCCCCGTTCGGCCCGACGAGCGCGGTCAGCGACCCAGCGGGCAGTGTGGCGGACACGTCCTTCACGACGTGCCGGCCGGACAGGCGGACGCCGATCGCGTCGAGGACGAGGTCACCGCTCATGCGATCAGCCCCGCGCCGAGCCGACGTCGCTCGCGCACGATGAGGTAGAGGAAGAACGGCACGCCCACGAGCGAGGTGAGGACCCCGACCTTGATGTCGGTCGTCGAGGGGATCAGCCGCACCGCGATGTCGGCCGCGAGCAGCAGGCACGCGCCCGCGAGCGCACTCGGCACGAGGAGGCGCGCCGGATCGTAGCCGACGAGCGGCCGCACGAGGTGCGGCGCGACAAGCCCGATGAAGCCGATCGTGCCCGCGACCGCGACCGACCCGCCGACGCCCATCGCGACGCCGAGGATGACCGCCAGCCGCAGCCGCCCGACCCGGATTCCGAGGCTCTGCGCCGCCTCCTCGCCCAGCGTCAGCGCGCGGAAGGCTCGGGCGTTCGCGAGGAGTACGATCGCTCCGACGAGGATGAAGGGCGCCGCCATCGCGACGTGGCGCATGCTCCGGTCCTCCAGCGAGCCGAGCAGCCAGAACGCGATCTCCAGCGCCGCGAAGGGGTTCGGCGCGAGGTTCAGCGCGAGCGCGGTCCCGGCCCCGGCAAGGCTCGAGATCGCGAGGCCGGACAGGATGAGCAGCACGAGGCCGCTCCTGCGCCCCGCGACCGCGACGAGGAGCACGACCGACAGGAACGCGCCCGCGATGGCGGCGACCGGCAGCGCGTAGGAGAGTGCGTCGGCGAGGCCGAGCGACAGGGTCGCGACCGCCCCGAAGGCCGCCGCCTGCGGCGCGCCGAAGAGCGACGGGGCGGCGAGCGGATTGCGCAGGAGCCCCTGCATGGCGGCTCCGCACAGCCCCAGGATCGCGCCGATCATCAGCCCGAGGATCGCGCGCGGCAGGCGGATCTCGCTGACGATCACCCGCTCGGCCTCGGAGCCGAGTCCCGCGAGGGCGCGGATCACGCTCGCGGGGGAGAGCCGGACCGGGCCGATCGCGAGAGACGCGATGAAAAGGAGGACCGCCAGGCAGGCGAGCCCGCCCGTCGCTAGCGCCCGCCTGCGCCGTGCGGCGGCGCGTTCGTCATCCGGCATCGGTGGCTCGCGCGATCGCGTGGAAGAACGTTCCGCTGACATGGCCGCGCACGTGCCCGGCGGAGCCCAGCGCGCGGCCCTCCGCGTCCGAGATGGTCGCGAGGTTGGGCGCGTCGCTCCCGTCGTCCATCACGCAGGCATAGTGGAACTCGTGGCCCATCAACGCGTCGCCCGCCCGGCCCAGCGCGCAATCGGCCGTCAGCTGCGTGCGGCGATAGCCGAGATGGAGCGCGCGGCGCGCGAAGCTCGTCGCCACGGGCAGGCACCCGGCCATGCGGTGCGACACGCCCGCGGCGTCCTCCAACGCCTCGCCCAGCACCATGTAGCCGCCGCACTCGCCGTGGACGGGGCGCGTCGCCGCGAAGGCCGCGAGCCCGTCGCGGAAGCGCGTCGCGGCCGCGAGCCGTCCGGCGTGCAACTCGGGATAGCCGCCCGGCAGCCAGCAGCTATCGGCATCCTCCGGCGGCGGCTCGTCCGCGAGGGGCGAGAAGGGCAGGATCGTGGCGCCGCCCGCCCGCCAGCCGGCGACCACGTGCGGGTAGACGAAGGTGAAGGCGTCGTCCCGCGCGAGCGCGATCCGCCCGCCGGGCGGCGGCAGGGCAGGGGCGGCCGGCCCGGCCGTTGGTGCGAGCGTGGTCGAGGCCGCGGCGATCACCCGGTCGAGGTCGATCCCCGCCTCGACGGCGTCGGCCAGCCGCTCCAGCCGCACCTCCAGGTCGGCGGTCTCGCGCGCCTGGACGAGGCCGAGATGGCGCTCCGGCAGCGCGAGTCCGGGCTCGCGCGGGAGGGCGCCCAGCACCGGTATCCCGAGCCGCTCGAAGCCGATCTCGACCTGGGCCCGGTGGCGCCCGCTCGCGACCTTGTTCAGGATCACGCCCGCGACGGTGAGCCGGGGATCGTAGCGGGCGAGGCCGAGCGCGACGGCGGCGGCCGATTGCGCCTGGCCCGAGACGTCGAGCACGAGGAGGACCGGCCAGCCGAACCGTGCCGCGAGGTCTGCGCTGGAGCCCGTGCGGCCGGGCGCCCTCCGTACCCCGTCGAAAAGCCCCATCGCTCCCTCCGCCAGCACCATGTCGCACTCGGACGCGGCCCCGGCGGCGAGCCCGCCGAGGAGCGCGTCGCCCATCGCGAAGGTGTCGAGGTTGAGGCAGGGCCGCCCGGTCGCGACCGCGTGGAAGGCGGGATCGATGTAATCCGGCCCGCTCTTCACCCCCTGGACGGTGAGGCCGCGGCGTACGAGGGCCCGCGCGAGCCCCAGCGTCACGGTCGTCTTGCCCGAACCCGAGCGCGGCGCCGCGACGAGGAGGCCGGGCGCCGGCCCGACGGGCGGCACCGCTACCCGGAGGGGAGCCGCTACCCGGAGGGAAGCCGCTACCACGTGACGCTGAACCCCGCATAGGCGGCACGGCCCGTGGTGCCGTAATTCAGGACCTCCTGGTAGCGCGTGTTCGTGACGTTCTCGATGCGGCCGAACACCCGCCAGGTCTCGTCGAACCTGTACTCGGAATAGATGTCGAGCCGCGCGTAGGGCGCGAGCCGCAACGTCTCGCCGGCGCCGCTGAAGCGCTCCGACACGAGCGTGACGCGCGGCTCGACCAGGAGCCCACCGATCGGCGTGATCCCGATCCCGACCCGCCCGACATCGGCAGGGCGGCGCGCGAGCGTCAGGTTCGTCGTCTCGTCGCGCGCGTGCAGGTAAGTGTAGGCTGCCGTGAGCTTGACGAATTCCGGCACGAGCACCGCCTCGGCCTCGATCTCGACGCCGGTCGTCTTGGCGCGGGTGACGTTGTAGTAGTTGTTCTTCGGCAGAAGCCCGTTGAACTCGATCAGGTCGTCGAACCTGTTGCCGAACACGGTGGCGGAGAGCCGCGCGCGACCGCCGAACAGATTCTGGTCGATGCCCGCATCCCAGCCGATGGAGCGCTCCGGCCGCAGCATCGAGGTGCCGTAGATCGGCGCGAAGAGCTGGTAGAGGGTCGGGGCCTTGCCGCCCGTGCCGCCGCTCGCGCGCAGCTTCGTGTCGCTCTCCGGGATCAGGAACGCGCCCGTCGCCCGCCACGTGTCGAAGGAGAGGGCGTTCACCTCGTCGTGCCGCCCACCGGCGGTCAGGATGATCCGCTCGCCGATCGGCAACTGGTGCAGCACGAAGACGGACTTCGTGTCCTGGCCGGCCTTCAGCGTGCCGAAGCGCTGGCGCAGCACCGGCTGGAGCGCCTCCGAATAGGTCTGAGCCCGCTCGGCCTCGACCCGCCCGCCGAAGCTCGTCGTCCCGAACAGGCCGAGCTTCAGGTCGCCCTGGTACTCGGTGCCGTAGCGCCGCCCGTCGAACTCGGAGGCCGTCGCGGTCGTGGTCGCGAGCGTCACGGCGGTACGGTAGCTCACGTCCTTGAAGGTGCGGTCGGTCTCGTTCGCGTAGACCTGGAGCGTGTTCGTCAGCGGCCCGCTCTCCGCGACGGCGCGCGCGAAGATCTGCGAGAGCGTGCGCGTCGCCTCCGCGGGCGTATCGGGGAAGATGCGGCCCCCGCCCGTCGCGACCGTGTTGCGCGGGAGGATGGAGGAGGCCGCGTCGTATTGCGAGTTCGTGCGGAACGAGAGCGCGCCCACTTCGAGCTTCACGCCCTCGCCGGCATCGTGGCCGAGCCGCCCGTAGCCGCCGTAGCGGGTGAAGTTGTCCGCCTCGAACCCGCCGAACTTCCGCTCGAGCTGCGGGATGCGGTAGCCGTAGCGCGAGAAGCCCGCGCTCGTCTGCCCGCCGCCCGAGAACGCGTAGGACCAGGGCCCGAGCGAGCCGGACGCCGTGGCGCTCTGGTTCAGCGTCCCGTAGCTGCCGGCCTCGGTGCGCGCCTCGAAGCGGGGCGGGCCGTTGCCGCTGCGGGTCAGGATGTTGACGACGCCCCCGATCGCGTCCGAGCCGTAGAGCGCGCTCTGCGGGCCGCGCAGCACCTCGATCCGGTCGATCGCCGTCGGCAGGAGGTTCGAGAAGTCGAAATCCGCCGCCGTGCCGGTCGGGTCGTTGACCCGGATGCCGTCGATCAGCACCAGCGTCTGCCCGGTATTGGCGCCGCGGATCCTGACGCTCGTGGTGGCGCCGGGCCCGCCGGTCTCGGTCACGTCGACGCCCGGCACGTTGCGGAGCGCGTCGACGAGCGAGGTCGGGTTGAAGGTCTGGATCTCCTCTCGCGTCAGGACCGAGATGGCGCTGCCGGAGCGGGCGATCGGCTCCGGCTTGCGGTCCGCCGTCACCACGAGCTCCGGAAGCGCTGTCGCGTCGCCCGCCGTCTG
>CAXUHE010000070.1:0-17283 GCA_964250725.1 uncultured Enterovirga sp. | reverse complement strand
GCGTCACCGCGACCTCGAACGCCTTCTTCACCGTCGAGAACATGTTCGTCTGGAACGTGCTGCCGCCCTGCATGGCGGCTCTCTGCGCGATCCTGCTCATCGGGAGCGTCAGCGTCCCGATGGCGGCGGGGCTCGCGGTCGTGTGCGCGGCCGTGATCGTGGCGATGTTCAAGATCGCGTCCGCCGGGCGCCCTCTGCATCACGACTTCGCCGAGAAGGCCGCCGTGGTGGACGGCGAGATCGTCGACCTCGTGGGCAACATGTCGCTCGTCAAATCGTTCGGCGGGCTGTCGCGCGAGTTCGAGCGCTTCGACGGCACGCTCGGCAACGAGATGGGCGCGCGGCGGCGCAGCCTGCTCTACCTCGAGCGGCTCCGGCTCATCCACGCGGTGATCACGATCGCGGCGATCCTGGGCCTCCTCGTGTGGGTCGTCGGGCTGTGGGGCGCCGGACAGGCCAGCGCCGGCCAGGTCGTGCTCGTGTGCACGCTCGGCCTCTCGATCCTGCACGCGACGCGAGATCTCGCGGTCGCGCTGGTCGACGTGACCCAGCATGTCGCGCGCCTGTCGGAGGCGCTCTCGACGCTGCTCATCCCGCACGATCTCCAGGACCACCCCGAGGCCGAGATCCTGCGGCCCCGCTCGGCCAGCGTCACCTTCGACCACGTCTCGTTCACCTATCCCGGCGGCCGCGAGGTCTTCCGCGACTTCTCCCTCAAGATCGAGGCCGGGGAATGGGTCGGCCTCATCGGCCAGTCGGGCGGGGGCAAGTCGACCCTCTTCGCGCTCCTTCAACGCTTCTACGACATCCAGGGCGGCCGCGTCCTCGTCGGCGACCAGGAGGTCGGGCGCGTCACCCAGGAGAGCCTGCGGGACGCGATCACGGTCGTGCCGCAGGACATCTCGCTCTTCCATCGCACTCTGCTGGAGAACATCCGCTACGGGCGGCCGGACGCCACCGACCAGGAGGTGTGGGACGCCGCGAACGCCGCCTATTGCGGCGACTTCATCGACGCCCTTCCGCAGGGCATGGACACGATGGTGGGCGACCGCGGCGTCAAGCTCTCGGGCGGGCAGCGCCAGCGCATCGCGATCGCGCGCGCCATCCTGAAGGACGCTCCGATCGTGCTCCTCGACGAGGCGACCTCCGCGCTCGACACGCGCTCGGAGACGGAGGTTCGCGACGCCCTGGCGAACCTGATGCGGGGGCGAACCGTGATCGCGATCGCCCATCGCCTGTCGACGCTCCGCTCGTTCACACGGCTTGTCGAGCTGCAGGACGGGACCGTGGTCGGGGACGGATCCGCGGAGGTGATCATGTCGAAGGAGGCGCCGGCGCGCGAACGAAGCCTGGTCGCGCCGGCCGAGCCCGAGACGGCGGCCGCCTGACCACCGATCCGGCGGCGAGTTCGCCGCCCGCCCTCGCCGAAAGGCCGGGCCGTCGCGCCTCGTCGGCGCGACGGCCCGTCGATCAGCAGCTGAGCCGGCGACGCTCTTTGCGGCCGAACGTCTGATAATGCACCAGGCCGGATTCCATCGTGCCGCGGTTCACGGCCCGACGCACGTCGGGGTTGCAGCGAAGGTATTCGTCCTCGTCGAACGCGTACCGGTCCCCGCCGCGACCACGGTCGCCGTAGCTGCGTTCGCGCTCGCCATACCCGCCTCCGCCGCCGTAGCCGCCGCCGCCGCCATAGCCCCCGCCGCCACCGCCGTATCCGCCATACGGTTGGGCCGGGGCCGGGGCCACCGATCCCATCAGAGTGATGCCGACAGCCGCTGCTGCCCAAAGCGCCTTCATGTCGCGTTCTCCCATGTCAGACGTCACCAACGTGCCGGGCGGCCTCCGGTTCGGCGGCCGTGAGCGATTTGCGGGAGTGACCCAGGTGATCGTCTTCCCCCCGAGACGCGACCCGCGAGAGGCCTCACCCGAAGACACGGTTCTCCGGCCGTTTGAGCCCGAGGTTGTCGCGCAGCGTCGTGCCTTCGTATTCGCGCCGGAACAGGCCGCGCCGCTGGAGTTCGGGTACGACCCTGTCGACGAAGTCGTCGAGCCCCGCCGGCAGATACGGAAACATGACGTTGAACCCGTCGCAGGCCTCTGTCTCCAGCCACTCCTCCATCGCGTCCGCGATCGTGGCCGGCGTTCCCACGAAGGCGAGCCCCGCATAGCCGCCGAGGCGTTGCGCGAGCTGGCGCACGCTCAGGTTCTCGCGCCGGGCGAGCTCGATCGTGCGCTCCCGGCCGCTCTTGCTCGCGTTCGTCTCCGGGATGTCGGGGAGCGGCCCGTCGGGATCGAAGCCCGACACGTCGTGCCCGAGCGCGATGGAGAGCGACGCGACGGCGCTGTCGTAATGGACGAGGCTGTCGAGATGCGCGCGCTTCGCCCGCGCGTCCTCGACCGTGTCGCCCACCACCACGAAGGCGCCGGGCAGGATCTTCAGGTCGTCGCGGGGACGGCCGAGCTCGTCCATGCGCCTCTTCACGTCGGCGTAGAAGGTGCGGCCGGCCTCGATATGGCCATGGGCCGCGAAGACGAGCTCGGCGGTCTCGGCCGCGAGCTGGCGGCCGGGCTCCGACGCGCCCGCCTGGACGATCACCGGCCAGCCCTGGACGGGACGCGCGATGTGAAGCGGGCCGCGCACCGAGAAATGCTCGCCCTTGTGCGCCAGGACGTGCAGCTTATCCGGATCGAAGAAGGTGCCGCTCGCGACGTCGCGCACGAAGGCGTCGTCGGCCCAGCTGTCCCACAGGCCCGTGACCACGTCGTAGAACTCGCGCGCCCGGTCGTAGCGCTCCCCGTGTTCCAGGTGCTCGTCGAGGCCGAAGTTCAGCGCGGCATCGGGATTGGAGGTGGTGACGATGTTCCAGCCCGCCCGTCCGCCGCTGATGTGATCGAGCGAGGCGAAGCGGCGCGCGACGTGGAAGGGCTGGTCGAAGGTCGTGGAGGCAGTCGCCACGAGCCCGATCCGCTCCGTCACGGCCGCGAGGGCCGAGAGCAGCGTGAATGGCTCGAACGAGGTCGCCGTGTGGCTGCGCTTCAGTGCCTCGACCGGCATGTTGAGCAGCGCCAGATGGTCGGCCATGAAGAACGCGTCGAACTTCGCCGCTTCGAGCCGCCGGGCGAAATGCTTCAGGTGCGCGAAATTGAAGTTCGCGTCCGGGTAGGCGCCTGGATAGCGCCACGCCCCGGTATGTATGCTCGCCGGGCGCATGAACGCGCCGAGCTTCAGTTGACGTCGTGAGGACACGGGGACGGCTCCGGTCGGATCATGGGACTGTGACCGGACGATATGGGGCGCTGTCGTGATCCCGGGAGTGAGTCGGCCCGGCTCCCAGGACCGGCCGGCCCCGCACGACACGCAGGGCCGGAGAACCCGACAGGGCCTCAGCCGACGAGGATCGCCCGGGTGGTCGCCACCGACACGCCCGCCACCGACATGGCGGTCACCTGCAAGCTCGGCGCATAATCCTGCGGCCGCTGGCAGCTGATACCCACAGGGGTGCGTCAGCCCTGCATCAACGCGGGCCTGTCGCCTCTCAGAAACGCGATATCGTGAGAGGTCCGGCCGTCGCCGGTCGCGAGGTCCGCGACGATCTCGCCGATGACGCTGCAGAACTTGTAGCCGTGACCCGAGCACGGCGACACGAGGACCACCTGATCGAGATCGGGATGGCGGTCCAGGATGAAGTGCTCGTCCGGCGTGTTGGTGAACATGCAGCTGCGCAGCGCCATGACGTTCCCGCTTCCATCGGGAAAGTAACGGTCCGCGAAGTCGCGCAGCAGGCGCTCGTCCCGGGCGTCCGGCTCGCGCCGGACCGCGTCGGCCGAACTCGTCTCCCCCAGATGATGGTAGCGACCGAGCTTGAAACCCGGCACGTCGTAGATCGGAAAGCCGTAGTAGCGCCCTTCCTCCACCTGCAGGTTGAAGACCGGGAAGCGGTCGAGGGCGAACAAGCCCGGCACTTTCGGCTGCAGCCAGGCCAGCACCTGCCGTTCCGGGACCGCGATCGGCTTGAGGTGGGGCGCGAGGTCGCCCATCCAGGCGCCCGCCGCCAGCACGAGGCGTCCGGCCTCGTAGCGGTCCTTGTCGGTCACGACCACGACGCCGTCGCCGTTCGGTCGGACCTCCCAGCCGAGCACTTTCTCGCGGGCATGGATGACCGCGCCGTTCTCCTGAGCGGCCCTGACATGGGCGACGATCGCGCGCTCGCTCGCCACGAGGCCCCCTTGCGCCTGGAACACGGCGCGGTGCGTCGCGGGCAGCCGGTAGCCGGGAAAGCGCTCGTTCACGTCGGAACCGGTCAACACGTGGTGCTCGAGGCCGTGGAGCTCGGCCGACGCCAGCGCTCCCTGGAACAGAGGATCGTCCTCCGGGCCGGCGTCGATCGATCCCGTGATGACGAGCAGCGTCTCGCCCGTCGCGGCCTCGATCTCGCGCCACAATTCGTAGGCGCGCCGGAGGAGCGGCACGTAGGACGGGTTCTCGTAGTACGGGAGGCGGATGATCCGGCTGACGCCGTGGGACGAGCCCATCGCGTGCGGGATGTCGTAGCGCTCGATCCCGAGGACACGCTGGCCCCGGCGGGCCAGCTGCCAGGCGGCCGCGCTTCCCATGCCGCCGACCCCCACGATGATGACGTCGTACCCCATCCGGCTGTGTTCCGTCTCGTCTTGAGGGCTTCGCCGGAACCGCCACCGACCTGTCCGGGGCGGGTCAGGACCGCAGACGCGTCAGGAAGGTCTCGACCGAGGGCAGGATGCGCTCCACGATCACCTGGACGCCGCGGGCGGCCGGGTGGAGGCCGTCCGGCAGCCCCATCCCGGCAACGCCCGCCACCCCGTCCATGAAGAACGGGTAGAGCACGAGGTCGTGGCGCGCCGCGAGGTCGGGATAGATCGCGTCGAAGCGTTTCACGTAGTCCGGCCCCATGTTGCGGCCCGCATACATGCCGGCCAGCATCACGGGCACGCCGCGCGCCTTCAGCCGGGTCACGATGGTGTCGAGCGCGCGACGCGTGAGGTCGGGGTCCGTCCCGCGCAGCATGTCGTTGGCGCCGAGCTCCAGGATGACGCCGTCCGTCCCGTCCGGCACCGACCAGTCGAGCCGGTCGAGCCCGCCGCTCGCGGTATCTCCGGAGACGCCCGCATTCGCGATCTCGACCGCGTGGCCGCGCGCCCTGAGGGCCGCCTCGAGCACGACCGGGAACGCGTCCCGCTCCGGGAGCAGGTAGCCGGCCGTCAGGCTGTCGCCCAGCGCCACGAGCTTCAGGACGCGCCCGGACACGGGCTTCGCGGGATCAGGAGACGATGTCTGAGCCATGAGTGGAGCGATGGTCCCAAGGATGAGCAGGCAGGCGAACGCGATCCCCCGGCCCGCGACACGCCGCCCGCGTTGGCGCATGCGGCCGTGTCGCCCATATGCGGTCATGATGCGGCGCAATGGGTGCATCGCGTATCCGTCCCGTCCGTGCTCGACGCGTTCATTGCCTGTGAGATCGGCCCTTCCCGCATGACCGACAAGATAATCGCGCTGAACGAGATCGATCTGAGCCTGGGGCAGGGCGTCGCGCGGGTGCACGTGCTGCGCGGCATCAGCCTCGACGTCGCGGCCGGCGAGGCGGTGGGGCTCGTCGGCTCCTCGGGCTCCGGCAAGTCGACGCTTCTCATGGTGATGGCCGGGTTGGAGCGGCCCGATAGCGGCCGGGTCGTGCTCGACGGCGAGGACCTGACGCGGCTCGGCGAGGACGCGCTGGCGCGCTTCCGGGGCCGGCGCATCGGCATCGTGTTCCAGGCCTTCCACCTCATCCCCACCATGACGGCCGTCGAGAACGTCGCGCTGCCGCTCGAGCTCGCGGGCCGCGAGGGCGCGGCGGCCCGGGCGCGCCGCGAGCTCGAATCTGTCGGGCTGGGCCGGCGCCTGCATCATTACCCGGCGCAGCTCTCCGGCGGCGAGCAGCAGCGCGTCGCGATCGCCCGGGCGCTGGCGCCCGATCCCGCGATCCTGGTGGCGGATGAGCCCACCGGCAACCTCGACGAGGCGACGGGACGCTCCGTCGCGGACCTGCTGCTCGGCCTGAAGCGCGAGCGCGGCACGACGCTCGTGCTCGTGACCCACGACGCGACGCTCGCCGAGCGCTGCGACCGGGTGGTCCGCCTCAAGGCCGGCCGGATCCTGCAACCCGCCACGACCGAGGGGGCCTGACGCGATGCACGGCACCTTCCCGGCCGAGCCCGCGCGGCGGCGCGGCGGCGCGCCCCGCCTCGTCCTCAGGCTCGCGTTCCGTGAACTGCGCGCCGGACTCGGCGGGTTCGGTGTCTTCATCGCGTGCATCGCGCTCGGCGTCGCGGCCATCGCGGGCGTCTCGTCGGTCGCGCGCTCGCTGATCGAGGGCGTGGCGACGCAGAGCCGGACCATCATCGGCGGCGACGCCGCCTTCGCGCTCGTTCAGCGCGAGGCGAGCCCGGCCGAGCGCGCCTTCCTGTCGGCGCGGGGCGACGTGTCGTCGATCGCGACCCTGCGCGGCATGGCGCAGGCGGCGGACGGCGCGGCGCTCGTCGAGGTGAAGGCGGTGGACGCCGCCTACCCGACCGCCGGCGCGGTCGCGACCGACCCGCCGGGCGCGGTTGCGGACCTGCTGGCCGAGCGCGGCGGCGTGTACGGCGCGGTCGCGGACCCGGCGCTCTTCGCGCGGCTCGGCCTCGCGCCGGGCGCCCGCGTGACGATCGGCACCGCGCCCTTCGAGCTGCGGGCGGCCCTCGTGTCGGAGCCCGACAAGATCGCCGCCGGGATCGGCTTCGGGCCGCGGCTCCTGATGTCCCAGGCCGCGCTCGCGGCGACCGGCCTCGTCCAGCCGGGTAGCCTGGTGCGCTGGACGTATCGGGTCGCGCTATCCCCCGGCCGCGACGCCGACCCGGACGTGGAGCGCCTGGTGGCGGAGGCCGGGCGCGACCTGCCGGAGGCCGGGTGGGAGATCCGCACCCGGCAGAACGCCGATCCGCGCTTCAGCCAGAACATCTCCCGCTTCTCGCAATTCCTGACGCTGGTCGGCCTCACCGCGCTCCTCGTCGGCGGGGTCGGGGTCGCGAACGCGGTCACGGCCTTCATCGACCGCAAGCGCGGCTCGGTCGCGGTCCTGAAGAGCCTGGGCGCTACCGGCGGCCTCGTGGTGGCGGTCTACCTGACGCAGGTCCTGATGATCGCGGCGATCGGGGTCGCGATCGGGCTCGCGGTCGGAGCGGCGCTTCCGTTCGTCACGGCCGCCGGCTTCTCGTCCGTCCTGCCGATCCCGATCGCGCCCGTCCTGTCGCCCGTCGATCTCGGGCTCGCGGTGCTCTACGGGCTCCTGACGGCCCTCGCCTTCTCGATCCTGCCGCTCGGCGGCGCGCACGACGTCTCGGTGTCGGGGCTGTTCCGCGACCGGATCTCCCCGCAGGCGCGCTGGCCGCGGCCGGTCTACGGCATCGCGGCCGCGCTGGCGGGTCTCGCGCTGGTCGCGGTCGCGGTCCTGGCCTCGCAGGACCGGCGTGTCGCGCTGCTGTTCGTCGCCGCGGCGGCGATCGCCTTCGTGTTCCTGCGCGGCGTCGCCTGGGCGATCATGGCGGGCGCGCGCCGGCTGCCGCATGCCCGCAACCCCTCGGTCCGTATCGCCATCGCGAACCTGCATCGGCCGGGCGCGCTGACCCCCTCGCTCGTGCTCTCGCTCGGGCTCGGCATCACGCTCCTCGTCACGCTCTCTGTCATCGACGGCAACCTGCGGCGCGAGATCACCCGGACGCTGCCCGAGCGCGCGCCGAACTTCTTCTTCATCGACGTGCCGTCGACGCAGGCGGAGGGCTTCCACGACTTCCTCGACAGGGAGGCGCCGGGAGGCACGATCGAGACCGTGCCGATGATGCGCGGCCGGATCACGGCCCTGCGCGACCGGCCCGTGCGCGAGGTCAAGGCCGCGGGCGACGTCGCCTGGGTGCTCGACGGCGACCGGGGCATAACCTACGCGGAGACGCTGCCCGAGGGGTCGCGGGTGGTCCAGGGCGAGTGGTGGCCGGCCGGCTATCGCGGCCCCGCCCTCGTGTCCTTCGATGCCGAGATCGCCGCCGGGCTCGGCCTCTCGGTCGGCGATACCGTCACGGTCAACGTGCTCGGCCGCAGCATGTCGGCGCGGATCGCGAACCTGCGCAAGGTCGATTGGCGCCGGCTCGGCATCAACTTCGTGATGGTGTTCTCACCCAACACCTTCGCGGGCGCGCCGCACACCGACCTCATGACGATCACCGTGCCGCCCGCGACCGCCGCAGAGGTCGAGCCGCGCCTCGTCCGGGCGGCGGCGCGCGCCTACCCGTCGATCACGAGCGTCAGGGTCAAGGACGCGCTCGATTCGGTGAACCAGATCGTGTCGCAGCTGGTCCTGGCGATCCGCATCGCGTCGTCCGTCGCGCTGGTCTCGAGCCTCCTCGTGCTGGCGGGCGCGCTCGCGGCCGGGCACCGCGCCCGGCTCTACGACGCGGTCGTGCTGAAGACGCTGGGCGCCACGCGCACGAAGCTCATCGGCGCCTACCTCGTCGAATACGGCGCGCTGGGGCTCGCGACCGCGATCTTCGGGCTTCTCGCCGGGACGGCGGCCGCCGCCCTCGTGATCTCGCGCGTGATGGGCCTCGGCTTCACGCCCGCGATCGGCGGGGCGCTGGGCTCCGCGGCCGTCGCGGTCGTGGTGTCGGTCGGGCTCGGCCTCGCCGGGACGTGGCGCATCCTCGGCCAGAAGCCCGCGCCCTATCTGCGCGACCCGTAAACCATCCGGACGCTTCGGCCATGCCGGGGCACGTCCGGTGTCGTGCCAGATGCGTCACGCCCTTGTGGGTTTCGCGGGTTCAATCCATATTGTGCGTAACGCCGGATGTCCGGCGCCAGGAGGGAGCGTGAACCCTCCATGAGAACAATCACGTGAGAGCCATCCAGAGGACGACTCCCATGACACCCTTCGGACAGAACCAGTACGGCCTCGGCGCCGGCGCGGGCGCAGCCCGGTCGACGGCCCAGGTCGATCAGGGTCTGCGCGCCTTCATGCTCGGCGTGTATAACAACATGATCATCGGCCTCGCGATCTCCGCGATGGTCGCGCTCGGCGTGAACAAGCTCGCCATCACGTCGGATCCCGATCAGGCGGCGGCCCGCATGGGCGGCCAGTACCTGACGACCTTCGGCAAGGCGCTCTACGGCTCGCCGCTGATGTGGGTGGTGGCGCTGGCCCCGCTCGCCTTCATCTTCCTGTTCTCCATGAGGATGGACAAGATGTCGGCCGCGTCGGCGCGCGTCACCTTCATGGCCTTCGCGGCCGTGATGGGCGCCTCGCTCTCGACGCTGCTCCTGCGCTACACGGGCGCGTCCGTCACGCAGACCTTCTTCGTGACGGCGGCGGCCTTCGGCGGCCTCAGCCTCTACGGCTACACGACGCAGCGTAGCCTGTCGGGCATCGGCTCGTTCCTGATGATGGGCGTGATCGGCCTTGTGATCGCGTCTCTCGTCAACATCTTCCTGGCCTCCAGCGTGCTGCAGTTCGCGATCTCGGCGATCGGCGTCGTGATCTTCGCGGGCCTCACCGCCTACGACACGCAGAAGCTGAAGGAGATGTACGTCTACGGGAACTACGACGGCGAGACGGCCGCCAAGGCCTCGGTCTTCGGCGCGCTGACGCTCTATCTCGACTTCATCAACATGTTCCAGTTCCTGCTCGCCCTCATGGGCAACCGGAACAACTGATCCGACCGTCACGGTCGCGATCACGGGGCCTCGGCGAAAGCCGAGGCCCTTTTCGTATGTAGACGGGCACGATGAGCGACGGCGCGCTCGCCCGGTCAGTTCGGCACGACGCTGAGCGGCTTCTCGAGCACCCGCAGCACGCGGGCGAGGTCCGGCCCGCGCTTCAGCACCAATCCCGATGCCGCGACGACCGAGTAGGCACCCTGCTTGCGCGCGAGAGCGGGCGTCTTGACGATTCGGTAGAGCGGCATCTCCGAGCTGCGCCGGAAGACCGAGAAGGTCGCGGATTCGCGCCCGAAATCGATCGCGTAATCGCGCCACTCGCCCTCGGCCACCATCCGCCCGTAGAGGCCGAGGATGGTGCCGAGTTCCTGGCGATCGAAGGAGATCTGGGGCTTCGGCGCGGCGGACGGGAATGGCACCACACGGGCGTCCGAGGTCCTTGCGCCGCCGCGCATCGTCTCCGCCTCGCTCTCGCTCAATCGCGCCTCCTGTTCGAGCCCGAGCGGAGAATGATCCGAGCCGCGCGCTCATGCAAGAGTCGGGGTCTGACCGCATGCCATCGGACCTAGGCGCGGGGCCCTCTCCCGGCGGGAGAGGGTGGGGTGAGGGTTCATGCCTGTCCGGAAAAAGGCGCTCCCCTCACCCGCCGCTTCGCGGCGACCCCGTATCGGGTATGGGACAGGCTCTTCCCCCGAGGGGGACCTTTGCGCATCCGTCCTCACGAGGAGCGTCGGCGACGAAGCAACCCGATGGCGCCGCGTGGCCCGTCTGGGTCGCTCCGCTCGCGATGACGGCACTCGCGCAAGGCTCCCTTGATAGGAAAGGTCGGGTCGGCGTAGCCGACCGGGTGAGGGAACGCCCTCTCGACGAGACTGGATAGGCCGGCTCAAACCTTCATGTCGATCGCGAGATGTGCCACGTCGCGCTCGGCTCCGGCCCCATAGGCAATCGCCGCGCAGGCCGGGTCCTCGCGCCGCGCCTGCCGGAACTGCGCCACCCCGCGATCGCAGGCGATGAGTTGCGCCACGAACCCGGCCATCGGCCGTCGCCCGTCCTCGATCCGTGGCCGCACCGTCAAGGCACGGCACCCGCCTGGATCAGAGCCCTCATGGTGGAAAGCCTGGTCGTCCGCCATCGGAACGCCTCCTCGTCTCTCCCGCCATCCGCAAACTCGTGGCCAGGATTTACGCCCCGTTAAGACCCACCAACGCATCGTTTCGGCACAGCCCGGCCACGAGTTCAACCTCGGATGCCGGTCCGGCGTTCCGTCGGGCTCGGGCCGGCGGGGGACGGCCATGCAGCTCGACACGGGACGCGATGCGGCGACATCGTCCGCTCCGCACGAGGGCGGGCGCCCGAGCGATCCACGCCGGACCCTCACGGCGATCGGGTTCGTGGTCTACGATTGGGATCTCGGGTCCGACCGTCTGCGATGGGGCGCGAATGCCGCCGAGGTCCTGGGCCTCCCGGACATCTCCGCCTGGACCTCGGGACGCGACTTCGCGGCCATGGTCGAGGCCGGCCACGGGGGCCGGGCCGAGACGATCGCGACCTCGACCGCGACCGACGAGGGGTCCGGCATCGCCTACTCGGCGCGCTACACGATCCGTTCGCATCCCGACCGCACCGTGCTCATCGAGGATACCGGGCGCTGGTACGCGGGTCCCGACGGGCGCCCCGCCTTCGCGCACGGCGTCATGCGGGTGCGGCTGCCCGAGACCGGCTCGGCCGAAGCGCCTGGCGTGCGCGAGCGATCGTCGTTCCTCGGCCAGATCGCGGGTGATGTCGGCGAGGCGACGCGGTCCAAGCGTCCGCTCACCGTCTTCGCGATCTCGATCGAGAACCTGGCCCACCTGAACGAGCAACTCGGCTACGAGGGCGGCGATGCCGTGCTCGAGGTGGCGATCCTGCGCATGCAGACCGTCATGCGCCGGCGCGACCGGTTCGCGCGCTACGCCGGCAACCGCTTCGCGCTCGCCCTGCGGGGGTGCTCCCCCGACCAGGCCCGCATCGCGGCCGACAGGCTGCGGCGGGCCGTCTCGTGCGAGGCGATCGAGACCGCCCGCGGGCCGGTACAGGTCCACCTCCTGGTCGGCTCGGCGACCGCCCCGGACCACGCGCTCGACGCCTCCGGCCTGCTGCACCGCGCCGAGCAGGGCCTGACGCTCGCCAAAAGACGCCTCGGGCCGGCGGTCGTCAGCTACGATCCGAACCACGTGCGCAAGCTCGACCGGCGCGCGCCGGACGAGGGGCTGATCGACATCGTCCAGCTCCTGAACGAGCGCCGCATCGTGATGGCGCGCCAGCCGATCGTGGACGCCACGACCCGCCGGACGGCGTTCAGCGAGGGGCTGCTGCGGGTCCGCCACGCGGATGGCGCCATCCTGCTGGCCGGGCACGTCATCCCGGCGACCGAGCGGAGCGGCCTCGTCCCGCTCGTGGATGCCCGGATGCTGGAGCTCGCGGCCGATCACCTCGCCCGGCACCCGGAGGACCGCCTCTCGATCAACATGTCGCCCGCGACACTCGAGTCGCAGGACTGGCTCGCGACCTTCGCGGCCCATCTCGGCCGCCATGCCGGCATCGCGCAGCGGCTCATCGTCGAGGTGACCGAGACCGCGGCCATCCACCACCCGGACGCGATGCGCCGCCGGCTCGACGCCATGAAGGCGCTCGGCGTCGCGATCGCGATCGACGATTTCGGCTCGGGCCATACCTCGTTCAAGCAGCTGCGCGACTTCCCCGTGGACATCGTCAAGCTGGACGGGGCGTTCGTGCAGAACCTCGCGACGTCGCAGAAGGACGGGTTCTTCGTCAGGACCCTGATCGATCTCGCGCAGCATCTCGGCCTCGCGACGGTCGCGGAATGGGTCGAGGACGAGGCGACCGCGCGCCTGCTCGCAGGCTGGGGCGTCGACTACCTCCAGGGCGACCATCTCGGCGCGCCGAGCCTGGACGATGCGAGCCCGGCCGATCTCCCGGCGAAGGTCGCGTGAGCCTGCCTGCCGCGTGAGCACTACTTGCGGCTGAGCGATTCCAGCTGCTTCTGCATGTCGGCCATCTGACGCTTGAGGCCGTCGAGATCCGACGTGTCCGCCACGGTCTCTCCCTTGTCTCCCGTCGCGGGAGCCGCCAGCGGCATGGCGGCGAAGGGCGACCACATGCGCATCGCGTCGGTGAAGAAGCTCATGTTGGTGCGCACCTGGTCCTCGATCGCGTGCAGCGTCACGGGCCCGAAGGTATTCTCCATCTGCTCGCGCAGCTTCACCTGATCGCGCGTGAGATTGTCCATCGAGAACTCGAGGTAGCGCGGCACGAGCGCCTGAAGGCTGTCGCCGTAGAAGCGGATGAGCTGGCGCAGGAAGGTCGTCGGCAGGAGGCTCTGGCCCGACTTGTTCTCCTGCTCGAAGATGATCTGCGCGAGCACGGTGCGGGTGATGTCCTCGCCGCTCTTCGCGTCGGTGACGACGAAGTTCTCGCCCGCCCGCACCATGCCGGAGAGGTCCTCCAGCGTCACGTAGGTGCTCGTGCCCATGTGGTAGAGGCGCCGGTTGGCGTATTTCTTGATGATCGTGGGTGCTTTCTCGGTGGCCATCTCGTGATCAGGTCCTGTGCAGACCATGGTGTCCCATGCTTCATGCTGCGCCGCAATGATGCAGCATGACCGCAATATGGCTAACGCGCCGGGCCGGAACCGAATGCCCGAACGATGCGATCCGACATAGAGCCCGGCCGGATGAAGCTTGGACTGAACATCGTGGCGAACGGCGTATTCGGCCGGCTGGCGCATGCCGGACGCCAAGGCGGATGCCGCCACGGACATCGCGACCTGGAAGGAGCTGGCGCGCGCCGCGGAGCGTGCGCGCATCCATCTCATGTTCGGCCTGGGACAGCTTCGAGGACGACGCCTTCATCCGCGACACGGCGGGCGGGCGCTATCTCGATCCCGCGAAGATGCACGACCTGAACCACCGCGGCGAGATCCTGGCGGTGGAGGGCCCGCTCAACACGGGCCGGCCGATCCAGGGCTACCCGGTGATCACGCAGGCCGGGTCGTCCGGACCGGGACAGGACCTCGGCGCGCGCATCGCGGACCTCATCTATACCGCCCACCGCCGCGTAGCGCCGCTCGATCAGGCGGTTCGACCCCACCACGACCACGACGAGCGCGAGCAGCATCGCGATGGCGGCCCGAGCGGCCAGTTCAGCGTGTTCAGGAACTCGTCATAGGCGAGGGTCGCGGCGACCTCGAGTAAGTGTCGGGCCCCGCCGAGGGTCAGGCCGCGGCCTTCATCCCGACACTCGTCGTGCGGGCGAGGCGCGCCAGCAGGTAGTCGACCTCGGCCCGTGCCTTGGGGCCGAGCACCGCGCCGGGCTTGCGCTGCGCGTCGGACGCGATGAGGCCGCGGGTCATCAGCACGTATTTGCGCACCGCGAGACCGACGCCCTGCTGCTGCTCGTAGCGCAGGAGCGGCAGGTGCGCGTCGAACACGTCGTGCGCCTCGTCGCGCCGCCCGGCCTTCTGCAGCCGCACGACCTCGACCAGCATCTCCGGGAAGGCGTAGCCGGTCATGGCGCCGTCGGCGCCGCGCTCCATCTCGAAATCCAGGAACAGGCCGCCGTTGCCGGTCAGGATCGAGATCGGCCGCATGCCGCCCTCGCGCTGGAAGGCCCGGAGCGCGGTGATCTTCTCGAGCCCGGGCCAGTCCTCGTGCTTGAGCATGACGCAGGCGGGGTTCGCCTCGACGATCCGCCGGATCACGCCCGGCGTCATCTGGACGCCGACCGCGAGCGGGTAGTCCTGGATCACGAAGGGCACGTCGGGCCCGATCGCCTCGATCGCTCCCCGGTAGTAGCCGAGGATCTGCTCGTCGGTCCTGAGGCTCGGGACGGGCGCGATCATCACGGCGGCTGCGCCGCGGTCCATGACGGCGCGCGAGAGCGAGCGCATCGCGGCGAAACCGGGTGCCGAGACCCCGACGATCACCGGCAGGCCGAGCCGCTCGATGAAGCGCGACGCGACGGCGAGCGATTCCTCGGGCTCGAGCTTCGGCGCCTCGCCCATGATGCCGAGCACGGTCGCGCCTGTCGCGCCGGCCGCCCGGTAGGCCTCGATCAGGCGGTCGATCGAGTCCTCGTCGATCCGGCCGTCCTCGTGGAACGGGGTCGGGGCGATCGGGTAGACACCCTGGGCTGAAGCGTCGAGGCGCATGGTCGTATCCTCTCGAAGTCTGGCGGCATCGCCGTAACGGTTGGCATCGCGATAATCCAGGCCGGTTCACCCCGCGCGGCGGGCGGGCAGGGCCTCCCGGTCGCGCGCCTCGATCCGGGCGAGGTAGTCCAGCTTGCTCGACCTCATGTGCTCGACGCAGAGCTGCGCGAAGGCCCAGGCGTCGCGCGCGCCGAGCAGGTCGATCATCATCTCGTGCTGCGACAGCGAGAGCTGGAGACCGCCGCGGTCGGCGAGGTTGCGCGCCCGCATCGGCAGCGTCAGGTTCATGTAGTCCTGGAGCGTGCCGACGAGATACGGGTTCCCGCAGGCCCCGAACAGCGCGAGGTGGAAGGCGTCGTTCGCGTCGTGGATGCCGCGCAGGTCGTGCGCCTCGGCCCGCTCCCGATATCGGTCCTGGAGCGCCCGCAGCCCGGTGATCAGCCGGGGCGAGGCCGGGAGATCGATCAGGAGGGCGACCTGCCGGGTCAGCATCTCGCGCACGTCGTAGATGTGGCGCACCTCCTCGGCCGAGTAGGACCGCACGGTCGCGCCGATGTGCCGCTCGCGCCGCACGATGCCGCGCCGCTCGATCTCGACGAGAGCTCCGCGCACGACGTGGCGCGTGGCGCCGTAGCGCGCCATCAGGGTGTCCTCGGTCAGGCGCTCGCCGGGCGCGAGACGCCCGAAGATGATGTCCTCCTCCAGCCGCGCCACCACGTCCCCCAGCGCGATGCGGCGCAGCGGGGTGATGTCGTCGGGATCGGGAACTGGCGTCAATGGACCGCCCCGGGCGGTCCGGCGTCGGCCCGATCGGGCGGGATCGCGAGCGTCGACCCCGCGTCGAACAGGTAGGCGGCGCGGGCGGGGAAGAAGAGCTCGACCCGTTCGCCGACCCGCGCGCGGGTGTCGCGCGGCAGGCGCGCCGTGCACTCGAACCCGCCCTCGGCCTCGATCGCCACCAGCGTCTCGGCCCCGAGCGGCTCGACCGCGAAGACCTCTCCCACCACACGGCCCGCGCCCGCGCCAGCCGCCGCCGCGTCGAGATGGAGGTCCTCCGCCCGCACGCCGAGCACGACCTCCCGGCCCGCGAGGGAGGCCAGCGTCGCGGGGCTCCACCGCGCGAGCGGCGCCCGGACGGACGCGGTCTCGATCCGCGCCGTGCCCGACCCGGAGGTGAGGCGGGTCGTGACAAGGTTCATCGGCGGAGAACCGAGGAAACGCGCGACGAACGTGTCGGCCGGGTTCCAGTAGACGTCGAGCGGCGCGCCGACCTGCGCGACGCGGCCGCCGTTCATCACGCAGATGCGCGTCCCCATCGTCATCGCCTCGACCTGGTCGTGCGTCACGTAGATCATGGTGGAACCCAACCGGTGATGCTGCCGGATGAGCTCGTTGCGGGTGTTGACCCGCAGCGCCGCGTCGAGGTTCGAGAGCGGTTCGTCGAACAGGAACACCATCGGGTCGCGCACCATCGCGCGGCCGAGCGCGACGCGCTGGCGCTGCCCGCCGGAGAGCGCGTGGGGCTTGCGCGCGAGATAGGGCGTCAGCCCCAGCATCTCGGCCGTCGCGGTGACGCGCCGCTCGATCTCGGCGGCCTCGATGCGGCGGCGGCGCAGCCCGAAGGACAGGTTCTGCGCGACGCTCATATGCGGGTAGAGCGCGTAGGACTGGAACACCATCGCGATGTCGCGATCCTTCGCCGGGACATCGTTCACCACGCGGCCGTCGATGGAGAGCGTGCCCGACGAGATCGTCTCGAGCCCGGCGATCATGCGTAGCGTCGTCGACTTGCCGCAGCCCGACGGCCCGAGCAGGACCATGAACTCGCCGTCCGCGATCGTGACGTCCACGTTGTCGACCGCCACCGGGCCGGACGCGTTGCCGTAGCGCTTGCAGATCCTGTCGAGGGTGACGACGGCCATCAGGTGTTCCCGCTCAAATCGACCATCCTCCTGCTGGGCGCACGCCATCCGGCGTCATCCTGAGGAGCCCGCGCGGCGGGCGTCTCGAAGGACGCACCGGACCGTCGCGCGTGCTTCGAGACGCGGCCTCCGGCCGCTCCTCAGCATGACGCCCTTGGTCGATGTTGAAGAGAAGAGGCCTCACTTCACGGCCCCGGCCGTCATCCCGCGGATGAGCTTCTCGGAGAAGAACGCGTAGGCGAGGATGACCGGGATGACCGAGATCATCACGCCGGCCGCGATCATGCCGATGTCCTGGAAATGGTCGCCCATGAAGGCCCGGATGCCGATCGGCAGCGTGCGCTTGTCGGGATCGGTGATGAGCACGACCGCGAACAGGAACTCGTTCCAGA
>CAXUHE010000069.1:0-17451 GCA_964250725.1 uncultured Enterovirga sp. | reverse complement strand
TCCCTCCCCGGAGGGGAGGGCCGAGTCGGCGAAGCCGAACCGGGGTGGGGACAGCCCGGCCGTACATCCCCCTCCGTCAGGCGCCTCGCGCCTGCCACCTCCTCATGCGGGTAAGGATCGGCGGGCGGCACACAGATGCGATAGCCCTGCCTCTTTTGGGGAGGGTGTCAGCGAAGCGGCCGGGTGGGGTCGGCCCGCGACTTCCCTGCCTGTCTCGATCCCGCGGTCGCTTCGCAAGCGCATGACCCCGCAAGAGGTAAAGGTCTGGAACTGGTTGCGGGAAGGCGTGGTCCCGGTCGGGTGGCACTTTCGCCGGCAGATGCCGATCGATAACTTCGTCGTGGATTTCGCGTGCCTCAAGGCCATGCTCATCGTGGAGACCGACACGGCCGCGACCCGTCGAGGCTCGCCGCGGATCAGGCACGCGACGCGATCCTGGGAGGGCATGATTATCGAGTGCTCCGCTTCACGAACGCCGATGTGGACCGTCGAAAGCGCGTCGTCATCGACACCATCGTGGCTGCTCTCGAGAATAGCCTGACCGATCCCCACCCGGCCGCTTCGCGGCCACCCTCCCCTTGAGGGGAGGGATCACCGGCCGCACGGCCGAAGGACGACCATGGATTTCGACTTCACCGACGAGCAGCGCCTCCTGAAGGACTCGGTCGATCGGTTCGTGGCGGAGCGCTACGGCTTCGAGGCGCGCAAGGCCGTGCTCGCGTCCGAGGCCGGGTGGAGCCCGGCGATCTGGGCGCAGCTCGCGGAACTCGGGCTCCTGGCCGTCCCGTTCGCCGAGGAGCATGGCGGGATCGGCGGCGGGCCGACCGAGACCATGATCGTCATGGAGGCGTTCGGCCGCGGCCTCGTGGTCGAGCCCTACCTGCCGACGGTCGTGCTGGCGGGCGGCCTCCTGCGGCACGGCGGCAGCGACGCGCAACGGGCGGAGCACATCCCGAAGATCGCGGCCGGCGAGGTCACGATGGCGCTGGCGCAGGTCGAGCGCGGCTCGCGCTACGACCTGCACGACGTGTCGACGACCGCCAAACGCGACGGCGAGGGCTGGGTCCTGTCGGGCGAGAAGGGCGTCGTCCTGCACGGCGAGGGCGCGGACACGCTCGTCGTCTCCGCCCGCACAGCCGGTGGGCGACGTGACCGGGGCGGGATCGGGCTCTTCCTGGTGGACGGCAAGGCGGCCGGCGTGTCGCGGCGCGGCTACCCGACGCAGGACGGCATGCGCGCGGCCGAGATCGGCCTGGAGAATGTCCGGGTCGAGCCCGACGCCGCCATCGGCGATCCCGAAGGCGGATTGCCGCTGCTGGAGCACGTTGCGGACGAGGCGATCGCGGCCGTCGCGGCCGAGTCGGTCGGCATTCTGAGCGAAATGCAGGCGATCACGGTCGATTACATCAAGACGCGCAAGCAGTTCGGCGTCGCGATCGGGTCCTTCCAGGCGCTCCAGCACCGCGCCGCCGACATGGTCGTCGCGACCGAGCAGGTCCGCTCCATGGCGTATTACGGGACGATGATGTCGGGCTCGGGCGATCCGGCGGAGCGGACAGCCGCGCTGTCCGCCACCAAGGTCCAGATCGGGCGATCGGGCCGCTTCGTAGGCCAGCAGGCGATCCAACTCCACGGTGGCGTCGGCGTCACGATGGAGTACAAGATCGGCCACTACTTCAAGCGCATGACGATGATCGAGGCGTTTCTCGGAGACGCCGACCACCATCTGGCAAGGCTCGCCGACAGCGGCGGCATCTTCAAGGCAGCCTGACATGACGATCTCCATACCGCCCATGAGTGCCCGCGCCGAGGAGTTGCGCGATCGCGTTGCCGCCTTCATGGAGGAGCATGTCTACGAGGCCGAGCACGAGTACGAGGCATTCGTTACGGCAGCGGAGAACCGCTGGACGATCCCGCCCGTCATGGAAGAGCTGAAGCGTCGCGCGAAGGACGCCGGGCTCTGGAACCTGTTCCTGCCCAAGGACCACTACCCGGACGGGCTGACCAACGTCGAGTATGGGCAGATCTGCGAGATCATGGGCCGCTCCCCGATCGGCTCCGAGCCGTTCAACTGCAATGCGCCCGATACCGGGAACATGGAGACGATCATCCGGTACGGGACGGATGCCCAGAAAAGCCGCTGGCTCGATCCGCTGATGGCGGGAGAGATCCGCTCCTGCTTCGCGATGACGGAGCCGGCGGTCGCCTCCTCGGATGCGACGAACATCGAGACCGAGATCCGCACCGAGGGCGACGACTACGTCATCAACGGACGCAAATGGTGGATTACCGGCGCGCCGGACCCGCGCTGCCTCGTCTCGATCCTGATGGGGAAGACGGACCCGCAGGCCGAGAAGCATCGCCAGCAATCCATGGTGCTGGTGCCGATGGACACCCCCGGGGTCACGGTCGTGCGCCCGCTCACCGTGTTCGGTTACGACGACGCGCCGCACGGGCACGCGGAGATGACGTTCGAGAACGTGCGCGTGCCGAGGGCGAACATCCTGCTCGGCGAGGGGCGCGGATTTGAGATCGCTCAAGGGAGACTGGGTCCCGGGCGCATTCACCATTGCATGCGCGCGGTCGGGGTTGCGGAGCGGGCGCTGGAGACGCTGTGCCGCCGCTCGCTCTCCCGCTTTCCCTTCGGCAAGTCGATCGCCGACCAGGGCGTCACCCGACACATCATCGCGGAGTCGCGCATGGAGATCGATCAGGCGCGGCTCCTGACGCTCCAGGCCGCGCATATGATGGATACGGTCGGCAACAAGGCGGCGCGGTCCGAGATCGCGATGATCAAGGTCGTGGCCCCGAACGTTGCCGCCAAGGTGGTCGACCGCGCGATGCAGGTTTGCGGGGCAGGCGGGCTCTCGGGCGACTTCCACCTCGCGGCCGCCTATGCGCATGCCCGCACGCTGCGGATGGCGGACGGGCCGGACGAAGTGCATCGCGAGACGGTCGCCAAGCTGGAGCTTAAGAAGCACCAGGGCGCGAACAGCCGAAGCGGCGCGGGACTGGACGCACGACAGTCGATGACGTCTGTACGCTCCCCTTCCTCCGCGGAGATGGTCGGTGTGTTGCGGCCGTAGTGTTTGACGTGTAGCGAACCATCCTCTCGTCGCGTCCCATGAACAGCCTGCGAGGCGTAGATCTGCTGGGCGAAGGTGATCGCTTCATCACCTGCCATCCAGTTCCTGATCACATGGGCTTTGCCTGCGTTGACTGCGATCCGTGGATGCTCGACTCACAGGAGTGGGACATCGAGTTCCAGACAGCCTATGATCTATGACGACCCGCGTGCTGCGCGCCCGGTGATGGACAGTCTCTTGTAGGGAAGTGACCGGATGCCGGAGATGGTATCATCTGATCCGCGGCCGAAGTTCTACGGTATCGACGTTGTGCGCGGGGTCGCAACCTGCATGGTCGCGCTCGCGCATGTCGCTTATAGAACCGGCGATGAGCGATGGGGTGGACATTATGCATTCGCGGGCATTTTGAATGGGCTGTTCATATTCGTTGATTTCTTCTTCGTCCTTTCGGGCTTTCTGATCTGTTGGGTCCACTGGAAAGACATCGGCGCACCCGGCCGATTGCTGAACTACGTTCAGCGCCGGTTCTCGCGGATTTATCCCATCTATTGGCTCGTTCTGAGCCTTTATATCATCGGGCAGTTCATCGTGCCCTCGCAAACGCACGACGTGCCGCTCGACCCGCTCTCACTGATCGGCTCTTATTCTCTCATATTCGGCATCGGCTCTAATCTCCTTGGTGTGGCCTGGACGCTCTATTTTGAAATCGCCGGCTACATCTTCTTCGGTCTCATGATCTGTATAGACCGCAGGATCGCGTTTGCCCTGCTCGGGGCTTGGGCAACCGCCATAACGGTCCATTACCTCGCGATCCCTATCGAAACATCGACGGCCGCATACTCGTCTGGATCGCCACTCTTCTTCCTTCTACACCCGTATCATCTTCAGTTTCTGATGGGGATATTGCTTGCGGTTTATCTGAAATACGCTCGCATTCCGGCCCCGAAACTCGTGGGTTCTCTCGGCATCGTTCTTTTCCTGAGCGCCGTGGCTGCCCGCCCGGATATCTTGTTCGCCAACAATCAGCTCGTCATGCGTGTCACGATGGGGTTCTTGGCGTGCATGACGATTGGCGGCCTCGTCGATGCGGAACGCTACCAGTCCTTCCATATTCCCGATTGGATGCAGAGGTTCGGAGCTGCATCCTACTGTATCTACCTCACCCACACGATCGTCGAACCGCCGCTCATGAAGGCGGGATGGCCCCTGTTCCGTTACTTACCTTCCGAAATCTGGATTTTCATAGTCGCTGGAGTGGCGATCGTTGTGGGATATATATTCCACAGACTTATCGAGCTGCCGCTCACGGAGGGTGTCAAGAGGATCGTGATGGGCGGGAAAAGTGCGAAGCCGTCGATCTTGACCACGTGAATGCAGAAGATTGCGACATCGGAGAGAACCGTCTGTCGCGGTCTTGTCACGCGCCGTGAGGAGGAGGCCGATGCAGGCTGACCGCAGGCTCGTCGAGCATGCGCGAAGGCGGAAGTTCGCGTGACTTCGCCGTCCGAAAACCGGTCTGAAACCATCCCGGTCCGGGACGCGCACAGGTTCGACACGGCACGGCTCGGCGAACTCATCGGCGACCGGTTGGGCGAGCGCCTGATCGAGCTCCGGCAGATGCGCGGCGGGCAGTCGAACCCGACTTTCCTCGTCGTGACCGAGCGTGGCGAGTACGTGCTGCGCAAGCAGCCGCCCGGCACCCTCCTGCCCTCCGCCCACGCGGTCGACCGCGAGTATCGCGTGCTCGACGCGCTCTCGCGCACCGACGTGCCGGTGCCGCGCCCCGTCCTGTTCTGCCCGGACCGGGAGGTGATCGGCACGCCGTTCTACCTCATGGAGCGCCTCACCGGCCGCGTGTTCTGGCAACCGACCCTGCCCGAGCTCGCGCGCGAGGAGCGCGCGGCTGTCTACGACGGCATGAACGACGCGCTGGCGCGGCTGCACGGAGCGGATTGGGCGGCGCTTGGGCTCGCGGATTACGGGCGGCCGGGCAACTACTTCGCCCGGCAGATCGCGCGCTGGTCGAAGCAATGGGCGGGCTCTCGCACCCGCGACAACCCGGCGATCGACCGGCTCGCGGAGTGGCTGCCGCGCCATGTACCGGAGGGCGACGACATCGTCATCTGCCACGGCGATTTCCGCATCGACAACATGATCTTCGCGCCCGACAGCCCGCGTGTCATCGGCATCCTCGACTGGGAGCTCTCGACATTGGGCCACCCGATGGCCGACCTCGCCTACAACCTGATCCCCTACATCGTGCCCACGGAGGCGTTCCGCGGAATGCTGGGCTACGATCTCCACGCGCTCGGCATCCCCGACCAGGCGGCCTACGTGGCGGCCTACCAGGCCCGGACCGGGCGTTCGGAGCCGGTCACCCCCTTCCACCTCGCCTTCTCGCTCTTCCGGATCGCGGTGATCCTGGAGGGCGTGCTGGCGCGCGCGCAGCAGGGCAACGCCTCCTCGTCCGAAGGCGGCACACATGGCGAGCGGGCGACGCTGCTCGCGCAGCGCGGCTGGGAGATCGCGGGCGGGTGAGGTCTGCTTGGCCGCGCCTCAAGGCCCGAACACTTTCACGAACGCGGCGCCCGCGCCGAACAGCGCCGCTCCGGCAGCCATCGAGCCGACGACGAGTTGAAACGGGGCGAGCAGCCGATCTCGGTCGAGCTTGCCTGCCTCCGCCATCAGCTTGTGCTGCTCGGCGATGAATTTCCGCGTCTCTTCCCGGGCCCGCGCGATCTGCGCGAGTTGCTGCTCGAAGTTCAGAGGCTCGTCAAATTCCGACGCCGACATGCCGATCCCTTGCTTTCGCGCAGCCACGATGGTGTTGGCATGAGCCCCGAAGGTCAACCGTCCTCTTCTACGATGATACCAGGCCTGGGCCACCTGCGGCGAGATGAAGCCTTCATGACACTCGAGACGTCCCTCAAAGACCGGATCGTCGCCTCCGTCGAAACCGGCTTCGACGCCCAGGTCGCCTACACGCGGGAGTTGATCCGCTTTCCCTCGCTCCGGGGCGAGGAGCAGGCGATCCAGGACCACGTGTTCCGGGCGATGCGCGAACGCGGGCTGGCGATGGACCGGTTCGCGATGGACCACGCGGCCATCGCGGCCCATCCTGGCGGCTCGAAGATCGCGGGGGGCCATTCCGAGGCGCCGATCGTGGTCGGCATCCATCGCCCGCGCGAGGAGACGGGCCGCTCGCTCATCCTCCAGGCGCATGTCGACGTGGTGCCGGCGGGACCGGCCGACATGTGGAGCGCGCCGCCCTTCGACCCGGTGATCCGGGGCGACTGGCTCTACGGGCGCGGCGGCGCGGATATGAAGGCCGGCCACGCGGCGAACCTCGCCTGCCTCGACGCGCTCCGCCGCATCGGCCTCCAGCCGGCCGCGACCGTCACGGTGCAGTCGGTCGTCGAGGAGGAATCGACCGGCAACGGGGCGCTGATGACGCATCTGCGCGGCTACAAGGCCGACGCGGTGCTGATCCCCGAGCCCGAGGACGAGAAGCTCGTGCGGGCGAATGTCGGCGTCCTCTGGTTCGAGGTCGAGGTGCGCGGCGTGCCCGTCCACGTGCGCGAGATGGGCACGGGCGCGAACGCGATCGACGCCGCCTACCGCATCGTCGGCGCGCTGCGCGGTCTCGAGGAGCGGTGGAACGCCGCCAAGGCGGGGCGCGCGAACTTCGAGCGCGAGGAGCATCCGATCAACCTCAACATCGGCCGCATCGAGGGCGGCGATTGGAACTCCTCCGTGCCGGCCTGGTGCAAGCTCGGCTGCCGCATCTCGTTCTATCCGGGCATCTCGGCCGCGGAGGCGGCCCGTGAGATCGAGGCCGTCGTGACGGCCTTCGCCCGTGCGGACCCGTTCCTCGCGAACAACCCGCCGCGCGTGACCTTCGACGGATTCTTCACGGAGGGCTACGAGCTGCCCGAGGGCTCGGACGCCGAGCGTATGCTGGGGAACGCCCACCGGGCCGCGACCGGCCGCGAGCTCGAGAGCTTCATGACGGCGGGCTACATCGATACGCGGGTCTACGCGCTCTACGACCGCGTCCCGGCGCTCTGCTACGGGCCGACGAGCCGCAACATCCACGGCTTCGACGAGTGCGTGAGCCTGTCGTCGCTGAAGCGCATCACGACCGCGATGGCGCTGTTCGTCGCCGAGTGGTGCGGGGTCGAAGCCGTTGGCTGACCTCGCGGCGCTCCACGCCGATCCCCGCGTGACCTGGACCGAGGACGTGATCCGCTTCGGCGACACGGACATGAACGGCCACGTCAACAACGCGACCTTCGCGGTCATGGCCGAGAGCGGGCGCGTGCGCCTGTTCCGGAGTGCGTTCGGCGATACGCGCCCAGCCGGGACCTATTTCGTGATCGCGAAGCTCACGATCGAGTTCAAGACCGAGTTGCACTATCCGGGCGGAGTCCGGTCCGGGACCTGGATCCGGCATGTCGGGCGTTCATCGATCGGGCTGGGCCAAGTGATCCTCGGACCCGACGGCTCGCTCGCCGCGACGTCGGACGCGGTGTGCGTCTTCATGGATGGCGCGACGCGGCGCTCGACCCCGTTCGATCCCGCGACGCGCGACGCCGCCGAGGCGCTGTTGCGGACGGAGCCTTCGGAGTGACAGGCGAGCGTATGACGATCGACGCGATCGACCATTTCGTGCTCGTCGTGCTCAGCATCGACGCGACGGTCGCGTTCTACACCCGCGTGCTCGGAATGGAGGCGCGCGAGACCGCGCCCGGCCGATGGGCGCTCCATTTCGGGCGGCAGAAGATCAACCTGCAGCAGTTGCACCGGAGCGTCGACCCGCAGACGCGTCATCCGACCCGCGGGGCGGGCGATTTCTGCCTGCTGACGGACGTTCCGGTCGAGAGCGTCGTCGCGCATCTGGCGGAGCAGGGTGTCGCTCTCGTGAACGGTCCCGTGACCCGGCAGGGCGCGACCGGGCCGATCACGTCCGTCTACTTCTACGATCCCGACGAGAACCTCGTAGAGGTCAGCAACGCGGCGTCCGCTTAACCTCGACGTCTCAGGGTCGCCTCGGCTGGTTGTCGCCCCGCGCCCCAAGGCTCATATACGCCGTGCCATGCGTCTCACCCTCAGCCTGTCCGAAGATCACGCACGCGCGTCGGTCGAGCGTGCCGTCGCGGAGCTCAGGATGGGCCGCCCGGTCCTGCTTGAAGACGGGTCCGGCGTCGCGCTCGTGCACAGCGTCGAGGATCTCGGGGTCGAGGCGGCGGCCGAGCTCGACCAGCTGGGCGGCGCCCAGGCGCGGCTCGTCCTGCCGGCCGCGCGCCTCAAACGTCTCGGGCTCGATCGGGTGCAGAACGGCTCTGTCGCCCTGCCGGTCATCGATCCCGACCGGATCGCCACGCTCGCCTTCCAGATCGACGCGCGGGCAGACGCGCCGGTCCGGGCCACGACCCCGCTCGACGAGGCCGCGCTCGAACTCGCGCGACTGGCGCTCGCGCTGCCGGCCGTCGTCGTCCTGCCGATCGGCCGATCGGTCGAAGTCGACGGCTCCGTGCTGCGGGTCTCCTGCGACGCCGTACGGGATTATCGCGCGGCCCGCGCGCGCGATCTGCGGATCATGGGCCGCGCTCCGGTGCCGCTGGAGGACGCGGAGGAGACCGAGTTCATCGTGTTCCGCGGCGGCGAGGGCCTGCGCGACCAGGTGGCGATCGTGGTCGGCCGACCCGACTTTGCGAAGCCCATGCTGGTGCGCCTGCACTCGGCCTGCCTCACGGGCGACCTGTTCGGCAGCCTGAAATGCGATTGCGGGGACCAGCTCCGCTTGAGCGTGCGGTTCATGGCCGAGAATGGCGGCGGCATCCTGCTCTATCTCGACCAGGAGGGTCGCGGAAACGGCATCGCGAACAAGATCCGCGCCTACAAGCTGCAATCGCAGGGCTACGATACCTACGACGCGGACGAGATGCTGGGTTTCGGACCGGACCAACGCCGGTTCGATTTCGCCGCCGAGATGCTGCGTCAGCTCGGTGTCACCCAAGTCCGGCTGATCACGAACAACCCCGACAAGATCGCGGCGCTCCAGGGCGCGGGGCTGGAGGTCGTGTCGCACCAGCGCGGATTGGGTAGGATCACGCCGGAGAACCGGCGCTATCTCGCGTCGAAGCGCGACCGCGCGGGTCACTTGATCGAATTCGGGCCTCCGGACCGGGCGATCACGTCGGATTAGATTTTGGCGAGGTGCCGGTCGAGGAAGGCCGAGGCGCGGTTCGCGGAATCGAGCTGCGCGAGCCCGGTCAGCCCGTGGCCCTGCCCCGGATAGACCTGGATCTCGTGCGGCGTGCCGGTCTCGGTGAGAAGCTTGTCGAGCGCGTAGGCGTTCGCGACCGGCACGAGGCGGTCAGCCTCGCCGTGCAGGATCAGCGTCGGCGGCAGCTTGGGACGCCGCGCCGCGAACTCCTCCGGCACCGGCCCGAAATAGTCGACGATCGCCTTCACGCGAGCGTCGGAGACCGCGACCTCCATCGCGAGCGCCGCCCCGAGCGAGATCCCCACGATACCGAGCCGCGCCGGATCGACCTCCGGATGACCACCGAGCCAGCCGAGCGCGTCGCCGACCGTCGCGGCCCAGAGCGGGAAGCGCTCGCGCAGCGTCGCGTAGGAGACGCGGCGCTCGCCCGTCCGATCGAGGTAGTGCACGAAGGCCACGTGGTAGCCCGCTCCCGCGAGCACCTGCGCGCCGAGCCGGTAGCCGTCGCCGTAGGTCAAGCCGTCGGCCCCGTGCAGCAGGAGCAGGGCAGGACCGCGCCTGCCCGTCGCGGCCGCGAACCACTCGACCGCGATCGTCGCCCCGCCGCTCGTGAACGATACCATGTCCTCGCCCGCGGCGGCCGCCGGGCCTATCACCGACGCCGTCATGAGGCCGAGCACGAAACCTCTGCGATCCACTGCCCGTCACCCGTGTTGAACCCTGTCCGAGATGTGGGGCGTGCAGGCCGTCCGCGACGCGACCAAGCGCCGCCGCATCCGTCATTCGGGCGTCTGGCAGACGTCGACCCAGGTGGCACCCGTGAGCTCCGCCATCCGGTCGGGCGCGATCCGGAGCGCGGAGCGGGTCGATCCGGCGGCCGGGATGACCTCGTCGAAGGCCCTCAGCGAGACGTCGCAGTAGATTGGGATCGGCGTCGGGAGGCCGAAGGGGCACACGCCGCCGACCGGATGGCCCGTGATCGCCTCGACCTCGCCGCCGCCCAGCATGCTGACCTTGCCGCCGAACGCCGCCTTCGCCTTGCGGTTGTCGAGGCGTGCGTCACCGCGCACCACGAGGAGGACAACCTGCCCGCCGACCCTGAGCGAGAGGGTCTTCGCGATCCGGGCGGGCTTCACGCCGTGGCCGGCCGCCGCCTCGGCGACGGTCGCGGTGCTGGTCTCCAGCTCCACGATGGCGAGGTCGGGCGCGCGCGCCGCGAGATCGGCGCGAACGGATGCGAGCGTCATCAGATCCCCTCCGCGCTGCCGTCCGAGCGCGGGTCGTGGCTCGCCTCCACCCGGCCGTCGCGCGGATATTTCACAAGCATCCCCGCGTGGCCGAGCCCGTCCGAGTAGGGTTGGCCGACCTCCTCGACATCGTGGCCGAGCCGGGCCAGACCCTCCATGATCGCGGGATCGAAACGGCTCTCCACCTTCAGGCTGGTCGAGGAGGAGCCCCAGGTCCGGCCGAGCAGCCAGCGCGGCCGGTCGACCGCCTCCGCGACGCCCTCGCGGAGATCCGCGTAGCGCGTGAAGATCTGCGCCTGGAACTGCGGCTGGCCGTCCCCGCCCATCGCCCCATAGGGCATGACGCGCCCGTCCTCGAAGGCCGCGAGCGCGGGGTTCAGCGTGTGGAAGGGGCGGCGCCCGGGCTCCAGCGGGTTCACCGCGGAGGGGTCGAGCGAGAAGGACGAGCCCCGGTTCTGCAGGTGGATGCCCGTGCGGGCGAGCGTGCAGCCCGAGCCCCATTCCCAGTAGGTCGACTGGATGTAGGACACCGCGAGCCCGCTGCGGTCGATCGCGCCCATCCAGACCGTATCACCCTTCGCGGGCGCGGCCGGATACGGCGCGGCGCGGCGCATGTCGATCGCTGCCGCCTCCCGGGCGAGCGCGTCCGGCGTCAGGAACGCCGCCGGATCGTGCTTGAGCCGGTCGTGATCCGTCACGATCCGATCGCGGATGCGGAACGCGCGTTTCGTCGCCTCGATCAGCCCGTGATGGTGCGCGACGCTCTCGCGCCCCGTGACGTTGAGCCGCTCGTAGATGCCCAGGATGAGGAGGGCCGCGACGCCCTGGCTCGGCGGCGCCTTGTTGTAGATCGTGGCGCCGCGCAGCCGCACGCTCAGCGGCTCGCGCAGGACCGCCCGGTACGCCTCGTAATCGGCGCGCGTCACCGGGATGCCGAGGCTCTCGCACTCGGCCGCGATCTCGCGGCCGACGTCGCCGCGGTAGAAGTCGTCGAGCCCGGCTTCGGCGAGTTGCGAGAGGGTCGCGGCGAGCGCGGGCAGCCGCCGCACGTCCCCGGCCTTCGGGGCTTCGCCCGCGAACCGGAAGGTCTCGGCGAAGCCCGGCGCGTCGAGGAGCGCCGCCTCCTCGTTCGCGACCGTCCTGAGCTCGCTGTCGGAGACGGGACAGCCCTGGCCGGCGTAGCGGATGGCGTCCGCCATGAGGTCCGGCAGCGGCACCTTGCCGCCGAGGCTGCGCGCGTAGTCGAGCGCCATCGCCCAGCCGCCGACCGCGCCCGCGACCGTCACGGCCGCGTCCGGCCCGCGGAACGGGATCGCGTCGTAGCCCTTGCGGCGATAGCGCTCCGCGGTCGCGAGCGATCCGGCCGGGCCGCAGGCCTCGATCGCCCGGACCCGCCCGCCGGGCTCGCGCACGAGCCAGAAGGCGTCGCCGCCGAGCGAGTTCATGTGCGGGTAGACGACCGCGATCGTGGCCGCCATCGCGATCATCGCCTCGAGCGCGTTGCCGCCCTCCGCCAGGATGCCCCGGCCGGTCGCGGAGGCGAGATAGTGCGGGGCCGCGACCGCTGCGCTCGGGAAGGTCGGTGTATCTGGCATAGCCACCTCGTTTGGGCTAAATCGCCCGACATCGTCAACGGAGAGCCGGATTGGCCATCACCCAACGCCGTCCGCAGCGGCGGTCCTACCTCACGGTCGTCAGCGTCATGATCCTGATCGGCACCGAGGTGTTCGGGGTCGCGCTGGCCTCCGCCTGGGCGCTGGCGGGCCTGTTCGAGCTCGGCGACGTGTTCGGCTACGCGCTGATGGGGGCGTTCTCGGTGATCGGCATCTACCTGATGACGCTGCTCTGGCGCCATGCGGCCGAGGCCGAGTGGGGCTGACGCCCGCCCGCCGGGGACTCACGTCCAGATCCGGCGCGCCTGCTCCAGCCTGCGCCTGAGACGGATCCGCAATGGCCCGAAGGGGCCTCCGGCGATCGCCGTGAGCTTCGCGCGCAGACGCTCCTGCTCCAGGTCTCGGTTCTCCAGCCGATCGAAGATCGCGAGGCTCGCGGCCATCTCGGACGCCACGACGTCGGGTCGCTCCAGGCTCCAGCCGACCGAGAAGCCCCGATGCTCGCCGTGGGTCGAGCCGGGCACGAAATAATAGAAGGCCTCGTTGCCGTTCAACCGGTCGAACAGCGCGTAGTTCGCATGGAGATGCTGGTGGATGTTGAGCGCCAGGATGCGCCGGCCCGGCGCCGACATGAGCGAGGTGTGCAGGGCCGAGCCAGCGGTGCCCGCGACGAAGCGGCGTCTCGCGAAGAGGGACACCTGCTCCGGCAGGGACAGGGTCTCCGGGTAGATCACGTCGAAGCCGCGCCGCTCCAGCTCCCGCTCGAGCTCGGCCTCGTTGATCAGCCGGCTGACGCCGCTCGCGAGTCGCGACTTCGAGAGATAGACCGGCCGCTCCTCGCGATCGACGCAATCGGACGACCAGAACGGCCTGCCCAAGAACTGCATCACCTCGCCGAAGACCGCGTGAGCGTGGGAGCGCTCGACGAAGCTCGGGCCCGGGATGGTCGCGCGCCGGACGCGGCGGGGCGCGTCGAACGTCACGACGTCGCCCGTCGTCCGTCCGAACCGCGCGAGGATCTCCCCGATCACCGCGACGTCGTGCCATCGCGTGTCCTGCTTCGGCGCGTGGGCCAGCAGCACGAATTCGCGATCGGGGTCGCGCAGGAGCGGCCAGAACCGCGACAGCGTGTCGGTCAGGAAGTGGCCGTAATGGCTGACGAGGTTGCCGATATAGAGGTAGTCCAGGTCGGGCGCGTCTTCTTCGGCACTCGACGCCGCGGCGGGATGGAGCCCGTAATCCTGCGTGGCCGACCAGGGCAGGTAGAGCACGTCGCGGGCCTGGCGAAAGCCGGGATCCTCGACCAGGAGGCGGTCTTCGCCCCACAGAACGCGGCATCTCAGAAGCGCGTTCAGATCGGTCATGGGCATCGCGTGCAGGACGTCGCGCGGGTCACGCGGCCGGCGTGGCATCGTCCTTGAACGTCTCGTAGGCCGTCCGGACCTTCTCGTAGAACTCGAAATCGTGGATCAGCATCTCGGTCGCCGCGCGCGAGCGCGACACGGCCTCGACGATCGCGGCGAACTCGGGCGTGTCCTGCTCGTGCTCCATCGTGGAGCAGTCGCGGTCGAGGTGGTCCGACAGGAGTTCCTGGAAGACCGGGAATTCGTCGTCGAACCCGATGACCTCGAAATCCGCGATGGCGTCCAGCGCCTTCGGGACGTGCGAGGGCTGGATCGGCTCGTCGATCAGCTTGGCGGAGAAGCGGCGCACGAGCGGGTTGCACAGCATGGCATAATCATGCTCGCTGAGCTGCTTGATCGCACGGTTGATCTCGCCCGGATGCGTCAGGTCGACATCCTTGAACTGGGCCACGAGGCCGTCGCGCCCGAGATTGCGCCAATTGTCCGACACGGGGTTCGCGTGCGCGATCGTCCTCAGGAACGAGAAGGAGGCCGCGAGCTCCCAGACCGGGTCGATCAGGAGCGCGGTGCGGACGTAGTCCTGCCGCTCCACCATGCCGCGGTAGTTGGAGAACAGGAACGCCCCGGAGACGAGGCAGGAGGTCGAGAACCCGTAGAAGATGTGGATCAGGGCTTCCTCGGGAATGAACTCCACGTCCGAGTAGACCATCTGGAAGTCGTTCGAGAGATGGCGGACGAGGTTGCACCGCTCCATCATCTGCCCGTGCAGGAACAGGACGCGCGTCCTGACGCAGTCTTTGGGTGCGCGGCGGTAGACCAGCAGGTTCGACTCGGCCTCGTAGATCTCGAAGGGGTCGTCGCCCGCCATCTCGGGCAGGTTCTCGACCGTCATGACGAACCCGCAATTTCCCGTCGAGTGGATCCGCAGGTCCTTCAGGTCAGGCCTGAACCAGTTGGTGTCCTCCCTCCGGCGTGTGCGTCCGCCATCGGTGGACACGATGATGGCCGGAACCGCTCCCGGATTGTCAGGCACGACCCACATGTCGAGCTTCTGGTCCATCTCGTGCACGGCGAACAGCAAACGTCTTCGTCCTCTGGCCGGGCGACGATCCGACGACCTCTGGAATCGATCTTAAACGTCGTCGAACCCCGGCGCCACAAGCTGCGCCGAGGCTGCACGTCCGGGCGAGCCGGCACCGACTCGCGATCGTCACCTCAGTGGTGCTGGTGTTCCGACATCGCGCCGCCGACCGGTCCCGGCGCGCCGACCGGGCTGACCCGGAACGCGACGTCCACCTTGCCCGCGCTCTCGAAGGTCAGCGTGCCGCGCACGGTGTCGCCCGCCTGCGGGCCCGACGTCAGGTCCATGAACATGAGGTGGTAGCCGCCGGGCTTGAGCTCGACCGTGCCGCCGGGTGGGATCGCGAGGCCTCCCGCGACCTCGTTCATCGTCATGACGCCGTTCACGTTCGCCATCTGGTGCACCTCGCCGCGCCCGGCGAGCGGGATCGAGGCAGAGACGAGCCGGTCCGGCACCGTGCCCGTGTTCGTGATGCGCACGTAGCCGCCCGCGACCTTCGCGCCGGCCGGCGTCGCGCGCATCCAGGGCTGCGCGATCGTGAGCGCACCGACCTTGACCATGTCCGACCCCGCCATCGCGGCCGCCGCCACGACCGTCACGCCTGGCGCCGGGTAGCGCAGGGCGTGCGCGTCCTCACCGGCCGCCGGGATCTCGGTCCAGCGGGACTCGCCCGCCGCGCAGGTCTGCACGATCGGGAAGCGGATGACCGCGCCCGGCGCGAAGCTGTCCGCGATCTGGGCCTGGAACGTGAACTCGTCGAACTGATCGTCCGGGATGCTGCCGCCGGTCCAGGTGATCTCCTTGACGCCCTCGGTCGTCTCGGAATGGCCGTTCGAGTAGGACCGCGCGTAGGGCCCCCTCACGGTGGAGAGCGTCCATCCCGGCTTCGGCATGGGCCGCGCACCCGCGACGCCGTCCGGAATCGTCAGCCGGACCGCGGTGGTGGGCGAGCCGGCGCAACCGTGCATCACCTGCACGACACCACGGTAGGGTGCACCAGGGCGGGCCTCGCGCACCGCCATGACAGCATGCGCGAAAGCTGAGGTGGAACACGCGAGGAGAACGGCCGCGCCGAGCGCGCCGCGAAACGAACGGGTCATGGATGAGGTCCTTGTCTGACGGGATCGAAGAGGCTTCGGATCGGTCAGACGGTCGGGGGACCTCGGGCGCTCGCCGCGTGGGTCGGTGGACCGGTCGCACGTGGCGTGCCCTCGCCTCCCCAGGCGAGCCGAAGCGCGTCCCGCCGCGGCCAGGAGACGGTCTGCGACAGGATGGCCGCGGACGGTAGGACAGAGACGGCGCAAGCCGCCGCGCAGCACGGGTGATGGTGGTCGGCCGGGGCGCCAGGATCGTCCGACGCCGCGTGGCAGCTCACGCCCGCCGACGCGACGACGGGCGTCGCGGCCACGACGAACGGCTGAAGCAGCAGGGCGTAGAGCGCGAGCGCCGCGACGATCAGACGTGAGGTGGGCCGGCGGGGGCGCATGCACGGTCTTACGCCGGGCTTGGGCCGGGTGGAAGGCGACACGACGGCTCACCGCAGACGACCGACCAAGCGGCAATCGACGCGGCGCGGCGCGGGCGCTAAACCGCGCCGACCGTCGGCACGCCGGCTTCTCCTCCCGAACATGCATCCATGCTGGACAGACGCTTCTTCCTGGCCGCCGCGGCCGGCACCGCCGGGCTCGCGGCCGCGGGCTTCCCGGATGGCGCGCTCGCGGCGGACGGCCTGACCTACGGGGCGGCCGAACCGTTCTCCTTCGATGCGCTCAAAGCGCGCGTGCGCGAGATGGCGGCGCGGCCCTACGCGGCCCCGCCGACCCCGCTGCCGGAGGTGTTGCAACGGATCGACTACGACGCACACGGCAAGATCCGCTTCAAGGCGGACCATGCGCTCTGGGCCGGGGGGCCGGGCCGCTATCCGGTGACCTTCTTCCACCTCGGGCGCTACTTCCAGAAGCCGGTGCGGATGCACGTCGTGGAGGGCGGGGCCGCACGGGAGATCGTCTACGACGTGGCGGATTTCGACATGCCGGCCGACAGCCCGGCGCACGAGCTGCCGGCGAATGTCGGCTGGGCGGGGTTCCGCTTCCAGGAGGCGCGCGACGGGGGGCTCGACTGGCGGCGCAACGACTGGGTGGCGTTCCTCGGCGCGTCCTATTTCCGGGCGATCGGCGGGCTGTACCAGTACGGGCTCTCGGCCCGCGGCCTCGCGCTCGACACGGTCGTTTATGGGCAGTCGGAGGAGTTCCCGGACTTCACCCACGTGTGGTTCGACCAGCCGAACGCGGACAGCAACGCGGTCACGCTCTACGCGCTGCTCGACGGGCCGGGCGCGGTCGGGGCCTACCGCTTCACGATGCGCCGCGAGGCGGGCGTGATCATGGACATCGATACGACGATCCTGCTCCGGCGCGACGTCGCGCGGCTCGGCATCGCGCCGCTGACCTCGATGTTCTGGTACTCGGAGACAGCGAAGCCGACCGCGGTCGACTGGCGCCCGGAGGTGCACGATTCGGACGGGCTCGCGCTCTGGACGGGGGGCGGCGAGCGCATCTGGCGGCCGCTGAACAACCCGCCGCACACGCAGGTCTCCGCCTTCGCGGATGCGAGCCCGCGCGGCTTCGGCCTCCTCCAGCGCGACCGCAATTTCGACCACTACCAGGACGGCGTCTATTACGACCGCCGCCCCTCGCTCTGGATCGAGCCCAAGGGCGATTGGGGCCGCGGCTCCGTGCAGCTCGTCGAGAACCCGACCGACGACGAGATCCACGACAACATTGTGGCCATGTGGGTGCCCGAGGCGCCGGCCCGCGCCGGCCAGGGCTACG
>CAXUHE010000068.1:0-17619 GCA_964250725.1 uncultured Enterovirga sp. | reverse complement strand
CCTTCTCCCCTTGCGGGAGAAGGTGGCCTTCGCGTCAGCGAAGGTCGGATGAGGGGCGCATGCCCGACCAACCCCTCATCCGTCGTCGCTACGCGCCGACACCTTCTCCCGCAAGGGGAGAAGGACCCCGAGCATTACGCCCGGCGATGCTGGACGATGATCAGTTCAGTTCCTCGAAGCGGCCGTTCTTCATCACCAGCACCACGACCCCCGACGTGTCGGCCGGGTCGCGCTCCGCCGAGAACGAGAACGGCCCCATCACGCCCGAATACGTGGTCTTGCCGAGTGCGTCGCGGATCTTCTCGGAATCCGGCGCGCCGGCCGCGTCGATCGCTTTCGCGACGATGTGCAGCGTGTCGTAGGCCTGGGCGGCGAACTGGTCCGGCTCGTCGTTGTACTTGGCCTTGAAGGCTTTGACGAAGTCCTGGTTCGCCGCGTCCTTCTTGCCGACGAACCAGGGGCTGCCGACGAGCGTGCCGTCGGCCGACTTGCCCGCGATGTCGCCGAGCTTCGGCGAGTTGAAGCCGTTGCCGCCGATGAAGAACACCTTGTTGTCGAGGCCGAGCTGGCGTGCCTGCAACTCGATGCCGGCCGCGGCCTCGACGAGCGCCGAGACCACGATCGCATCGGGTTTCATCGTGATGATCTTGGTGAGCTGGGCGGAGAAGTCCGAATCCTTGCCGCCGAAGGTCTCGGTCGTCAGCACCTCGATGCCGGCCTTGGCGAGCGCATCCTTGAAGACGTCGTAGCCGGACTTCGTGAAGGCGTCGTCGTTGCCGTACATGACGGCGACCTTCTTGATGCCGAACTTCGCCTGCGCCTTCTTGATCGTCACCGGGATGACGTCGCCCTCGGGCAGCGAGGTGCGGAACACGTAGGGGCCCATCGCGGTGATGCCGGCCGCCGTCGTCGAGGTGCCGACGATCGGGACCTTGCGCTCGTTCGCGATCGGGCCGGCGGCGAACATCTCGTTCGACAATGTGGGGCCGAGGATGATCGGGACCTTGTCGCGGCCGATGAGCTTGCGGGCGGCGTTCAGCGCCTGGTCCTTGTTGCCGGCCGAATCCTCGTAGGTGATCGCGATCGGGCGGCCGCCAAGGATCCCCTTCTTGTTCACGTCCTCGGTCGCGAGGTCGAACCCTCGCTGGATCGCGAGCCCGTAGCGGTTGTTCGGGCCGGTCAGGATCTCGATCGAGCCGATTCGGACCGGCTCCTTGGATTGCGCGAAGGCGGCCCCGGCGGCCGCGAGGCCCATCACGAGCGCCGATATCGGCACGAGGTTCGTCTTGCGCATCCGTCCCATCCTTATTTCTCGTTGCTCGTCCGCGTCCTATCATGCGCGACGGCGCGTTCAACCCTTCTTTGGAAGGGTGACGAGGCCCGCCGGGGAGGATGCCCCATCGTATGAGAGGGCGTCAGTATTCCTTGAACATCCGGGCGATCTCGCCGGGGTCGCGCGTCACGGCGAGCGCCAGCGCGAGGAGGATGCGGCTCTTCTGCGGGTTGAGGTTATCGGCGTTCACGAACCCCGCCTCGCGGAGCTTCGTGATGTTCGCGGTCCGCCCGCTGCCGGCCCGCGTCGACTGGACCACCACGATCCCGGCCCGGGCCGCCTCACGCAGGGCCTCTGCCTCGGCGGGCGTCGTCATCGCGGGCGCGAACCCGGCGGACACGATGCCCCGCGCGCCGGCCGCCACGAAGGCCGCGACCGCCGCGCCATCGTTCCCCGAATACGAATACGCGATGTCGACGCGCGGCAGGCCGTCGAGGCCGCGCAGGTCGAACTCCGTGTCGGGCGCGTGCCGGCGCATGGAGGTCCGGTAGTAGACGACCTCGTCGCCGTCGACGTGGCCGAGCAGGCCGAAATCCGGGGACCGGAATGTCTGGAGGCGCGCGGTCGAGGTCTTCGTCACCTCGCGGGCGGCCTGGATCTCGTCGTTCAGCATGACCATCACGCCGCGTCCGCGGGAGGCGGGGCTCGCGGCCGTGCGGATCGCGTTGACGAGGTTGAGCGGCGCGTCGCTCGACAGCGCGCTCATCGGCCTCTGCGACCCGACGATCACGATCGGCACGCCGACCTTGGCGGTCAGCGCCAGCGCGTAGGCCGTCTCTTCCAGGGTGGCGGTCCCGTGCCCGATCACGATACCCGCGAGATCGGGATGGTCCGCCACGACTTGATCGCAGAGGAGCACGAGTTCCTTCCACTCGGGAGAGTGGATCTGGGGGCTGAGCACCGCGCGGAAGCGCACCGGGATCACGTCCGCGACCTCGCGCACCTCCGGCACGCGCTCCAGGATCTCGTCGGCTTCGAGCCGCCTGTCGCGGGCCGAATAGTCCACGATGTCGAGGGGATCGCGCCCGAGCGAGGACATCGTCCCGCCCGTCCCGATGAACGCGACCTCAGGTTTCACGGCGCCGACACAGGGCCGGCCGCGACGGCCGCCGACCAGGGCGACGCGACGTCGCTGCAGGCCTCGGCACCCTCGGGCCCGACGCGGATGACGTTGGGGCAGGCGAAATTGATCGGCAGGACGCCGTGCTCGACGATCGTCAGCGGACCCGCGGCGCCGAGCGCGTCGAGCGTGTCGGCCGGCAGCCTCATGTCGGCGGTCGCGCCGTCCGGTCCCGAGACGTCGATGCGGGGCTCATGCGCGGCCGCCCCGACCTCCATCCCCGAATCCAGCAGGAAGGCGAGGCTCTGGTAGACGCTGGCCAGGATGCGTCGCCCTCCGGAGGAGCCCGCGGCGATGCGGGGCCAGCCGCCACCGGCCGGGGTCACGATGACCGGGCACATGTTGCAGAGCGGGCGCACGCCCGGCGCGATCGGGTTCGCGCTGCCGGGCCGCGGATCGAACCACATGACGCCGTTGTTCATGAGGACGCCCGTCTTCGGCAGCACGACCCGGCTCCCCATCGACGAGAGCAGCGTCGTGGTCATCGAGACGAGCATGCCGTCGCGGTCGACGACGGTGAGGTGCGTCGTGCAGGTGTCGCCGGGCTCCCGGGCGGCGGCCCCGAGCCCGTCGAGGCGGTCCGCGTAGGCCTGCCGCATCACTGTGGACAGGCGGGCGAACCAGGCGGCGTCGGGCGTCGCCGGCGCCGGCCCGCTCATCCCGGCGATCACCTGCGCGAGGGTCGGGGCGGCGGTCAGCCCGCCAGCCGTGTGGACGAGATGGCCGTCGCGCCACGGGATGGTCGGCGCGTCGCGGACCACGGCCTCGCAGCCCGCGAGGTCCTGCGCGTCGATCACGCCGCCCAGCTCCGCGATGTCGGCCGCGAGGTCGCGCGCGACGTCGCCCCGGTAGAAGTCGCCGAGGCCCGACCTCGCCAGATGCTCCAGAGTCCGGGCGAGCTCGCCCAGCCGGAAGAAGCCGGTCGCGCCCTGGTAGGGCGGGACGGGGGGCAGCCCGCCCGGCAGGTAGATCCGCGCGCTCTCCGCGTAGAGGCGCAGGACCGCGGCCGAGGCGGCGACCTTCAGCGTCGTGTACCAGTCCTGCGCGAGACCGCGCCCGGCGAGCGCGACCGCGGGCGCCAGCACATCCGCGATCGGCAGGCCCGATCCGAACGCCTCGTGCAGCCGCCCGTAGCCCGCGACCGCGGAGGGCACGCAGAACGAGAGCGGGCCGTGGACGTTGCGGTCGCCCTCCACCTCCGGCCAGGTGAAGAGGTCGTGCTTCACGGCCCCGGTCAGCGGGTAGTCCCCGGCCCTCGTGTTGCGGCCCGAGACGGGGCCGAAATCGACGACCTTGGCTTGGGCGGCCCCGGCAGGCAGCACCAGCGCGAAGCCGATGCCGCCGAGCCCGCTGTTCCACGGCTCGACCGCCGCCAGCGCGAAGGCGGTCGCGACCGCGGCGTCGGCCGCGTTGCCGCCGGCCTCCAGGATCGACGCCCCGGCCTCCGCGGCCTCCCGGTTCTGCGACACCACGATGCCGTGGCGTCCGGCCGCCACGGGCTTCGTCAGCGTCCAGTTCTGGGTGCGGTAGGGGGAGGGCGGGTGCGGCATGGACGTGACGTAGCGCCGATGGACCTCTCTCGGCAACTCGCATCCGCCGCACGGACGTTGGGCCGTGACGTCTCGCAGATGTGATCCGGTCGGTCGTCATGAACCCGCAATCGGCATCCACATTCATGCCGGCAGAGAGTGAGAAAGGTCGCCCCGACATGATGGACTTGCGCGAGAAGCCGAGAGCCGGCGTCACCGAGAGCGACGAGGCGTTGCAGAAGCGGCTGACCGCCTTCAACAGGCGGCGTCTCCATCCCGGCCTGCCGGGCGGCGACTGGCGCGCCGAGATCGAGGACGACGCGGAGTTCCTCCTGCTCGAGGGCGAGTTCATCGAGCGCGAGCGCCGCACCGTCGCGGACCGCGCGGCCGCCGCCCCGACCGACCCTGACGGCTTCGACGCCTGGCTGACCGACCTCACGGATAGCGGCCCCGGGCAGCACGACCCGCTCTTCGCGTGGATCGCGGACCGGTGCTCGATGGACGAGATGAAGTGGTTCCTCGCCCAGGAGGTGGCGGGCGAGGCCGGCTTCGAGGACCTCACCGCGCTGACGCAGGTGAAGATGCCGGTCGCCCCGAAGCTCGAACTCGCCCGCAACTACTGGGACGAGATGGGGCGCGGCAACGAGAAGGGCATGCACGGACCTCTCCTGGAGACGCTGGCGCGGCGGCTCGGGCTTGAGGCACAGATCGCCGAGACGGTGTGGGAAGCCCTCGCGCTCGCGAACACGATGGCGGCGCTCGCCTGGAACCGGCGCTACGCCTACCACTCGATCGGGTCGCTCGGCATCGTCGAGCAGACCGCCCCCGACCGCGCGGCGGCGGTGGGGCGAGGGCTGAAGCGGCTCGGCGTGCCCACCGGCGACCGGCATTACTTCGACCTCCACGCGATCCTCGACGTGAAGCATTCCGAGGCCTGGAACGCGGAGGCCATCCGGCCGCTGGTCGCGGCCAATCCCGGCATCGCGCACGCGATCGCGGAGGGCGCGCTGATGCGACTGCGATGCGGGGAGCGATGCTTCCGGCGCTACCGGGCCGAACTCGGCTGGCAGGCGGATGCGGCGGGCGAGCACACGGTCCCGCCGTCGGCGTGAGGGATGCGTGCGTTCAGGCTGTACGTAACGGTACGTTCGCGAGCGGTTCCCGCATGAGCCTCGCTCGGGCTCTCGCGTTTGCTTAACGTCCAACCGGTTTCAAGTCTTCGCGCTCGGGTTGTGGCGAACCGGTCCAACGCTACCCCCCGATCGCGTCGGCTCCGACCCGTCCGGACACGCTCAGCCATCCGGTGAAGCGTGTCCGGGCGGGCCGGTTCCAACCGGGCGGGTGTAACGGCTAGTCGATCCGGTCTCCGGTCCCCGGCTCGAACAGGTGCACCGACGAGGGCTCGACCGAGAGGCCGATCACGTCCCCGTCCGCGACCTGATCCAGCAGCTGGGTCTGCACGATGAAGTCCTGGCCCCCGAGCTTCCCGTGCAGGAGCCGCGTCGCGCCGAGCTCCTCGGCGAAATCGACCCGCATGCGCAGAGCCGCTCCCCCGGCCGGGCAGCGGGTCGCCTCTTCGGGCCGGATGCCGGCCTCGACGGCGGTGCCGGGCGTGAGCGCCGCGGCGGCCGGGACCGTCACCCGCCCGCCCTCCGGCAGCGCCACGGTCCCGCCGGGCTCGACCGTGCCGGCCAGGATGTTCATGGGCGGCGAGCCGATGAAGGTCGCGACGAAACGCGTCATCGGCCGGCGATAGATCTCGATCGCGGTGCCGACCTGCTCGACCCGGCCCGCGCTCATCACGACGAGCTGGTCGGAGAGCGTCATCGCCTCGACCTGGTCGTGGGTGACGTAAACGGCCGTGACGCCGAGGGAGCGCTGCAGCCGCTTGATCTCGACCCGCATCTGCACGCGCAGCTTCGCGTCGAGGTTCGAGAGCGGCTCGTCGAAGAGGAAGACCTGCGGTTTCCTGACGATCGCCCGTCCCATGGCGACCCGCTGGCGCTGGCCGCCCGAGAGCTGGCGCGGGTAGCGGTCGAGCATGTCGCCGAGGCCGAGGATGCGGGCCGCCTCCGCGACCCGGGTCTCGATCTCGGGCTTCGGGGTGCGCCGGTTGCGCAACCCGTAGGCGAGATTGTCGCGGACCCGCATGTGCGGGTAGAGCGCGTAGTTCTGGAACACCATCGCGATGTCGCGGTCCGCGGGCTCGACGTCGTTCACGGTGCGGCCGCCGATCGCGACGCTGCCCGATGTGACGGTCTCGAGCCCGGCGATCATGCGCAGCAGCGTGGACTTCCCGCATCCCGAGGGGCCGACGAGGACGCAGAACGTTCCGTCCGCGACATCGAAGGAGACGCCGCGCACGGCTTCCTGGCCCCCTGCATAGACCTTGCGCAGGTTCGAGAGCGTGACCGACCCCAAGCTATGTCTCCCCCAAGGCTATTTCTCCGTCTCGACGAGGCCGCGCACGAAGAGCTTGCGCATGGAGAGCACGATCGCGATGGGCGGCAGCATCGCGAGGATCGCGGTCGTCATCACGAGGTGCCAGTAGGGGCTGCCCTCGCCGGCCGATTGCGCGAGCCGCTGGATGCCCATCACGACGGTCTCGTAGCCGGGCTCGGTCGTGACGAGGAGCGGCCAGAGGTACTGGTTCCACCCGTAGATGAACAGGATGATGAAGAGCGCCGCCACGTTGGTGCGCGAGAGCGGCACCACCATGTCGACGAGGAAGCGCAGCGGCCCCGCGCCGTCGATCCGCGCCGCCTCCGTCAGCTCGTCCGGGATCGTCATGAAGACCTGGCGGAACAGGAACGTCGCGGTCGCGGACGCGATGATCGGGATCGTCAGGCCCGCGTAGCTGTTGAGGAGGCCGAGCGAGGCCGTGACCGCGAAGGTCGGCAGGATGCGCACCTCGACCGGCAGCATCAGGGTCACGAAGATGAGCCAGAAGGCCGCGACCCGGAAGGGAAATCGGAACCACGCGATCGCGAAGGCGGACACGAAGGAGATCGCGATCTTGCCGGCCGCGATGACGAGCGCCATCACGAGGCTGTTCCACAGCATGCGCCCGACCGGCTGGAGGCCGGCGCCCGGCTGCCCGTCGATCAGCGCGGTGCGGTAGTTCTTCACGAAGTCGCCGCCCGGCCAGGGCGGGAAGTCTCCCGTCATGAAGTCCGAGCCCGGGCGGGTCGAGACCACGAAGGCGAGCCAGATCGGCACGAGCATGACCACGATCCCGACGATCAGGATCGCGTGGACCAGCAACCGCGAGCCGAGCCTCCCGCCGGCCATCAGTAGTTGATCCGCCGCTCGAGGAAGCGGAATTGCACGGCGGTGAGCGCGATCACGATCACCAGGAGCACGACGGATTGAGCGGAGGACGAGCCGAGGTTCAGCCCGATGAACCCGTCCTTCCAGACCTTGTAGACGAGGAGCGTCGTCGACTGGCCGGGGCCGCCGCCCGTCGTCGCGTGCACGACCCCGAACGTGTCGAAGAACGCGTAGACGACGTTCACCACGACGAGGAAGAAGGTCGTGGGCGCGAGGAGCGGGAACACGATCGTGCGGAACTGCCGCCACGGTCCGGCGGCGTCGATCGAGGCGGCCTCCAGCAGCGAGCGCGGGATCGATTGCAGCCCCGCGAGGAAGAACAGGAAGTTGTAGGAGACCTGCTTCCAGGCGCTGGCGATCACGATCAGGATCAGCGCCTGCGTGCCGTCGACGTTGTAGTTCCAATCGATGCCGATGGCCCGCAGGAGCCGCGTCAGCGGGCCGATCGAGGGGTTGAGCAGGAACGCCCAGAGGATCGCCGCGAGGGCCGGCGCGACCGCGTAGGGCCAGATCAGCAGGGCGGAGTAGATCTCCGCGCCGCGCGACACGCGGTCGACCAGCACCGCGAGGACGAGCCCGACGACCAGCGCCGAGACCGCGACCGCGACCGAGAAGATCATCGTGGTGCCGAAGGACGCGAGGTAGAGCGGGTCGGCCACGAGGTCGCGGAAGTTCTCGAGCCCGACGAACTCGGTCTTCAGCCCGAACGCGTCCTCGCGTTGGAAGCTCGTGATCAACGCCTGCACGGCCGGCCAGACGAAGAACACGACCGTGACCGCGAGCTGCGGCGCGAGGAGCGCCAGCGGCAGCGCCGTGCCGCCGAAGGTGACGCGTTTCGCCTGCACGCGCGGCCTTTACGGTATCGAGCGCATGGACCCCGGCTTCCGCCGGGGTGTGCGGAGAGGTTGGCCGCTCATCCCGGCGGAAGCCGGGATCCAGAGCGGCCAGGGCCGGCCGTTCACGACGCCCTGCTCACCTCCGGCCTTCCGGACGACCACGATGCCGGCCCGCGATCAGCTGTTCGTCTTCTCGAACTGCCGCAGCATCTCGTTCGCGCGGCGCTGGGCGTCCTCCAGCCCCTGCTTGGGGGTCTTCTTTCCAGTCAGCACGTTCTCGAGCTCCTCCTCGATCACGTCTCGGATCTGGGCGAAGTTGCCGAAGCGCAGGCCCTTCGAGTTCTCGGTCGGCGGGTTGAGGTTGATCTCCTCGACGGCGACGCTCGAACCCGCGTTCCTGTCGTAGTAGCCCGAGGCTTTCGTCTGCTCGTAGGCGGCCTTGGTGATCGGCAGGTAGCCGGTATTCTGGTGCCACCAGGACTGCACCTCGGGCTTCGACAGGTAGTTGAAGAACTGCGCGACGCCCTTGTACTCGGCGCTCGGGCGGCCCTTCAGCACCCACAGGGTCGCGCCCCCGATGATCGAGTTCTGCGGCGCGCCCTTCACGTCGGCGTAGGTCGGCAGCATGCCGTAGCCGACGTCGAACTTGGCGTTCGCGATGATGCCGCCGCGCGATCCCGACGACTGCATCTGGATCCCGCACTCGCCCGAGAGGAATTTGGGGTTCGCCTTGTCGGTGCGGCCGCCGTAATCGAAGGTCTTGTCCTTCTGCCACTCGGCGAGGTTCGCCCAGTGGCGCTCGACGAGCGCGTTCGCGATCGTCATCTTGGCGGACATGCCGCCGAGCCCGTTCTCCTCCGTGCCGATCGGCACGTTGTGGAGCGTCGACAGGTTCTCGACCTGCACCCAGGACGGCCAGTTGGTGGTGAAGCCGCATGCGGCACCCGACGCGCGCAGCTTCTTCGCGTCCTCCGCGACCTCCTCCCAGGTCTTCGGCGCCTTGTCCGGGTCGAGCCCGGCCTTCCTGAACATGTCCTTGTTGTAGTAGAGGATCGGCGTCGACGAGTTGAACGGGAAGGACAGCATGTTGCCCTTCGTGTCGCTGTAGTAGCCCGTGATCGTGGGCAGGTAGGCCTTCGGGTCGAACTCGACCTTCTCGTCGCGCATCAGCTCGTAGACCGGGTAGACCGCGCCCTTCGCGGCCATCATCGTGGCGGTCCCGACCTCGAAGACCTGCACGATCGCGGGCTGCTGCTTCGCCCGGAACGCCGCGATGGCGCCCGTCATGGCCTCCGGATAGGTGCCCTTGAACACGGGCACGATCTTGTAGTCGCTCTGGGAGGCGTTGAAGTCGGCCGCGATCTTCTCGAGCTTCTGCCCCAGATCGCCCGACATCGCGTGCCACCACTGAACCTCGGTCGTCGCGAGGGCGGGTCCGCTCGCCAGCCCGAGCGCGAGCGCGACAGATATGGTCTTCATCGTGTCCGTCCCTGGATCGGCCCCGGCCCGCGAGGCTCTGGTTCTCCCATCATGCTAGCACGAAGGGCGGGCGACGGTTCAATGACAATCCGATGACGCCGCGGCCGAAGCTCGGCGCGATCAGAGATAATCGACGATCGACAGCTTGAGGATCGTGGAGGTCGTCTGGTAGCTCGCCTGCAGCTGCGTCTGCATCTGCAGGAGCTTGACCGCCGTCTCGTTCGGGTCGGCGTTCTCGGTCCTGTCCAGCGTGGCCTGGACCTGCGTCCGGGTCGCGCTCGAGATCGCGGCGGCCGATTTCATCGCCGCCGAGGCGAGCGACATGTCGGTCGCCACATCCGCGATGGATTGTCCGGTCGCGAAGCCGAGCTTGTCCGACACCCGGCCCGAGAGGGCGGCGTAGCGTGCCCCCGCGGTCGGGTCCGTCTGGAACACGCCCGGGGCCGGAGGGACCGGCACCGGGAACTCCGACGCCAGGGCGGCGAAGCTCGCGAGCACGCTCTGGAAGGCGGGCTCGTCCGCCTGCGCGCCGATGCCGACGCTGCGCCCGTCCCCGACCCTGACCGGCGCGGTCTCGCGGACCGACCCGGTCGCCTCGCCGCCCGAGTACCAGATGACCGTGTTCGACGCCGTGCCCGGCGTGAAGCCGGTCGCGGTGGCGGGCGGGCCGTCCACCCGCTGGGGCGGGTTCGCGGCCGTTCCCTTGAAGAAGTCGACCGAGGCCTGCATGGCGGAGGCGGACGCGAGCGTCGTGTGCGCGAGCGTGTCGACGGAGGCGCCGAGGGCCGCCCCGAGATTCGCCGCCGTGTCGTCGCTCGTCGCGCCGATCGCGAACGTGCCGTCCGCGGCCGCCGATCCGGCCGCGCGCGCGGTCAGGGTCAGGGTCGTGCTCGTCCCGTCCGGCAGCTTGAACGTGAAGCCGACCGTGTCGCCGGCGGAGGGCTGGGACGCGACGGCGATCGTCGTCGCGGGCGGCGTGCCGGCGGGCGTCGTGGCGGTGATCGCGGCCGAGCTCGAGGTCACGGCGCCGAGCTTGAGGCCGAAGGGAGAGCCGGCGGCGTCCTCGCCCAGCGTGACGGTGCTGGCGGCGCTCGCGAGGGTCAGCCGCCCGGAGATCGTCGGCGGAACGGCGGCGGCGTCGGGGGCCCCGAGGTCGGCCGCCTTGCGCTCCGCGATCAGCGTCGTCAGCCCGGCATGCGTGCTGTCGCCCTTCAGAATCGTGTCGTAATCCGCGACGGGCTTCGTGGTGCCGTCGCGGCCGGAATAGAGGTAGCGTCCGTTCGCCTGCGTGTTCAGGATGTCGATCGCCTGCTGGAGCGACCCGGCCGCGATGATCGGGGCCGCCTCCCTGTTCACGGTGCTCCCTGCCGAGTCGGCGCTCGCGGCCGTCTTCGTGGAGGCGACGAGCTTGCTCATCGAGGTCAGCCCGGTATCGATCAGCGCGATACGGTTCTGCCCGTCCTTGATGTTGGCGTCGTAGCCGTCGAGCGTCCTCAGCTGCCCTCGCATGTCGAGGCTGACGGCCGCACCGAGGCCGAGCCCCGCGTAAGTCTGCGCCGTCTTGCCGGTCGAGAGCTGCTCCTGAAGCGAGCCGAGCCCGGTCTTGAGATCGGTGAAGCGCGTGATGGAGCGCTGGGCCGCCATCGCGGCCGTCCCGTAGGAGGTGATGGTCACTGGCCGACCCTGAGCAGCATGTCCATCATGTCCTTGGCGGCGGTCAGGATGCGCGCGTTCGCCCCGTAGGCCGTCTGCAACTGGATGAGCTGCGTCATCTCCGTGTCGATGTTCACGCCCGCATCCTGCGAGTAGCGGCTCTTCACCGCGTTCAGCACCGTCTGCTGCCCCTGGTTCAGCTGGCCGGCCGAGTTCGCGTTGGCCGCCTGGGTCACGACGATCTGCGAGGAGAAGTCCGCGAGCGTGCCCGTGAAGGGGGCGTTCGATCCGCCGATGCCCGCCGCGCCCGTGAAGGTCCGCGACGCCGAGGTGAGCTGATCGAGGAGGAAGACCGGCCGGGTCGGATCGCCCGCCGTCATCGAGGCCTGGTAGTTCACGAGCGCTGCGGGATTGCCCGCGACGGAGGCCCCGACGGCGATGCGCCCGGCGAACCCGGTGAGCTGGGAGCCGTGTTCGAGGCTGCCGCTATAGGGCTGCCCGGCATCCCCGTCGACGAAGAGCCCGAGCTGCCCGCTTCCGTTCAGGGGGTCCGTGACGCTGGTGAGAGCCGACATCGCGGTCACCGACGTGGTGGCGGTCGTGCCTGTCGGGCCGTTGTCCAGGGCCGCCAGGGTCGAGCCGCCGGACGACGTGACGGTGAACTGCGAGCTGGAACCCAAGGCCGCCTGCACCTGCGCGACCACGGCCGTCATTCCGGCCGACATGTCGAGCCCGACCGTGAGCCCGTCGGCGGAGCTGGCCGCCGCCGCCGCCGCGGCGCTGTCCGCGCGCACGAAGGTCACGGTCTTCGCCGTGGTGCCGACCTTCGTCGACACGGTGAGACTGTTGCCGGGGCTCAGCTTCGACAGGTCGAACGAGAAGCCGGCCCCGGCGATCGCGGTGGCCGGCACGGCGGTCCCGCCGACGGTCTTGTCGGAGAGTGAGGACGCGAGGCCGGCCGCGAACTCGTCGAGCTGCCTCTGGGACTGGACGAGCGTCTCGTCGCGCAGCTCGACCAGGCCCTTGATCTCGCCCGACCGGATGACGCCGGACGCCACGAGGTCCGATGTGCGGCCGAGCGAGTCGGTCGCGGTGATCGTCCCGACGCTGCGCTTGGCGGGATCCATGCTGTAGGCGGATTGCGCGCCGATCGGGGATCGCCGGTCGAAGGAGAGCTGCGCCGAGCTCGCCCCGTCGAAGAGCGTGAAGCCGCCGGTCGTCGAGATCGTGACCGAGCCGTTCGTCTTTTGCGTGACGTTCACGTCCACGAGTTCGGAGAGCTGGTCGATCAGGGCGTCGCGCTGATCCTGGAACGCCGCCGTCCCGGTATCGGCCGAGGGCGAGGTCACCTGCGCGTTGACCTGCGCGATCTGCTTGAGGAGCGTGTTGGCCCGGTCGACGTCGAGCGCGAGCGCGTCCTCGGTGTTCTGCCGCAGCGACTGGACCTGTTTCGTCAGGCTGTTCAGGGATCCCGCGAGGTCGCTGGCGGCCGCGACCGCACCGGCCTGCGCGGTGTACTGGTCGGGCGCGTTTGCGAGCGTGCCGAGCGAGCCCGCATAGGCTTGCACGAGCGTCGGGAGCGAGCCTGTGCCGCCCGGCGCGTCGAACATCGCGTCGAGCGAGGAGGCGTAGCTCGACTTCACCGCCGTGTAGGACGCGCCGGCCGTCTCCAGCCTCAGCTGGCGCTGCACGAGCGAGTTCAGGATGCGCGTCGCCCCGGCCACGTTGACGCCGGTCGTCTGGTCGCCCGAGACCTGCTGGGTCGAGGTGAGCGTGCGGCGCGTGTAGCCGACGGACCCCGCATTCGCGACGTTCTGCGAGACGACGTCCATCCCGGCCTGCGTCGCGCGCAGGCCTGACGCCGCCGTCCCGATGATGGACGAGAGGCCCATCTTTCGTCACTCTCCTCGAAGATGCCTCAGCGGATGATGTTGATGACGTCCTGCAGCATCTGCTGCGCGGTCGACATCACCTTGGTGTTCGCCGAGTAGGCCTGCTGGGTGACGATCATCTTGGAGAACTCGTCCGAGATGTCGGTGTTCGACTGCTCGACCGAGCCGCCCGTGAGTTTCGTGCCGTTCAGCCCGATCGACGGACCGCCGGATTCGGTCGTCGCCGAGTAGGCGCCGCCCGTCTCGCGCTTCAGCCCGTCGTCGTTGGCGAAATGGGCGACCGCCACCTGGGCGAGCTTCGCCGTCTGGCCGTTCGAGTAGCTTCCCGAGATGGAACCGTCGCTCCCGACCGCGATCTTCGAGAGCGTGCCCGAGGTGTATCCGTTCTGGTCGATGCTCGACGTCACCGTGCCGTTCTGGTCCCCGTACTGGGTCAGGCCGCCCGTCCCGAGCCTCAGCGTCACGTCGCCGATCGCGAGGCCGTTGGCGGTGAGGCCTGTGATCGGGATGCTGCCCGAGGCCGGCGTGGTCATCTTGCCGGTGGCATCGAAGGTGATGCTGGCATTCGTGTTCTGCCAGGCCGGCGCCGTGCCGGTCGCGTCCGGGTTCACGCCGTAGAAGAGCTGCCACGTATCGGGCGTGGTCCCGGCGGCGTTCGCGGTCTTGGCCCAGCGCAGTTGCACCGTGGTGGCCGTCCCGGCGGAGTTGTAGACCGAGGCCTGACCTCCGGACACCGACTCGGCCATGAACGTCGCCTTGTCGCTTCCGACGACCTTGCCGGTTCCGCTGCCGGTCGCGGGAGCCACGGGAGGCGGCGTCGGATCGGTGCCGAAATCGGCCGGCTTCAGCAGCGACGAGGCGGGGGTTCCGTCGTAGTTGGAGGGCTTCGGCGTCGAGGGCAGGTTGCCCGAATAGTCGATCTCGCTCGTGACCTTGGCCGGGATGGGAGCGCTCGAGAGCTGGATCGGCGCGTTGGTGCCGCCCACGACCGCGCCGGTCGCGGGATTGTAGGTCGTGCCCACGAGATAGTTGCCGGAGCCGTTGACGAGATAGCCCTGCGCGTCGCTCGCGAAGTCGCCCCGGCGCGTGTAGAGGTTCTCGCCCTTGAACGCGGGCGCCTGGGCGGAGCCGGTATTCGCCGCCACCGCGAAGAAACCTTCGCCCGAGAGCGCCATGTTGGTGTTCACGCCGGTCGTGTTCAGCGTGCCCTGGAGGGTGTTCGTGAGCTGGGAATAGGCAGAGACCGATCCCGCGAGCTCGTGCTTCGCGGGCGCGTCCGGGATGAGGTCGACGAAGCTCGTATCGACCCGCTTGAAGCCGATCGTGGACGAGTTCGCGATGTTGCCCGAGATGTTCTCGAGCGCGAAGGACTGCGCGGAGAGGCCGGACACGGCCGTCGACAAGGCGCCCAGGATACCCATGACGTGAACAACTCCGGATGCGCATGATTACATGCGCGAACTCGACCGCACCATGCACCGCAACCGGTATGCCAGGGTCTAAGTGACTGATTTCGCAGGATAGGCCAGCCGTGCCGGACGCGGGACGGACGCAAGTTGCCGACCTGTTCCTCGTCGGTCCGGCAGGATTTGCCGGGTGCGGGACCCGCTGGATTCAGGACTTGCCGGGTCCTCGGGTCGTCAGCCCGCCTCGGCCGTCCGCGACATGAGCTCGCCCGCGACGTCGCCGAGCTTCGGCGGGGTCTCGCGGATGAAGGGGAGGGGACGGCACACCTCGATCGCCGCGAGGCCGAACCGGGCCGTCATCAGCCCGTTCAGCACGCCCTCGCCGAGCTTGGCCGAGATGCGGGTCGCGAGCCCGAGCCCGACCGCGTGCTGGAGCAGGCTGTCGCCGACCGCGACGCCGCCCGTCACAACGAGATGGTTGAGCGCTGCCCGCGCGAGGCGCAGGAACCCGAGGAAGCCCGGCCTGCCGCCGTAGATCCTGGCGATGCGGCCGAGCAGCTTCACGGCCGCGTAGACCACGAAGGCGACGTCCACGAGCGCGCGCGGCGAGAGCGCGGTCACGACCGAGACCTGTTTCGCCGCCGCCGCGACCGCCCGGCGCGCGGCCTCGTCCAGCGGCGCGACGAGCGTGCGCTCGGCGAGGCCCAGCCGGTCGTCCGCGTCCATGATCTCGTTCTCGACATCCGCGACGCCGGGGCCGACATGCCGGATAGCGCGGCCCGCGTAGAGCCGCGCCACCTCGCTGGCGAGCGCCTTCGCGCCCTCGTGGTCGCGCACCGCGATGGCGTCGATCGCGTCCTGCCGCAGGCGTTCGATCCGCCGCTCCCGGAACACGCCGCGAAGCTCGCGCGCCACGAGACCGGCCAGCGCCGCCACCGCGAGCGCGACGAGCGCCAGCGCCGTCCAGCCGAGCCAGGGCGCGGCCTCGAACAGATCCTCGACGAGCCGCTCGACCGCGAGCCCGAGCGCCAGCGACACGAGGCCGCCGAGCGCCGCGAGGAACAGGCCGAGAAGCGGCGTGCGCCGTCCGCGCTCCACGATGACCGGCACGCCGTCGGCCGCGTGGACGGCCTCGTCGGGCTCCTCCGTCACGAGAATGCGGGCCGTCTCGCGTTCGCCCGCGGCCGCGTCCGCAAACCGCGTCACGACGTCGGGGCGGTCCAGCCGGTACGCGCGGGGACGCGGCCTCACGGCCTGGATCCTCCCTGCCACGGCGACACGCTCGATCCTGTCCCTCGCCGCATCGCCCGCACATCCGATCGCGCCCGTCCGGTCGGGCGTCCCGACAAGATAGGGGCCGCGCGTCTCGCGCGCATCGGCGATCGACGCGCGGCACTGCCGCATTCACCACGCGGCGAGGACGGGCTTTCCCGGCCCGAACATTTCCCCCATGAGGACGTTAGGACCGTTCCGCACCTCGAGGCGGTCCCAACAGGGAGATACAACGTGTTGAGAATGCTCGCGCTCGTCGCCGGTCTGTTCGTGGCCGGCTTCGCCTTCGCTCCGCAGACCGCGTCCGCGGCCCCGGTGGCGAACGGCGCCCACCTCGCCGGCGCCTCGACCGCCCCGGTCGAAACCGTGCAGTTCGGCTACGGCTACGGCCCGCGCCGCTTCTATGGCGGCCCGCGCCGCGGCTACGGCGGACCCCGTTACGGCCGTCGTTTCTACGGCGGACCCCGCCGCTTCTACGGTGGCCCGCGCGGCTACGGCCGTCCCTACGGCTACGGCGGCCCGCGCCGCTTCTACGGCTACTGAGATGCTCCGCGAGCCGGATCCCGCATCCGGCTCGCGATCGTCTGGACCGTGCCGCGTTCGCTCGCGGCGCGGTCTTGGCGTTTCGGGGATCAGCGGCGGCGGAACTGCGGACGCTGGCCGGGCCTCGCGCCGATCGGGCCGCGCTCGTCCTTGTGCCGGAAGATGAGCCGGCCCTTCTCGAGATCGTAGGGCGACATCTCGACGGTCACGCGGTCACCGGCGAGCGTCTTGATCCGGTTCTTCTTCATCTTGCCCGCGGTGTACGCGATGATCTCGTGCCCGCTATCCAGCTGCACCCGGAACCGCGTATCGGGCAGCGCCTCCACCACGAGGCCCTCGAACTGGATCAATTCCTCTTTCGCCATTCGTATCCCTGATCCCGAGACATGTGTCCGAGACGCCCGGGCCGCCGAACGTCGCGTCGAACCAACGCCGGACCCTGCGAAGGCCCTGCTCTCACGCGCGCTACATGGCCCCGTGAGAGCCACAGCGCAAGCGCGTTCGGCTCCTCGTGATCGTGGTGGCCGCTGATCGCGCCGGATGGTAAGCGCGGCCATGCTGGAAGGGCTACACCCGAACGACCCGACCCACGTCATGCGGCTCACGACGGACGAGCGGCGCGCGCGTGCCGTGACCGAGCTGCTCGGCGAGGTGTTCGATCCGGCCGAGACGGCGGTCGCGGCCTTCGAGGCGGAGGACGGGCGCACCTGGCTGCTGGAGGCCTATTTCGCCTCCCCGCCCGACGAGGACGTGATCCGCGATCTCGCCCGCCCGATCGTGGGCGACGCGATCGATGCGGCGCGCTTCGACACGCTCGACCGGACGGACTGGGTGCGCAACTCGCTCGACGGCCTCAAGCCCGTCCGGGCCGGCCGTTTCCTGGTGCACGGCTCGCACGACCGCCATTTCGTGCGACCGAACGACGTCGCGCTCGAGATCGAGGCCGCGCTCGCCTTCGGGACCGGGCATCACGGCACGACGCGGGGCTGCCTGCTGGCGCTCGCGGCCGAGCTGAAGCGGCGGCGTCCCCGGGCGATCCTGGACGTCGGCACGGGCACGGGGGTCCTCGCCTTCGCGGCCGCGAAATCGCTGAGGCGCCGCGTGGTGGCGGGCGATATCGACCCGGTGGCCATCGCGGTCGCGCGGGACAACGCGCGCCTCAACGGCATCGGCCCGCACCTCGCCTTCTACGTGGGACCGGGCGTCCGGCACCCTTTCGCGGATCG
>CAXUHE010000067.1:0-17628 GCA_964250725.1 uncultured Enterovirga sp. | reverse complement strand
GCCTGTCAACACGGCCTGCGTGCCGATCGTCTCCTCGGCCCAGCCGCATCGGCCCCGGACAGCTCTCGTCGGCCAGCCTCGCGAACCGGATTGCCCGCGGCTCGGGTCAGCGGGCGGAGATGGCCGCCATGACGGCGGGGAGCATCGCGTTGATCGAGGGGAGCGCGCCCTCGTTGCCGCGCAAGTGACTCGTCCGGACCACCACGAGGTCGGCTGAGGCCACGCTGAAGACGCGCTGGTGACCCGACCCCGCGATCATGTAGGTGTCGCGTCGCAGGTCGAACTCAGCCGTTCGGCTGAGCCAGAACTGGCCGCCATAGACCGGCACCTCCCAGGCCGGCACCGGCGTATTCACGAACTCGCGCCCATCCTTCCGGCAGGAGGCGCCGGGCCTGCCACAGGCCGCGCGACAGACAGAGCATGTCGAGGCGCGCCCAATTGCGGGCCGTGCCGTAATCCAGCCCCCGAGAGGACGAAGTTGCCGAATACATCGGTCTCGAGCACATGCTTGCGGATGCCGATCCGGTCGAACAGGATTCGCCACGGTCAGGTCAGGTAATCCTGGTGAAGCGTCGTCGTGGCGATCCGTCGGGCGATGTAGCCGAGCGAGAGAGGGTCGCAGTTGCGGTACCGGTCGGCGGTGCCGAAGGTGCCGGTGCAATAGGCGGGGTAGCGAGCCGCCGATGTCTCAATCGACGTTGATCTTGACGGTCATCGGGATGCCGTGCCGCGGCGGGAGATGCCCCTGCCCGCCGGGCGGCATCGGCCGCGTCTGCGCCGGCTTGTGCGTCCTGCGCCAACACGTCCAGGACCGCATTCAGGCGCGGGGTGACCGTGTCGAGCCGCGACAGGCAGCCCTCGACCGCTTCCCGGCTCGTGAACGCCCCGGTGCGGATGCCGTTCGCCACGTCGGTCGCGTCGAGGGTCCAGATGTCGGTCATAGGCAGGTCTCCGGAGGTCTTCAGATCACGACAGGTGGGCGACCTGCCGTTTGGCCCCTCGACCGACCCAGCGGCAACACCGCCCGGCGCTCCTCAATTTCCCATGCGGTCGCGCCATTGCGCCTCTCCGGCCATGCAGCTCACGCGGCCCGATTCCGCCTGGGCCAGAGTCGCGAGTCCTCCGCCGAGCGCCGCCGTGGCGCGGCCGGGATCCGGCCTTTCCGCCACCTCCATGATGATCTTCGTCTTCACCGCGTCGCGAAACTGGCCGCGGTCGCGGGCCGGGACCATGAAGGCACCCGATCCGCCGATCACGCAGTCACGGTAGTAGAGGTCGAGATCAGCGATGTCGAAATAGCCGGGCGCCTTCAGCATGATCGGCAGCCCGTTGATCGTGATCCCGCGCCCGAGCGTATCGGCCCGCGCCGCCTGGACCGGCCGGCCCTGGTTGTTCGGCCCGTCCCCGGACACGTCGATGACCCGGCGGGTCGCCTGCAACCCGCCCTCGTCGAAGAGCTTGGTGGCGAAGTCGAGCGCGCCTGAGATCGAGGTCCGCGAGGCGCGCCGCGTGGGCTTCGCCGCGAGGTCGGCCGCGAAGCCCATGGCGCTCTCGGGGCTGTCCAGGACCATCCACGGGATCAGGACGCGCTGGTCGGAGGCCCCGGCCCATTCCACGTAGGCGACCGCGATCCGCCCCACCGCGCCGCGGCGGATCGCGTCGTGCACCAGGGGCGACCGGAACGCCTCCATGAACCCGTCGCGCTGCAGGTTCTGCTCCTCCGGGTCCATGGAGAACGACACATCGACCGCGATCACGAGCGCCAGGTCGACCTCCGTCTCGGCCCATGCGGAACTTGCGCCCGAGCCTCCCAAGGCTGCCACGAGGGAGAGCGCCACGGCGTAGCGTCGGAGGGTCTGTCGGATCATGGCGGCTCTCCCGCGTCGCAGGAGGCCAGTGTGACAGGCCGCAGACGCGTTGCAAGCGGTCCGCCCATCAGGAGCCTCGCTCGATCGTCGCGAGGGCGCGGCGGAAGGCCTCGTCGGGATCGCACGCCGTCGTGTCGATCAGGATCGCGTCGGGCGCGGCCTTGAGGGGCGCGACCTCGCGGTCCTGGTCGCGGGCGTCGCGCCTGCGGATGTCCGCCAGGACGGCCGCGTAGGCGGTCGGCTCGCCGCCCGCCTCTAGCTCCCGGTGGCGGCGGCGCGCCCGCTCCTCCGGGGACGCGGTCACGTAGAGCTTCGCGTCTGCGTCCGGGCACACGACCGTGCCGATATCGCGCCCATCGAGCACCGCGCCGCCCGGCCGGGCCGCGAAGCGGCGCTGCACGCCGAGCAGCGCGTCCCGCACCGGCACGAATGCGGAGACGATCGAGGCCGCCTCGCCCATATGGCGCGAGCGCAGACGGGCCGCGTCGAGACGCGTCACGTCGAGCGCCTCGGCGGCAGCGGCGGCGCGGGTGGCATCGTCGAGTGCCTCGCTGCGATCCAGCATCGCGAGCGCGACCGCCCGGTAGAGCAGCCCCGTATCGAGATGGGGCAACCCGAGATGCGCCGCGAGACGGCGCGCGAGCGTGCCCTTGCCGGAGGCCGCCGGACCGTCGATCGCCACGATCACGCGCGGGACCCGAACCTGGCGCCGAGACCCTCCATCAGCGGCAGGAAGGACGGGAAGCTCGTGGCGATCATCGTCCCGTCGTCGATCGTGACGGGCGCGCGCGCGCCGAGCCCCATGACGAGGAAAGCCATCGCGATGCGGTGGTCGAGATGCGTCGCGACGCTCCCGCCGCCGGGCGGCGGCCCGCCCGTCCCGTGCACCAGGAGGTCGTCGCCCTCGATCTCGACCGCGACGCCGTTCGCCGCGAGGCCTGCCGCGACGGCGGCCAGCCGGTCGGATTCCTTGACGCGCAGTTCGGACAGCCCCCGCATCCGGGTCGTGCCCCGCGCGAAGGCGGCCGCGACCGCGAGGATCGGGTACTCGTCGATCATGGAGGGTGCGCGCGAGGCCGGCACGTCGACGCCGGACAGTGGCCCGTGCGCGACGCGCAGATCCGCGACGGTCTCGCCCCCGATGTCGCGCTCGTCCCTTATCTCGATAGCCGCCCCCATGTCGATCAGCGTGGTCAGGAGCCCGCTTCGCAGCGGGTTCGTCATGACGGACGAGATCACGAGCTCCGAGCCCGGGGTCACGAGCGCCGCGACGAGCGGGAAGGCCGCCGAGGACGGGTCGGACGGGACCACGATCTCGCGTCCCCGCAGCTCGGGCTGACCGCGCAGCGTGATGCGCCGGCCGTCGCCCTCCGGCGCGACCGCGATCTCGGCCCCGAGATGCGCCATCATGCGCTCCGTGTGGTCGCGCGTCGCCTCGCGCTCGATCACGGTCGTGGTGCCCGGCGAGTTCAGGCCCGCGAGCAGGATGGCCGACTTGATCTGCGCCGAAGGGGCTGGCGTCTCGTAGACGATCGGGATCGTCTCGCGTGGTCCGCGCAGGGTCAGCGGGACGCGCCCTCCCTCCGCCTCCTCCAGGACGCGCGTGCCCATGCGCACGAGCGGGTCGAGGATGCGGCGCATGGGTCGGCGGCGTAAGGACGCGTCCCCGTCGAAGACAGTGCTGATCGGGTGCGCGCCCGCGACCCCCATCATGAGGCGCGCCCCCGTGCCGGCATTGCCGAAATCGAGGGCTGCGTCCGGCTGCGCCAGACCCCCGATGCCGACACCCCTGACGCGCCAGCGCCCCTCGTCCTCGCGCACCGCGGCGGCGCCCAGAGCCCGCGCGGCCGCGATCGTGCCCAGCACGTCCTCGCCCTCGAGCAGCCCCTCGATCCGGGTCTCGCCGATCGCCAGGAGGCCGAGGATCACGGCGCGATGCGAGATCGACTTGTCGCCCGGTGCCCGCACACGGCCGGTCAGACACGAACCCGGGCCCGATGAGAGCGACGAGGCGGGAGGATGGTGGGCCAATGCGGGTCTCGGAAGGCGGCGCGTACCCGGCACGCCGTTAACACGCGTCCCGGCGCGCGTCATCCGCGTCCGCGTTCCCGCGTCCCGTCCCGATTTGACAGATGTCGGGCCTGAGACTAACCGACCCGGTTCCCGACAATCGAGACATTCTCCTTGGCTAAACCAGAACTCGGCACGAAGCGCGTCTGCCCGACGACCGGCCGGAAATTCTACGACCTGAATCGTGACCCGATCATCTCGCCCTATACCGGCGAGGCGATCCCCCGAACGAGCTTCGATCCCCCGACCCGCGGAGCCCCGGCGCGCGCTGCGGCCGTGCGGGACGAAGAGGACGAGGAGGCCGAGGGCGTCGTGGCGGGCGCCGAGACGGTGTCGCTCGAGGAGGTCGAGTCGAGCGAGGAGGCGGCGGGCGACGTCGCGGTCGACGCCGACGAGGCGGTCGTGGAGGACGAGGCGGCGGCGGACGACACCTTCCTCGAAGAGGAAGAGGAAGGCGGCGGCGACGTGTCCGACCTGATCGACGGCGACCTCGAAGAAGACGAGGAGAGCTGACCTCCTTTCGCTTGGGATCGTCGGGCGAGGGTTGAGTCCGGCCGCACCCAATCGTATAGAGGCAGGCGTCCGGACGACAGATGCGCGGGCTGAACCCAATTCGCACGGCGCATCCGGCAGTTTCGAGTTTGGGGCCATAGCTCAGTTGGGAGAGCGCGTGAATGGCATTCACGAGGTCAGCGGTTCGATCCCGCTTGGCTCCACCAAACCCTGCCGGCTCGGGTCAAGGTCGTTGACATCGTCTGGTGCTTGACGCCGCACGGCGCGCCCACGGGTGCTTGCGCAATCTTCTCTTGGGAGTGATATCGGCGGCCCTGATGACGGCGGCATCGATCGCGAGCCTCCGTGCCGACGAGGTGGGCGAGACGGTCGGCCAGGCGCTCTGCCGGTTGATCGACGCCGCGGCTCGGGCGCAGCAGCTGTCGCCGGCCTTCCTGACGCGGCTGATCTGGCAGGAGAGCAGCTTCCGTCCCGGCGTCACGAGCCCCGCGGGCGCCCAGGGGATCGCTCAGTTCATGCCAGGCACCGCCCGCGAGCGCGGGCTCGCCGACCCGTTCGACCCCGAACAGGCGATCCCGGCGGCCGCGGCCTTCGTGGCCGATCTCGGCCGGCGTTTCGGCAACCCGGGCCTCGCGGCCGCGGCCTATAACGGCGGCCCGACCCGCGTCGCGCAATGGCTCGCCGGGCGTGGCGGGCTGCCGGACGAGACGCGCGACTACGTGGCCCGCATCACCGGCCGCTCGGCCGAGGATTGGGCGGCCGATGTCCGGATCCCGCCGAAACCGGCGGTCGCAGAGCCGACACAAGGCCCGCCGGCTCCCCCCGAACCGGACTGCCTGACGGTCACGGCCGAGTTGAAGCGTCCCGGACGGATCATGTCGGCACTGGTCGAGGGCGCGGTCGCGCCCTGGGGCGTCCAGCTCTCCGGAAATTTTTCGAAGGCGCTGGCGCTCGCGAGCTATGACCGCAACCGGACGCGCTACGCCTCGGCGTTGGGCGAGACACAGCCCATGATCATCGGCACGCGGCTGCGCAACCGCGGCGCCCGGACCTTCTACCGTGTGAGGATCCCGGCCGAGACCCGCCGGGAGGCGAACGGGCTCTGCGGACGCATCCACGCAGCCGGAGGCGCTTGCGCCGTGCTGAGAAGTTGATCTGCGAGTACGACATTGCACGAATCGTGAAATCACGACGACGTGAAGGTAGATGTTCCGACCAAACCCGCTCTAACGATCAATCTTCATAATAGAACAATTCTAAATCTAAGTTGAGACCGAGTCGTTGCTTTCGCCTTTACGCCCGTCTAATCCGATCGCGATCACGGCACGGCGGACGACGCGACATGCGATATCGAACTGGTTTCCTGGCTGGCGCCCTGGCCGTATCGGCACTCGCGGGTTCGGGCCCCGCCCTGGCGCAAGGTGCCGGCGAGGGTCTCGTCGTCTACAACGCGCAGCACGCGAGCCTGACGCAGGCCTGGGCCGACGGGTTCACGAAGGATACGGGCATCAAGATCACGCTGCGCAAGGGCAGCGACATGGAGCTCGCGAACCAGCTCGTGCAGGAGGGCGCGGCGTCGTCGGCCGACGTCTTCGTGACGGAGAACTCGCCCGCCATGACGCTCGTCGACAACGCGGGCCTCTTCGAGACGCTCGACGCGAAGACGCTGGCCGAGGTGCCGGGCGAGTACCGGCCGGCCGACGGCCGCTGGATGGGGGTCGCGGGGCGCTCGACCGTGTTCGCCTACGACAAGGCGAAGTTCGCGCCCGACACGCTGCCGAGATCCATGATGGATCTCGCGGATCCGATCTGGCGCGGCAGGTGGGCGGCGGCTCCCGGCGGGGCCGATTTCCAGGCGATCGTGAGCGCGGTCCTCGACCTCAAGGGCGAGGAGGCGACGCTCGCCTGGCTCAAAGGGATGAAGGCGAACGTGAAGCCCTACCGCAGCAACGCGGTCGCCATGAAGGCGGTCAATTCCGGCGAGGTCGATGGCGCCATCATCTATCACTACTACTACGTCGGCGACCGCGCCCGCACGGGCGAGAACAGCGACAAGGTCGCCCTGCACTACTTCCGGGGCGGCGATCCCGGCGCCTTCGTCAGCGTGTCGGGCGCGGGCGTGCTGAAGTCGAGCAAGCACAAGGACCAGGCGGAAGCCTTCGTGCGCTGGATGGCCGGCAAGGGCGGCCAAGCCGTCCTGCGCGACGGCGACTCCTACGAGTACGCGATCGGCACCGGGGCGGAGTCGAACGCCAAGCTGGAGCCGCTCGCGAAGCTGCAGGCGCCGAAGATCGGCGTGCAGACGCTGAACAGCCGCAAGGTCGCCGAGCTGATGAAGGAAGCCGGCCTCCTGTGAACCGGCTGCGGCCGACACGGAATCTCGCGGCCGGGACCATCCCGGGGCGCGCCTGATCAGCCGTGGACAGCGTGAGCTCCGTCATCGACGTTGCAAGCCCGGACGTTGCGAGCCCGGACGTCGCGAGCCCGGTGCCAACCGGCCCCGTCCGGCGAGGGGCTGGGCGCGCCCGTCCGAACGCGCCTGCCTTCTGGGCGGCCTCGCTCGTCGCGGCGGCGGCGCTCCTGCCGGCGGCCTTCATCGTCGGGACGGCGGTCGAGACCGGCTGGGCCGAGGTCTCGGCCCTCGTGTTCCGGGGCCGCATCGGCGGCCTCCTGGTCGACACGGCCCTGCTCGAGGCCTGCACGATCCCGGTCGCGATCTTGGTCGCGCTGGCTCTGGCCTGGCTGAGCGAGCGCAGCGACCTGCCGGGCGCCCGGCTCTGGTCCTGGCTCGCCGTCGCGCCGCTCGCGATCCCGGCCTTCGTGCAGAGCTACGCCTGGGTCACGTTGGTCCCGCGGATGCACGGGCTCGCGGCCGCGGTTCTCGTCTCCGTGCTCGCCTATTTCCCGTTCCTCTATCTCCCGCTCGCGGCGCAGCTCCGGCGGCTCGATCCGGCGCTGGAGGAGGTCGCGGCGGCTCTGGGCGACCCGCCCGGACGCATATTCCTGCGGGTCGTGCTGCCGCAATTGCGCACCGCGATCTGCGGTGGCGCGCTCCTGATCGGGCTGCACCTCTTGGGCGAATACGGCCTCTACGCGATGATCGGGTTCGACACCTTCACGACCGCGATCGTCGACCAGTTCCAGTCGGCCTATGACAGCGGGGCCGCGAACACGATGGGCGGCGTGCTGGTCCTGTGCTGCGGCGGGCTCCTCGCGCTCGACGAGCGGCTGCGCGGCGACCGTCGCTACGCCCGCGTGGGCTCCGGGGCGCCGCGCCGGCGGCCGCCTGCGCGCCTCGGCCGCTGGAGGCTCGCCGCCCTGGCACTCCCGGTCGCCGTCGCGGCGCTCTCGCTCGGCGTCCCGCTCGTCACGCTGGCGCGCTGGCTCGCGATCGGCGGCGCGCGGGTCTGGTCGCTCGACGGGGTCGGCGGCGCGTTCGGGCAGACCATGCTGTTCGCGGTCGCGGGCGCGGGGATCGCGACGCTTCTCGCCGCTCCGATGGCCTGGCTCTCGGTCCGGGCCCCTGGCCGCCCGGCGCGGCTGCTGGAGGCCTGCCACTACTATGTGGGATCGCTGCCCGGCATCATCGTGGCGCTGGCGCTCGTCGCCGTCACGATCCGCGTCGCCCGCCCGCTCTACCAGACGCTGGCCACGATCCTCCTCGCCTACGCGCTGATCGTCCTGCCGCGCGCGCTGGTCGGGCTCCGCGCGAGCCTCGTCCAGGCGCCGGTCGAGCTCGAACGCGCCGCGACCGCGCTCGGCCGCTCCCAGCTCCGCGCGACGGTGGAGATCACCGCCCGGCTCGCCGCCCCCGGCATCGCGGCCGCGATGGCGCTCGCGGGGCTCGGCATCACGACCGAGCTTACCGCGACGCTGCTCCTCGCGCCCAACGGCACGCGCACGCTCGCGACCGAGTTCTGGTCCTGGTCGAACGAGCTCGACTACGCGCGCGCCGCCCCTTATGCGATCCTGATGATCGCGGTCTCGCTGCCGCTGACGCTGGTCCTGCACGCGCAGTCGCGGCGGGCCGTGGGACGATGACGCTCTTGACGATCGAGGGCGTGTCGAAGCGCTACGGCCCGGCGGTCGCGCTGGCAGACGTCGCGCTCGCGATCCCCGAGGGCGGGCGCACCGCGATCGTCGGGCCGTCCGGGTCCGGCAAGTCGACGCTGCTGCGCCTCATCGTGGGGTTCGAGGCGCCCGATCGCGGTCGCATCCTGCTCGGACGGGACTGCCTGGCGGACGGTCCCGCGAGCCTGCCCGCGCACGCCCGGGCGATCGGCATCGTGGCGCAGGACGGCGCGCTGTTCCCCCATCTCAGCGTCGCGCAGAATATCGCGTTCGGGCTCGACCGCGACGCTCGCCGGGCCGCCGGGACGGTGCGCGACCTCATGCGCACCGTGGAGCTCGACGCGGATCTCCACGACCGGCATCCGCACGAGGTCTCGGGCGGCCAACAGCAGCGCGTCGCGCTGGCGCGCGCGCTCGCCCGCAAGCCGCGGCTCATGCTGCTCGACGAGCCGTTCTCGGCGCTGGACACGGGGCTGCGGGACGCGACCCGCCGGGCCGTGGCGCGCGTGCTGGCCGAGGCCGGCATCACCTGCATCCTGGTGACGCACGACCAGGCCGAGGCGCTCTCCTTCGCGAACCGGGTGGCGGTGCTGCGCGACGGCCGGGTCGCGCAGTTCGGCACGCCGCGGGAGCTCTACCTGCGCCCGCGCGACCGCGACGTCGCGGCCTTCCTCGGCGACGCGATCGTGGTGTCGGCCGAGATCCGCGAGGGCTCGGCCCGGTGCCGCTTCGGGACGGTCGCGGTCGATCCCGCCGCCCCGCCGGGACCGGCCGAGATCATGCTCAGGCCCGAGCAGATCCGCCTCGACGTGATCGCGCCCGACAGCCCGGGAGAAACCGGGTCGGGCTGCATCGGCCGCGTCACCGAGACCACCTTCGGGGGCGCGCTCTCCGGCATCACGGTCGAACTCGTCGACGGGGACGGGGCATCGCACACGGTGGCCTCGCGCCTCGGCCTCAAGGGCTTCGGCCTCGACCTCCCGACGGTCGGCGATCACGTTCGGATCACGGTGAGGGGCACCGCGCACGTCTTCGGACGCGAGGCACCGTCCGCCGCATCCCGCGCGGACGTCACGATGACGAACGCATATGGATGAGCTGAACGGCCGCATGCTGGCGAGCCAGATCATGATCGCGGCGCTCGTGGCGCGCGTCGCCAACGAATCCCGCGACCCGCTCCGTTTCGTCACGGAGTACCGCGACGAGGTCATGGCGGTCATCCACGGCATCCGGATCGGGGGCCATTCCGATCCGGTCCGCGTGCGTCAGGCGGCCCAGGATGCAGCCGACGAGCTGTTCTCCCTCATGAAATCGCCCACGCCGGACGATCCGAAATAGCTTCTCCCGCCTAGTTTTGAATTCGAACGATTATAAACTTTGAGCTGCATACTGTGTCGTCTAGACGACTTCTAATTAAGATCGTATCTGTTGCTGTGAAAATTCTTTGACAAGCGCGACTTCGAGCTCGATAGCATTGGTTGCGGCGACAAATTCCAAGAGGACGCGCCGCATCGTGCTGAATGCCTGGGGGCGAAGTCATGGACCAGATCAGACGACCGATGTCGTTGCGCGGCCTGCCGGGGAGCGTCGCATCCGAACCGCGCGACCGGCGCGCGGCGGGCGCCGCAACGCTCGGCTGTCTCATCGCGGCCGGCACCGCGACCACGGCCGAGGCGCAGAGCGCGGGCGGCCTGCCTCCCGTCACCGTCGACGCGCCCGTCGCACGGCCCCGCCCGGCCGCGAGCCGTCCGAGCGCCGCCCAGGTCCGGGCGCGCGACGCGCTCCGCCGCCGCAATCAGGCGCGCACCACCACGCCCGCGACACCGAACCCGAATGCCGGAGGAGGTGGAGGTCTACCGATCTTCGCCCAGGCGCCCGATGCCAATCCGTATGCGGACCCGGCCGCGCCCTACAAGGCGAACCGGCTCTCCGGCACGAAGTTCACCGAGCCGCTCGTCAACACGCCGCGCACCGTGACCGTGCTGACGAAGGAACTCCTCCAGGACAAGTACGCGACGAGCCTGCGCGAGGTCGCCCGCACGACGAACGGCATCACGATCGGCACGGGCGAGGGCGGCAACGCCTTCGGGGACCGGTTCTTCATCCGCGGCTTCGACGCGCGCAACGACGTCTTCATCGACGGCATCCGCGATCCGGGCGTCAGCATCCGCGAGAACTTCTTCACCGAGCAGATCGAGATCCTGCGGGGCCCGGGCTCGACCTTCGCGGGACGCGGCGTCGCGGGCGGCGCGATCAACATCGTGACGAAGCAGGCGGGCGACCGCGACTTCTTCAAGGGAGAGGTCCAGGGCGGCGTCACGAGCGACCATACTCAACGCGTCACCCTCGACATCAACAAGGTCGTGACGCCGGACTTCTCGTTCCGCCTGAACGGCATGGAGCAGACGGCGGGCGTCGCCGGCCGCAACTTCGTCACGGACGACCGCTGGGGCATCGGTGCGGCCGTCAAGATCAACCCGACCGACAACCTCAAGATCACGGGCAGCTACTTCCATACCGATCTCGACGGCATCCCCGATTTCGGCATTCCGACCTATCGCGGCACGGTGGGCGGGAAGGTCGTCGGGAACCTTCGGCCGCTGCCGGAGGCGTTCAACACGCGCGACACCTTCTACGGCCTCGTCAACCGCGACTTCCAGCGCGCTCAGCAGGATGTCGGCACCCTCAAGATCGAGGGAACGCTGAATCAGAACGTGACGATCACGAACACCTTCCACGCCGGGCACTCGATCCTCGACTATGTCGGGACCCTGCCGGAATCGCCGAACTACTCGAACCCGAACCCGCTCCTGTGGACCTATAGCGCGAACCCGCAGAGCCGCTACCAGACGGCCGACATCATCGCGAACCAGACCGACGTGACGATCAGGTTCAACACGGGCGATGTGAAGCACACGGTCGTGGCGGGCGTCGAGATCGACCGCGAGCGGGTCACGTTCCAGAACTATACCGGGCTCACCTCCGAGGGTTTCGGCACCTTCACGGCCAGTGGATCGACCATCGCGAACATCTTCGCGCCACCGAACCTCACGCCGTTCAATACCACCCCGATCCGGTCGGGGATCAGGACCTTCGTGCCGATCGACACCAACGCGGCCTACCTGATCGAGACCGCGAACTGGAACGACTTCATCATCCTCAACGGCGGAGTACGCTTCGACAACTACAACGTCAGCAGCCACCTCGCGACCTCGGCCCAGACGGTTCGGGCCGAGTCGAACCTCGTCAACTATAACGCCGGCATCGTGGTGAAGCCGCTGCCCTATGCCAGCATCTACGCAGCCTACGCGACCTCCGCGAACCCGGTCGGGGCGGAACTCGACGCCAATGGCACGGCCTATGGCGGCCTCTCGCCGACCAGCACGGCGTTCCAGGCGCTGCCGCCCGAGCAGAACACCGCCTACGAGGTCGGCGTGAAGTTCGAGTTGTTCGATGGGCGACTGCTGGCAACGGCCGCCGCCTTCGAGACGTTCAAGGACAATGCCCGCGAGACGAGCGGTGTGAACATTCTCTCGACCGGCCGATACAAGATCGAGGGCCTTGATTTCGGCCTGACCGGCAAGATCACGGACCGCTGGAGCATCGCGGCAGGCTTCACGAGCTTCTCGGCCGTCGTCACCAAGTCTTTCGATCCGACCCAGGTCGGGCTCAGGCTCGCGAACCTTGCGAACGACTCCTTCAGCCTGTTCACCAAGTACAAGGTCACCGATTGGCTCGAAGTCGGGGGCCAGGCGATCTTCGCGTCCAAGATCCTGGGCGGGACCTTCGCGGCCAACACAGGTGTCGAGATCCCGGCCCATTGGCGGCTGGACGCGTTCACGGAAGCGAAGCTCGCCGACAACGTTCGCCTCACGCTCAACGTCCAGAACATCCTGAACGAGACGTATTACGACGCGTTCTACCGCAGCGCAGCGCCGTTCGTCTTCGTGGCGCCTGGCCGGACCGCGATCCTGAGCCTGCGGGCGACGTTCTGAGGCGCGCAGCATGTTGATCTGCGTGCCGGGCGTCCTGGCGAAGGAGGATGTGGCGGAGTTCCGCCGCATCATGGACGAGGCGGAGTGGGAGGACGGCCGCTCGACGGCGGGCGCGCAATCGGCGCTCGTCAAGCAGAACGAGCAGCTATCTCCCGCGGGCGAGACGGCGCGGCGTCTGGGCGACCACGTCATCAAGGCGCTGACCGCGAGCCCGCTCTTCATGTCGGCCGCGATCCCGCTCCGCATCTTCCCGCCGCTCTTCAACCGGTACGGGGTCGGACACCGATTCGGCACGCATGTGGACAACGCCGTGCGCGGCGACCACCTGACCGGCATGCGGATCCGCACCGATCTCTCGGTGACGCTGTTCCTGTCGGAGCCCGACGAATATGACGGGGGCGAGCTCGTCGTGGAGGATCTCTATGGCTCCCACGAGGTTAAGCTCCCGGCGGGCGATCTCGTCCTCTACCCTGCGACGAGCCTCCACATGGTGACGCCCATCACGCGTGGCAGGCGCGTCGCGTCGTTCTTCTGGCTGCAGAGCATGATCCGCGACGCCCAGGCGCGCAGCCTGATCTTCGATCTCGACGGCACGATCCAGAGCCTGTCGGAACGCGTCGGCTCGGACGATCCGGATTCCGTGCGTCTGACGGGCATCTACCACAACCTGATCCGTTACTGGGCCGAGGTCTGACGCGTGCGGAAGGGACGATTCACGGTCGCACTCGGCATCCTGTGTCTCGCGGCGGCAGGCGCATCCGCCCAAGGGCTGGAACCCGGCCCGATCGCCCTCACCCCGGCGACGGGCGGGCACGAGCTCTCGCCGTGGTCGATGTTCCTCAACGCCGATATCCTGGTGAAGATCGTGATGGTGGGCCTCGCGCTCGCCTCGCTCGGAACCTGGACGATCTTCCTCGCGAAGATCGCCGAACTCGCCATCGCGAAACGCAAGCTGCTCCGCGCGCTCGCGCGTCTCGCGCAGTGCGGCTCGCTCGTCGAGGCGGCGCGCACGATCGGCACCGGGCGCAACGTGCTCGCGAGGCTGGTGCGCGAGACCGCGGACGAAGTGCGGCTCTCGGCCGGCATCGACAACGTGGCGGGGATGAAGGAGCGGGTGGCCTCGGTCCATGCCGACGTGCTGCGCGTCGAGGCGAAGGGGGTCCGGCGCGGCCTCGGGCTCCTGGCGACCATCGGCTCGATCTCGCCCTTCGTCGGCCTGTTCGGCACCGTGTGGGGCATCATGAACAGCTTCATCGGGATCGCGAAGTCGAACACGACGAACCTCGCGGTCGTGGCGCCGGGCATCGCGGAGGCGCTCCTCGCGACCGCGATCGGCCTCGTGGCGGCGATCCCGGCCGTCATCATCTACAACCACTTCGCGCGTTCGACGAAGGGGTATCTCGACCTCGCGAGCCGCGCATCGAGCGCGGTCGCGCGGCTCCTCTCGCGCGATCTCGACCGCTCGCGCTCCCGCGCCTATCCGGCGGCCGCGGAGTAGCGGATGGGCGCGTCGCTGGGGGACCCGAACGCGGAGGACGAGTTCGACGAGGCGCATGACATCAACGTCACGCCCTTCATCGACGTCATGCTCGTTCTCCTGATCATCTTCATGGTGGCGGCCCCGCTCTCGACAGTCGACTTGGCCGTCGACCTGCCGAGCTCCAGCGCGACACCGCAGAAGAAGCCCGACAAGCCGACCTACATCACGATCAAGCCGGACCTCTCGGTCGCGGTCGGCGAGACGCCGGTGAAGCGCGTCGACCTCGCGAGCACGCTCGGGCGGGTCGTGCCCGACGGCAAGGACAAGCGTCTGTTCCTGCGGGCCGACCGTGCGGTTCCTTACGGGGAGTTGATGGACGTGCTGGAGCAGCTCCGGCTCGGCGGTTACCTCAAGGTGTCGCTCGTCGCGCAGGAGGGCGCGCCCGATGCCGCCGCGCCCGCGGTGAAGCCGGGGGCCGCGCCATGAGGACGTCGTCCATGGTGGAGGCTGGGCTCGTGCCGGCCTGCGGGCTCGCTGTGCCGGCCTGGCTGCTGGCGGCGCTCGGCGCGGCCGCCCTGCATGCGGGCTGCGCGCTCGCGCTCGCGGGCGCTCTCACCTCCGAGGATCCGGACGTCGCGCTGGGCGCCCCCGCGATCGAGGTCGGCATCGAGCTCGCCTCGCCGAAGCTGGAGCAATCCGACCTGCCGCCGGGCCCCGAGGCGGAGAGCTCGGTCGCGACGCCCGCGATGCCCGAACAGAAGGCAGTCGTCGAGGAGACGCAGTTCGAGAAGGACAAGCCGGTCGAGAGCGAGGACCCGGACCGCATCGTGTCGCCGACCGCGACCGAGAAACCCAAGGAGGAAGAGCCCACGAAAGCGACGGTCACGACACATGCATCCGAGGAGTCGGTCGCATCCGAGGCGGCCGCCCCGCCCGTCGTCGAGAACGCGCCCGAGGCCGAGCGTTCCGTCGCGCCCGCGCAAGGCACGGGCGACAGCGCCCAGCGCGTCAAGGTCGCCTGGCAGAAGGAGCTCGTCGCCCATATCAACCGGCAGAAGCGCTACCCGGCCGGACCTGCGCGCCGCAACGAGGAGATCGTGCTGAGCTTCACGCTCGACCGCGTCGGCCACCTCGTCTCGGTCGACGTCGCGAAGAGCTCGGGCGATCCCGCCTTCGACGAGGCGGCCGTCGCGATGCTGCGCCGCTCCGATCCCGTGCCTCAACCGCCGGCGCGCGTCGCCGACGAGGGCCTGACGTTCAGCCTCCCCGTGATCTTCCGGGCGAAGAACCGTCCGACAGGATAGTGACCGGTTCGCTGCCGTCTAGCGATTGATGTAGCCCACCTTGGCGGTTGCGCTCGCCGGCGCATTCGCGGCGAGCCGTTGCAGGCCGAACCGGTTCAACCCGCCCGCGCTCACGCTGACGAGCATGACCAGCGCGGCGACCGTCACCGCCACGAGCACGCCCGATACCGCGAGTCGTCCGGGGGCGGGCAGCGTCGGACGGCCCGTCAAGGCGGTGCGCCACCCGACGGAACGCTCTTCGCCCTTGCGGGGTCGGGTCGATTTGGGAGATCGGGTCTGAGGTCGGGGCCTGCTCATCTCGCGAATCTCGCAGGCGGGGCTTAACGAAGCCTCGACGCTCCGGCGTCGCGTCGAGCGGCGATCGGGAGTATTCGTGCCGAACGCAACGACACCAGGGAGGACCACATGATCAACGTCATCGCGATCATCACCGCGAAGCCCGGACAGCGCGAGAGCGTGCTCGAGCATTTTCGGGCGAACGTCCCGGCCGTGCACGCCGAGCAGGGCTGCCTCGGCTACGAGCCGGTGGTGGACGCGGAGGGCGCGGGCGGCATGCAGACTCCCATCGGGCCGGACGCCTTCATGGTCGTGGAGAAGTGGGAGAGCCTCGACGCGCTGAAGGCGCACGCGGCCGCGCCCCACATGGCTGCCTATGCGGCGAAGGTGAAGGACATGCTGGCCACCCGCGTCATCCATATCCTGACGCCCACCTGAGCGCACTCCCTTCGCGGCGGGCGGGCATCGTGTAGGATGAGGCGCATGTCAGGACGCGACGGACACGAGACGCCCCGCCACAGCCGTTCTGCGCGGCCAGCATCGCTTGGCGTCGCGGCCTTGCTCGCGACGATCGGCTCGGCGACAGCCGGATGCGGCGAGGCTCCGAAGCCGCGCCTCGACTGGGCGGGCTGCATGAAGTCGCAGCTTCTCCTCGAGGACAACGACCTCACGGACGCGAACCTCTCCAGGACGCGCCTGACCTCGACGGACCTGCGCCGCGCGAAACTCGGCGGCGCGAAGCTCGCGGACTCGGAGATCAGCTTCGCGAAGTTCGGGGCGGCGGACCTGACGGGCGCGGACCTCGAGAAGACGATCGGCTGGCGGGCCGATTTCAAGGACGCGAGGCTCGAGCGGGTCAATTTCACCATGGCGCAGATGAGCCGGGCGAGCTTCGTCGGCGCGAAGCTGGCCGGCGCGAATTTCTCGAAGTCCGAGATGAACCGCTCGGAGTTCACGGGCGCGGACCTCACGGGCGCGGACATGTCGAAGGCGGAGCTCGCGCGCGTCGACTTCCGCAATTCGACCCTGTCCCGGGTGAACTTCAGCGTCTCGAACCTGTCGCGCGCGAACCTGACGGGCCAGAACCTGGAGGATGTGCAGTTCGGCGGCGCCTACATGTACCTGACGCAGCTCGGGGGCGCCGATCTCGCGCGGGCGGCCGGGCTGAAGCAGCCGCAGATCGACATCGCGTGCGGGACGCCGGACACGAAGCTGCCGGCCGGCTTGCAGCGCCCGAAATCCTGGCCCTGCGGCAGCGAGGACCAGGAGTGACCAGGTGGCGACGCACTCATCCTGATTGATAGGATGGCCGGGCATCCCGCCCGCGTTAGAGCACGACCTCATGAGCCTTCATCCGGACAGGTTGTTCCCGGCCGATCCCGACAGCCGCGCCATCGCGCGCCGGCTCTACGGCGAGGTCGCGAGCCTGCCGATCCTGTCGCCGCACGGCCATACCGACCCGCGATGGTACGCCGAGGACCAGCCGTTCCCCGACCCCGCCACGTTGCTGGTCAAGCCAGACCATTACGTCTTCCGCATGCTTTACGCGCAGGGCGTGCGGCTGGAGGATCTCGGCATCGCGCGCCGCGACGGTGGCACGGTCGAGGCCGACCCGCGCCAGGTCTGGCGCCTTTTCGCGCGCCACTGGTATCTGTTCCGCGGGACGCCGACCCGGCTCTGGTTCGAGCAATCGCTGGAGGACGTGTTCGGCATCACGGACCGGCTCGGCCCCGGGAACGCGGACGATCTCTACGACCGTATCGCGCAGGCGCTGACCACCCCCGAGCTCAGGCCCCGCGCGCTCTATGCCCGCTTCAACATCGAGGCGATCTCGACCACGGATTCCGCGCTCGACGACCTCGCCTGGCACGACCGCATCCTGGCCTCCGGCTGGGCCGGGCGCGTACTGCCGGCCTACCGGCCCGACGCGGTGGTCGACCCGGACTTTCCGGGCTTCGCCGGGAACGTCCGGCGCTTCACGAACGGCGAGATCGGCTGGAGCGCCTATCTCGACGCGCACCGAGCCAAGCGCGCGTTCTTCCAGAAGCGCG
>CAXUHE010000066.1:0-17668 GCA_964250725.1 uncultured Enterovirga sp. | reverse complement strand
CCCCGGTTGGGCTCGAACCAACGACCTGCCGCTTAGAAGGCGGCTGCTCTATCCAGCTGAGCTACGGAGTCGTGCGCCGGCCATCATCTAGCAGAGGGACGCGCCGGAGTCACCGACCGCGTCTCGCGTGCACCGCCTCCGACCCGGCCGGCAGGTGCGGCGAGGGCAGCCGTCCATGCTTCAGCTTGGCGGTCGGCGGCGTCTCCGGCTTCGGCTCGCCCGGGCGGCGGCGGCGCTTCGGCATGCGTGCGAGCTTCGCGGCCTTCAGCATCTCGAGCGCGCTCCACAGCGCCTCGGGCGAGGCTTGCCGGTCCTGCTCCAGCTCGTCGAGGATGCGCGCCGCGACATCCTGCGCGCGCCGGTGGAGCTGGCGTGCGCGCAGCTTGGCGCTGGCGCGGGCGGAGGGCGCGGTGTCGGTCGCGGCGGGCGCGCCGGCCGGCCGCACCCAGCCCTCGTCCTGCTTCCAGCGGCAGATGGTGGCGCGCCCGACGCCGAGCCGGGACGAGATCTCCGCGTAGGTGAGGCACGTCGCCTCCACGAGGTGGCGCACCGCGACCATCATGCGGTCGGTATGCGGCCGCCCGCGCCACGCGCCGGGCCGGCCGCGCGAGGACGGGACGGGATCGAGCGGAGCCCAGACGCGCGCCCGGTCCCGCCGGAACGGCGGCGCGATGCCGTCCTGGATATCGCGGTACATGGCGCCGTACATGGCTCAACCCGCGCGCGTGGCGTCGACGGTGCCGGGCGCGGTGGCCGCGCGCCCTGTCCCGTGCGGCGCCCTCAGCCCCAGCGCCACCTCCAGGGCGTCGACGAAGTACCGCACGGCCGCACCGTCCGGCTAAAAGAAGGTCGCGTGGCCGTTATTGGCCGCGCCGAGCAGCCCGGCGCGCTCCAGCTCCTTCAGGTGAGTCGCGGTGCCGGAATGGGTACGCCCGACGAGCCGCGCCACCTCGCCCGCATGCAACCCGCCCACCGGATGCCCACCCGCCACCAGCTCCCGCATGATCCTGAGCCGCGTCGGCTGAGCCAGCGCCGCCAGCCCGAGGGTGAGTTGACGATCGTTCATGTTCCTACTCCGTCGTGATATATAGGAATATAAACAGGTTCACGGACCATTGTCAAGGATCACCGATCGACTCGTCCGTGCTCGGCCTCGCTTCTCAGGTTTGCTGCTGGCCGGAAGCTGCCAGTCCGCTTTGGAGCGCCAGGACGTAAAAGACGGCCTCGTGCTTTGGACCGGATCCGACCCTTTTCGGAAGCTCAGAAGGTCCGCTCACGGGCAGTCTGAGTTCGCCTCGTGGGCGCGGTTCAACTCAGCTGAATGTGCGTCCCGGTATTGCCATTCAGCAGACGCTTGAGGTGAAAGCTCGCGAGGCCGTCAGTCGGCTCCTGCCCGACGACAGCCGCGAATGCCGGCATTGCACCTGGATCGCCCATTTCAAGTTTCGCGAAGGCGTCCCGGTAGCGGGCCGTCGAGGGAGCCTCGTGGGCCAGCCGGGTCAGTGGTTCGTAGGCTCGGAGGGGCTCAGATTTTCCGCGTAGAATGAGATCACCGACAGGGCGACCGCGGAATGTCGGGATCCGCTCGGCCGCCACCGCGCTGACGCACACACGGGTTCCAAGTTGCTTGTTCGCGGTTTCCAGCCGGGCGGCCGTGTTGATGGTGTCCCCGTAGGCCGTGTAGTCGAAGAAGCGTCCGCCGCCGAAGTTGCCCACTATGGCCGGGCCGGCGTGAACTCCGATCCGGGTCGGCCCGAGCGCGACGCCGCGCTCCCGCCAGCGTGCGCGGAACGCCTGCGCGCAGGCATCGAGGCCGAGCGCGCAGGCGATCGCGCGGTCGCAATGATCCGGCTGGTCGCCCGGCGCGCCGAAGAGGACATGGATCGCGTCGCCGACGATCTTCGCCACCGTGCCGTCATGCGTGAAGACGACGTCCGTCATCTCGCCGAGGTAGCCGTTGAGCAGATCCGCCAGGATCGCGGGGTCAAGGCTTTCCACGAGTGTCGTGAACCCCGCCACGTCGGTGAACAGGGAGGCGACGTCCCGCCGCTTGCCGCCGAGATCGAGGCCCGAGGGATCGCCGGCGAGCCGTTCGGCCAGATTCGGCGAGAAGAAGCGCGACAGGCTCGCATGCGCGCGCTCGGCGTCGGATTGCCGGCGCCGCGCTTCCCGCAGCACCCCGACATGCCGGATGGTCCGCTCGATGGTCGTCTCGAGGTCGGCGAAGTCGATCGGCTTCGTCAAAAAGTCAAACGCGCCCCGGTTCATGGCAGTGCGGATGTTCGCCATGTCGCCATAGGCCGACACGATCACGGTCGAGAGTTTGTCGTCCGCCTCTTGGAGCTTGGCGAGGAGAGCCAGCCCGTCCATTCGCGGCATGTTGATGTCGGACAACACCATGTCGACGCCCGGATTGGACGCCAGCGTCAAGAGAGCCTCCATGCCGTCTCGGGCGAACAGGAATGCGACCGTGCCGTCCCGGATCTGCCGCCTGAACTTCTGAACGACGAGGGCTTCCAGGTCGGGCTCATCGTCGACGACGAGTATCGTTGCGATCATGCGGCGCGGTCGATCTCTGCCAGCCGCCGATCGATCTCGGCGCGAAGCTCGCCGAAATCGATAGGCTTCGTCAGGAGGCCGGCCGCGCCGCCCTCCATGGCGATCCGGCGTGTATTCGCGTCCCCGTAGGCTGTGATCAGGATCACCGGAACGTCGGGTCGCGCCTCCCTCAACTTGGGCATGAGCTCGAGACCGGTCATGCCGGGCATGTTGATGTCCGACAGCATAAGGATCAGGCTGGCATCATCCTGGACGGCGATGCGATCGAGGGCGTCGGCCGCCGAGTGGGCGAAATCCATCATGAACCGGCCCGAACGCAGCTCGCGGCGGAACTGCTGCCGGAACAGGTCGGCGACATCCGGCTCGTCATCGACCACCAGGATCAGGACGTTCATGTGCGGCTCGCCCTTTGTGCCGTGTCGGCGACCGTCCTGGGGAGAATGATCGTGAACTCCGTGAAGGCGCCCGCCTCGGTTGCGACATCGATCGTTCCGCCGTGCTGCTTCACCACGATATCGTGGCTGAGTGACAGCCCGAGTCCGGTTCCTTCGCCGGCCGGCTTCGTTGTGAAAAATGGATTGAACATCTTTGCTTTCACGTCGTCCGGGATCCCGGTCCCGTTGTCCCGGATCCTGATCTCGACCTTGTCGCCGAGATCGCGGGTCGTAGCCGACAAGGTCGGGTCGAAGGGCTCGTCCGTCCGGGCCCTGCGTTCGGCGGCGGCATAGAAGCCGTTTCCGATCAGGTTGAGGAGGACTCGCGTGATCTCCTGTGGGTAGAGGTCGACCTCGCCGGCCGCAGGGTCGTACGCCTTCGCGAGCGTCACGTTGAAGCCCGGCTTCTCGGCCCGCGCGCCATGATATGCGAGATTGACGCTCTCCTCGACAAGCGCGTTGATGTCGACAACGCGATGGTCGCCCGACCCCTCGCGAGAATGCAGCAGCATATTCTTGACAATGGAATCGGCGCGTGTCCCGTGCTGGACGACCTTCGCGAGATTGCCCTTGAGCAGGCCTGTCAGCTCGTCGACGTCGGCGCGGGTCCGATCGTCGAGCGCCGACGGGCCAAGGACTTCACGAAGCTCGTCCACAAGCTCGCTGGAGAGAGCCGAGAAGTTGTTCACGAAGTTCAGCGGGTTCTTGATCTCGTGCGCGATACCGGCCGTGAGCTGGCCCAGCGACGCGAGCTTTTCCGACTGGACGAGGCGGTCCTGGGTGTTGCGCAGATCGTCGAGCGAACTCAAGAGCTCTCGCGTCCGGGCCTGCACCTCCTCGAACAGCTCGACATTGCTGATGGCGATCACGGCCTGATCGGCAAACGTGGTCACGAGGTTCACCTGTTCGCCCGAGAATGGTGCTACGTCGGTTCGCGCCAGGAACGCGACACCGATGACCTCGCCGTCCCGCATTAGAGGAACGGCGAGCTGCGTGCGTGCCTTGGATTGCCGCTGTCGCTTGAAGTCGGTGAACCTCGGATCCGTCAGCGCGTCGTGGAGATGTATGGTGGTCCTCTCGCGCACGGCCAACCCGGTAGCGGTGCCGTCGCCCGACTCGATCGGATGCGCTCGGAGCCACTCGACGAAACCTGCATTGGCGGTCTTGCTCGCCGCGATGTGGTAGCGACCGTCGGGGCCCAGTTTGAAGAAGAGCGCGAAGGTCGCGTCGCAGAGCCGATGGGCGGTGGCGACGATCGTGTCCAGGACGGGCTGGATGTCGTTCGTCGAGCGACTGATCACCCCCAGGACATGGCTCGTCGCCGTCTGGAACTGTAGCGACTGACTGAGCTCGCGCGTCCGCTCCTCGACCTTACCCTCCAGTGTCTCATAGGAATCCTGGATGCGGCCCGCCATCTGGTTGAACCGATCGGCCAGCGTCTCGATCTCGTCGCCCGTCTGGATTGTGATCCGTTGAGAGAGGTCGCCACCGCCGAGGCGCTCCGCACCTCTCTGCAGCCGGCGTATCGGCACCACCATTCGACGGGCCAGGAGCGTACCGGCGACGGTCGCCAGAAGAAGGCCGAGCGCGAGGAGGGCCAGCGCCTGGTAAAGAGACCGATAGACCGGAGCCAGCGCTTCGCCGACGGGCGACTGGACGAAGACGAGCCACCCCAATCGCCGGATCGGTGCATCGGCCGAAAGGACGAGGTTCCCACCAAGATCGGGAGAAAGCCCCGAATCGGCTCCGGCGTCGATGCTCCGATCCGGCGTCGCGCCGGCGTTCGGCAGTGCATGGGCGACCTGAGGCAGGCGTGACAGATCCGTATCGCGCAACACGAGGCTCAGATCCGGATGCGCAATCAGCCGGCCTGCGGCCGTGACCACGAACGCATAGCCCTTTTCGCCGATCTTGATCGCCGTGATCACGTCCCAGACGAGCTTGAGATTGACCTCGGCGGTCGATACGCCGGGATTGCGGCCGGCATGTGCGACCGCCATCGTCATGTAGGGCTCGGAACCGCGCCGGAAGTACACCGGCCCGAACCAAACCTTTTCGATCAACGTGCGGGCGAAGCGCGGGTCCGCCGAGAGATCCCTTCCGCTTCCGACGCTGTCTGGCTCCAGCCGGGAGATCTTGAGCTGCTCCTTCCCCTCCGGATCGATGTAGGACACCTCGGTCACGGCGGGCGCCTGGCGGAGGAGACGGATAAAATCGTAGCGCTGCTGCTCCAGTGGCACGCGTCGCCACTCGGCCCGGGTCGTCCAACCGATCTGGCTTTCCAAATCCGAGACGAACGCGTCCACACGCTCGGCCGCGGCCTGCGCCTTTTCCCGTTGGAAGCCGATCGCTGCGCGCTTGGCCTCGCCGTAATTCAACCAGAGATTAACGGCGCCGTTGATCAGGAGGACGACTGTGACCAATCCGACGAGAGCGACCGCCAGCTTGAACGAAAGCGGCAGCCGGACCCGCGATACCGCCCTCGGGTTGGCGCGGGCGACTGCGCCGTTTGCTTCAGTCGGCAACACCGGAGCCACAACGCTCATTGGAGCACCTCATCGGGCGAGGCGAGGGTACAAGAAGCACCGCATGGCCGACGTCGCGAACGGCCTGACGGATCAGTAGATTGCCATCGTGCATGTACGAAACATCATTGCGCGAATGGTTGAAGGTCGCAGCGCCTCGACCTACCGAGTGGCCTCGCACCGCCTCACTCGAGGACGTCTTCGGCCTGCGCGAGAGTATTTGGTGGGACTGTCAGGCCGATCTTCTGCGCGGCGCTGGAATTTAAAAGAAACTCGAAACGGGTCGGCTGTTCGATTGGCAGGTCGCCGGCTTTGACGCCTCGGCGGAGGCTTTCGACGTAGTGATCTGCCGCTCGACGGAAATTCTGGCGCAGGTCAGGCCCGTAAGACGCCAGACCACCGGCTTCCACAAAATCGCGAATTCCGTAGATAGCCGGAAGCCGATGACGTTGCGCCGCCTCGACGATGAGAGTGCGCTGGCTGAGAGTGAATGGGTCTTCGAGAACGATGAGGGCTCCGACTCCACGTACCGCGGCCGCATCGAAGCGAGGCTCGACCTGGTCGGCGGACGAGACATCCAGCCGAACGATCTCCAGGCCCGGGGTCGCGTTGTTCAGGATGTCCTTCAGCGCCAATCCGGAGAAGGGTGTCTCCGGATTGAGCAGAACACCAACCCGACTAGCGGCTGGCGCTAGCTCCCGAACGAGCTGCAGCCGTTTTCCACCGAGATCTCCGACCTGGGCGCTGATCCCGGTGACGTGCCCGCCTGGTCGGCCAAGATTGGTGACCAATCCCGCACCGAGGGGATCGCCGACGCAGGTGAACAGCACCGGGATGGTCGTCGTCGCGGCCGCCGCTGCCTTGGCGGCCAAAGTGCCGAAGCCTGCGACCAAGATATCGGGAGACCGGTTGACGGCTTCGGCAGCGAGATCGCGCAGGCGGTCGGGTCGGCCGTCGGCAGAGTAGAACGTGAGCTCCAGGTTCTCGCCCTGGCGGAGACCCACCTCGCGCAAACGCTCCGCGAAGATGCGTCCGAAGCCCTGATTCTCTTTCGGCGTGAGAGCCAGGTACGCGATCCGAAAAGGGTTCTCGCTGGCGGCGAAAGAGGCTCGAGACCAGGCGGGAGATAACGCGAGGCCGGCGAGCAACCGCCTGCGTCCAAAAGCTCCGGCCATCATGCTAGCTGCTCTTGTTGGAATCACAAGTTACCGGCAGTAGCGCAGCGCTTTAGATTTGTCGAAATGTGCCGGGCAAGAACGTATCCGCCCGTTCGTCCATTTTCGTCTTGGCGAACGTTCGGCGCCCCACGAATTTGAGAGGCCGCAGCCAACGGCACTGTGGCTGCTCTGGGCACTTTGCTTAAGGTCGGGTTTCGGGTGGGTCGCGAGAGTCCGCTGACCACCGAGGCTGTGTGACAACGCTCTGATGTTGGGTAAGCGGATCAGTGCTCCGGGACGAGCGGAGGCTCTCACGCCCTGATCGCTGCGATCAGCGGCCCGGTGCCGAGGATCGCGATCACCCGCTTCAGATTGTAGGCGAGGACGTGGAGGCTCGTTTCGGCTGCCACGTTCCCGATCCTGCGGGTCAGGAAGTGGGTGGAGCCCATCCAGGCCTTGATGGTCCCGAAGACATGCTCGACGGTCTGCCGACGTGTGCGCATGACGTTCGGCTCGCGGTCGAGCCTGTGCTGCATGGCGTCGAGGACCGCCTCGTGCTCCCAGCGGGTGATCCGGCGATTGAGGCCGGTCGTGCAGCGGACTTTGAGATCGCACGCCCTGCAGCTCGCCAGGTCCCAGTAGCGGTGCAGGGTCAGCCCGTTCTCGACGTTGGTCATGTGCCAGGGCAGCTTCTGGCCTGCCGGGCAGAGATAGGCGTCCTCCTCCGCGAGATAGACGAAGTCCTGTTTGCCGAAACGACCATCCGCCTTTGCGCCGGAGGTCAGGGGCTTGGGCACGTACGGGGTCACGCCGGCCCGCTCGCAGGCCAGGATCTCCTCGCCAGAGAAGTAGCCCCGATCCGCCAGCGCCCGTAGGTCGTCGATCCCCGTCGCAGCCTGAGCCTGACGCGCCATGTTGGCCAACTGCGTCCGGTCGTGACCGACGTTCGTCACCTCGTGCGCCACGATCAGGTGATGCTTCGCGTCGACGGCCGCCTGCACGTTGTAGCCGACGAGGCCCGTCCCCTTGCCGTTCGTCGCCATGGCGCGCGCATCCGGATCGGTCAGGGAGATCTGGCGGTCCGGCGCGGTCTCGACGGCGCTCTCCATCACCCGCAACTCGCGCATTCTCTCCCGAAGAGAGGAGAGCCGCTCCTTGAGGCGCGCCGTTCGCAGCTCGGCGACGTCGTCCTCCTGTCGGTCAGCCGTATCCAGCGCCGCCAAGTATCGACCGATGCTCGTCTCGACCTGCTCGATGCGGCGGCGGACGGCACCCGGCGTGAAGTTACGGTCGCGCGTGTTAACCGCTCTGAACCGGCTGCCGTCGATGGCGACCACGCCGCCGGCCAGGAGGCCGAGCTGGCGGCAGAGCACCACGAACTGGCGGCAGGTCGCCCGGATCGCCTCTCCGTTGTGGCGACGGAAATCGGCGATGGTCTTGAAGTCCGGTGCGAGCCGTCCCGTGAGCCACATCAGCTCGACATTGCGGCCCGCCTCCCGTTCGAGCCGGCGGCTCGACTGGACCTGGTTGAGATAGCCGTAAAGGTAGAGCTTCAGCAGCAGCGCGGGATGATAGCCGGGCCGCCCTGTCGATGCCGGAACGACTCCAGCAAAGCCGAGCATTCCCAGGTCGAGTTCATCGACGAACGCGTCCACAACTCGCACCGGATTGTCATCGCCGACGTAATCGTTGAGGCAGCTCGGAAACAGCGAGACCTGATGACGGTCCACGCCCTCAACGAATCGCGCCATGCTGCCCTCGCTTGCTCAGCGAACACTAGCAAAATGCAGGCTGTTTTTACACAGCCTCCACCCTTCGACGACATTCGCCCGGTCGCGTTGAGTGTCCGCTTCGGAGCAGGCCGCGGGTTCGGCTGAACGCCCGAATGGGCGCACAGCAAAATAACGATAACTGAAGCTGCGCCGCGCTGCCGCTTCGTCGGCCAGCGAGATCGCTTGACGCACCGCGCTCGCGTTAGGAACGAAACAAGCGACCAACGGACACGATGACGGACGACGAGCTGGCCGAGCTGCTCCGCCACTGCCCCACGCTCTACCACATGGCGGAGCGGGGCATATGGCCGTCCATCCGGCGGCACGGGCTGCTCAGCACCTCGGCCCTGCTCGACCTCTGGCAGGTGCGGGGGCCGCGTCGGCAGGCGATCGAGGGGGCGCGGCGGCCGGAGGGGGTGGCGCTGGAGCATCCGACGCTCGGACGGGCCGTGGTGCGCGACCAGAAGCCGATGGATGATGCGGGTCTCGCCCGCTGCCTCCGGGACGGCCTCGCGCCTGCGGACTGGTACCGGCTGCTCAACGCCCGCGTGTTCTTCTGGCTCACCCGCGCCCGGCTGCATCGCCTGCTTCTGGCCAAGCCCTACCGGGACACCGAGCACGACGTGCTCGAACTCGACGCCGCCGACCTCGTGCGGGCCTGCCGCGCGAGGATCACGCTGTCGCCGATCAATAGCGGGGTGACGCGGCCGTTTCCGACGGCCCGCGGGCGCGACACGTTCCGGCCGATCGCCGAGTACCCCTACGCGCACTGGCGCGCGCGCCGGCCGCGCGGCGAGCGCGTCGTCGAGCTCAGCGTCCTCGACGGGGTCCGGGATGTGGAGCGGTTCGTCCGGCGGGTGACGAGGATGCGGGGCGAGGTGGTGGTCGGCGTTCTGTTCGAGAGGTCGTGAGAGGACGTGGATCTGCGGAGAAGCCGTGATCCCTCACCCTGCCCTCTCCCTCGGGAGAGGATTCCCCGCGCCTGATCTTTTCGCCGTCGGGCGGCGAGCGCGGATCACCTCTCCCCGGCGGGGAGAGGTCGCCGCGAAGCGGCGGGTGGGGGGGAGCGCGCTCTCCGGAGAGGTCGCAACCCTCACCCTACCCTCTCCCATCGGGAGAGGGTTCCCGCGTCCGGTCCGGCGGCCTTGAGCGCCCGCGTCACTCTTCCTTGAAGCCGTAATCCGGCACGCCCTGCTGGTTGCCGTAGTACTTGTAGGGCAGGAACTTGCCCGACATGCCGATCTTCACGCGGTCGCCCTTCGGGTTGGCCTCGCGCGAGAACTCGATGTTGAAGTCGATCGCCGACATGATGCCGTCGCCGAACTCCTCCTGGATGAGCTCCTTCCAGGCCGGGCCGTTCACCATCACCATCTCGTAGAAGCGGTAGATGAGCGGGTCGGTCGGCGGCATGGGCGTGCCGAGGCCGCGATAGGGGATCTCGTTCAGCATCGCCTCCTCCGACTTGGTGAGGCCGAACATCTCGGCGGCCTTGGCGGCCTGCGGCTTGACGAGCTTCATCTGGCCGAGCAGCGCGCCCACGATCAGCACGTCCGACATGCCGCCGATCTCGTCGCAGATGTGACGCCACGTCCAGCCGTGCTCGCGCTTCACGTCGAGGATCTTCTCGGTCAGCTGTTCACGCTTCATCGGTGTCTCCTGTGGGGCGGGCTCAGGCCCGGATGGCGGCCGCGAGGCGGGGCGCGAGTTCGGCCGCCGCATCGAGCCGGACGAGCGGCGGGTGGCGCGGATCGTAGCCGGCGGGCGGGTTGTCGCGGAAGGTCACGCTGCGCGAGACCAGGAAATCGATGAGGTGGTTGCGGATCGCGTAGTAGTTCGGATCGTGGTGGATCTCGCCCTGACGGCGGTCCGCCGGGAGAGGGTTCGCGACGACCTCCGCGATGCGGGCATTCGGGCCGTTCGTCATCAGGACGATCTTGTCGGCGAGGTAGATCGCCTCGTCGACGTCGTGGGTGATCATGTAGACGGTCTGGCCGGTCTCCCGGCAGATGCGGCGCGCCTCCTCCTGGAGGGTGCCGCGGGTCAGGGCATCGAGCGCCGAGAAGGGCTCGTCCATGAGGAGGATCTTGGGCTCGATCGCGAGCGCGCGCGCGATGCCGACGCGCTGCCTCATGCCGCCGGAGAGCTCGGAGGGGCGCTTGCCCTCCTGCCCCGCGAGCCCGACCTTGGCGATCGCGGCCCGCGCGCGCGCCTCGACCTCGGCCTTGGGGGCACGGCGCCAGCGCGAGGAGACCGCGTAGGCGACGTTGCCGAGGACGCTCTTCCACGGCAGCAGCGCGTGGCCCTGGAAGATGACCGCACGGTCGAGGCTGGTGCCGGCGATCTCGCGGCCGTCGACCAGGATCGCGCCCTCGGACGGGGTGTCGAGGCCCGCCAGGATGTTGAGCACCGTCGTCTTGCCGCATCCGGAATGGCCGATGACGCAGACGAACTCGCCCTTGTCGACCCGGAGCCAGAGGTTCTCGAAGATCGTGGTCGTGCCGCCGCCGCGCGGCAGCGGGTACCGCTTCGCGATCCCCTCGATCGAGATCTGACCCGCGCCCATCCTATTCGGGAAAGGTGACGAGGCGCTGCGCCCGAGCCAGCGCCTGATCCAGGATCATGCCCACGAGGCCGATCACCAAAATAGATGTTATTACATTCGTAATACTTAAATTATTCCACTCATTCCACACGAAGTAACCGATCCCCGTTCCTCCAACCAGCATCTCCGCAGCAACGATGACCAGCCAAGCGATCCCGATACTGATCCGCATCCCCGTCAATATTGTCGGCGCAGCCGCCGGCAAGATGATCGTGAAGGCCCGCCGCAACGGACCGACCTCCAGTGTTCGAGCGACATTCAACCATTCTTTGCGGACGCTCGCAACCCCGAAGGCCGTATTGATCATCATCGGCCAGAGTGAGCAGATGAAGATCACGAAGATGGCCGAGATGCCGGAATCCTTGATCGTGTAGAGGGCGAGCGGCATCCAGGCGAGCGGCGAGACGGGCTTCAGGAGCTGGATGTACGGGTCGAGCGCGCGGCCCATCAGCGGGGACATACCGATCAGGAAGCCGACCGGGATCGCGACCAGCACGGCCAGGAGGTAGCCGATCGCCACGCGCCCGATCGAGTAGGCGAGCTGGATCCCTAGGCCCTTGTCGTTCGCGCCGCGATCGTAGAACGGGTCTCTGAGATGTCCCCATATGGTGCGCCCGACGTCGAGCGGGCCGGGCATGGCGGATTTGCCCGTCGTCGCGGTCGCGCCCATCAGCTTGGCGTATTCGGGATCCATCGCCTGCGTCGCCCCGATGCCCCCGACCGCGAGCTGCCAGGCGCCCAGGAACGCCACGAGGATCAGCAGCGACACGAGAGCCGCGCGCAGGCGGAGGGAGGTCATCACGGTCCGCTCACCCCGGCGCGAGCCGGAATCCAGGTGTCGAGCCGGCACGGGATACCGGCTGTCGCCCGCATGAGCGGGTGGAGGCCGTCACGACGCCCGCTTGATCTTGAACGAGGCGACATACTCCTCCGGCTTCGCGGGATCGAAGGTCTTGCCCATCACCACGAAGGTCTTGCTCGTCGCGGTGGGCGCCGTCAGCCCCGCCTGGCTCATCAGCTTCTGCGCGTCGGTCGCGAGATAGACCTGCTCGGCGACCTTCTTGTAGTCGACGTCGCCCTTGATCTGGCCCCACCGCTTCATCTGCGTCAGCGTCCAGACGGCGAAGCTGGACCACGGGAACGGGTCGAAATCGACGCGCTTCGGGTCCTTCTTGATGTTGCCGAGCCCGTCCGCGTAGGTGCCGGTGAGCACCTGTTCCAGCACGATCGGGGGCGCATTCAGGTAGTTCGCGGGCGCGATCGCCTCGGCGATCCCCTTGCGGTTCTCGGGCTTCGACGCGTAGGCGGTCGCGTCCAGGATCGCACGCATGAGGGCCGCGAAGCTGTTCGGAGCGCCGGTCACGAACTCGCGCGAGGCGGCGAACGAGCAGCAGGGATGCCCGTCCCAGATCTCCTTCGAGAGGATGTGCAGGAAGCCGACGCCGTCGTAGATCGCGCGCTGGCAGATGTTGTCCGGCGCGAGGAACCCGTCGATGTTGTCGGCCCTGAGATTCGCGACCATCTCGGGCGGCGGCACGGTGCGCAGCTGCACGTCCGTGTCGGGGTCGATCCCGTGTTCCGCCAGGTAGTAGCGCAGCAGGTAGTTGTGGTTCGAGTAGTCGAAGGGGATCGCGAGCTTCATCCCCTTCCAGTTCTTCGGGTCGCGATTGTCCTTGTGCTTCATCGCGAGCGTGATGCCCTGCCCGTTGATGTTCTCGATCGCCGGCACGACGAACGGGACGGGGTTCGACCCGAGGCCGAGCGTCAGGGCGAGCGGCATCGGGGCCAACATGTGGGCCGCGTCGTATTCCTTGTTCACGGTCTTGTCGCGGATGATCGCCCAGCCGGCGGTCTTGACGACTTCGACGTCGAGCCCCTGCTTCCTGTAGAAGCCCATCGGGTCGGCCATGATGATCGGGGTCGCGCAGGTGATCGGGATGAACCCGACCTTCAGCTTCGTCTTCTCGGGCGTGCCCGATCCTTGCGCGAAGACTTCGGTCGCTGTCGCGACGGGGAAGATCTGGGAGATCGCGGCCAAAGCCGTCGAGGCGCCGACCGCACGCAGGAAGTTGCGCCGCTCTCGGTCCTTCGGAAAGACGGCGCGCATGACCGCGCCTTCGACCACGCGGCCGTAATCGACGCTGCGCTCGGCGTCGTGATCCGCCTGCGATTCGTGTTCGCCGCACGAGCAGCCGCGTCGGGAGAGACGACGCGTCGCGTCGAACGGATTATCGAAGGTGGACACGAAGGCTCCGAGGCGGCGCGGCGGGATCAGTTCGGCAACACTCGTGCCAGCCGTGGTCCAAGACCGCGGCCGGCACGACGTCGGGTGCTTGGAAGGGGCGCGACGTCGTGCGCCCCGCGGTTCCGGCCTATTCGGCCGCCTGCTGCATCGGGACCGGCTTCGAGCCCGGGAAACCCGTCTCGATCGGGAGCGAGGGGTCTCGCGACCACTCGTTCCAGGAGCCGAAATAGAGCTTCACGTCCTTGATGCCGGCTTCCTTGAGGGCCACCAGCGTGTTCGACGCGCGTGCGCCCTTGAAGCAGTAGAGGACGACCGGCGTGTCGGCATCGACGCCGACGGTCGCGCACTCGGCCAGGATCTCGTCCTTCGACTTCAGCATCTTGCCGGCGGGCGTCGGCTTCATCATCCGGTACCACTCGATCCAGCGTGCGCCTGGGATACGCCCCTTGCGCGGGCAGAAATCGGGCCCGTACGGAGAGGAGGAGGTGCCGACCCACTCGTCGACGTCGCGCGTGTCGAGCTTGACGATCTCGTCATCCGCCACCGCCGCCTTCATGTCCTCGAGGTCGACGAAGAGCGAGGCCGCTGCCGGATCGACCTCGAAGGTCTTCGGGGTCGCGGCGGTGGCATCCGTCGTGGTCGGCTTGCCCTCGGCCGCCCAGGCCGTGAAACCGCCATGCAGGATCTTCACCTTGGGGTAGCCGAGATACTTGAGGAGCGTATAGCCGCGGCAGGACTGGCCGAAGCCCGTATCCATCGATCCCTCGTAGATGACCGCCGTCTCGTCGCCGCCGAGCCCCGCCGCCCCGAAGGTCTCGGCGAACTTGTCCTTCATGGCGGTCACGCCTTCCGGTGTCGTGGTCGCGAGATACGAGAAGATGTCGTGGATGTTGACCGCGCCCGGGATGTGGCCGGCCGCGTAGCCGGCCGGCGCGCGGGTGTCGATGGGCACGACCCCGCCCGCCGCCATCATGGTCTCCAGCTCGCTCGGGGAAATCAGAACGCTCTCGCTCATGTCCAGCCCTCCAGGTTCGTGGTCGACACTCTTGGCCGGGCAGGAACGCCCGGGTGGCCGGGCGCAAGACGCCCGGACGGCCGGGCGAGCGCCCGGGTCTCAGGCGGCCATGACCGGCGCGCCCGACGGATCGGGCCCCATATCGGCCAGCATCTTCTTGAGCTGCTTCATCGCGGGCGTGACGATCGCCACGAAATAGGCCTCGCGCAGGCGCCGCTGCGCCTCGCCCGTCACCACGTAGCCTCGCGCCCCGCAATGGAGCATCGCGTTGTGCGCGGCATCGACCGCGAGCTCGCTCGCCGCGAGCCGGGCCGCGACGACGCGCCGCCATATCGCCGGATCGGCGTCGAACGGGTCGGCCGCCAGCGTCTCGACCTCGCGCTCCAGCGCGTCGGCACGCAGTTCGAGATCGGGCGCCTGCACGTCGAGATAGCGGTTCACGTGACCGAGGGAGCCCTCGACCTCGCGGATCAGCCGGATGCATCCGCGCGCGAGCCCGAGGCCCATCCCGACCTGCATCAGCACGAAGCCGAGCCGGATGCGCTTGACATAGGCCTCGGCCGGGTCGGCCAGGATGTCCGTGTCCGGGATGAACGCGTCGCGAAGCTGGATGCCGTAGGTTCGCGTACCGTCGAGCGCCACGAAGGTCCCGCCGTCGACGAGCTTCACGCCCGGCCCGGCACAGGAGATGAGGGTCATGACCGGGCGGCCGTCCTCGCGCTCGAACACGCCGCCGAACCAGTGGTCGGGCCCGAGGTTGGACACCCAGGGGAGCGCACCCTTGACAAGGTATCCGCCCTCGACCCGACGCCCTTTCAGCCGCATCGTCTCGATGCCGAAGAAGGTCTTCATCGGATTGGACAGGCCGGTGCCGCCCAGGATCTCGCCGGTCGCGACCCTGTCGCCGAGCCGCGCCTTCAGGGACGCGTTGTCGGACGCCCAGACGTACCAGGCGAAGGCGTCCTGGCACCACATGCAGAACGAGGTCGACAGGCAATACTCGCCCGCCGCCGCGATGGCGCGGAACGCAGCCGTCAGGTCCGGCTCGCCCCCGCCATATCCGGGCAGGTGCCGGCCGTACGCGCCGGCCCGGCCGAGCGCCCGCATCGCGGCCTCGGGGTAGACGCCGTCCCGGTCGATCTCGCCCACGATCGGGACGAGGTCGCGCCGCACCACGTCGCGCACCGCCGCGAGCATGTCGCCCTCCGTGTCGTCGCCGTGTGTCGTGAACGCGAGTGCTGCGGACATGCGGGTGCTCGTCGATGTCGAGGCGGGATCAGGCGAGCGTGACGTCGAGGTTCACGGGCCGCGTGAAGGTGTTCGCGACCGGCGACCATTTCTTGCAATGGTCGAGCAAGGCCTCGATCTCCTCCTTGGAGCGGTCGGCCTCGAAAGTCACCTTGGCGCGCACGTCGGTGAAGCCGACCGGCTTCTCGCCGAGGTCGCCCGTGCCCCACACGCCCGTGATGTTGAGGTCGCCCTCGAGCTCGATCTCGAGCTTGTAGACCGTCATCCCGCGCGCGACCGCGTTCGCGTGGATGCCGACCGCGAGGCATGACCCGAGCGCTGCGAGCGAGGCCTCGGACGGATTCGGGGCCGTGTCGTCGCCGAGGAGGCCCGGCGGCTCGTCCACGATGTAGGGATCGAGGGTGCGGATGAAGTTGAGGTGGCGGAAGCGGCCCTCCGCGACCGTCCTGCACTTCAGCGTCTTGATGACCGTCGGGTCCGCCTTGCCCTTCGCGATCAGGTCGTCGAGGCCGGCCTTGTCGATCGGCGCGAGGCATCCCGTCATCGCGGTCTGCGGCTGCATGGGGGTTTTCAGCGCGGGGGTCTTCAATGCGACTGTGCTCAAGCGTCTCTCCTCAGGACGGCGGCTGGAAACCGACCGTTCTGTTTCCTGTCCTTACATTGCCGTCCTACGCGCACAAGCTCAAGCGGCTTGCGGCATAAAGCGGGTGCGATCGTCGCGGAAATAAGCGGCACACGAGGACGATTTGGGCAGAGTGCGCTTGTACGTGCATGTGAACGGCTTCATGACCTGCGAAGGATGACACGCAACGTCTCGAGCTGACGATGTCGGACACGACACCCCGCGAGCGTCTTCTCGGCGCCGCGACCGAGCTGTTCTGCCGACGCGGGTTCCACGCGGTCGGGGTCGACGCGATCGTGGAGGCGGCCGGGACCGCCAAGACGACGCTCTACAAGCTGTTCGGCTCCAAGGAGGCGCTGGTCGAGGCCGTCCTCGACCGCGAAGGCCGGGCGTGGCGCGACTGGTTCCTGGGCGGCCTTGACGCGGGCGACGCCACGGCGCGCGAGCGGCTGGAGCGCATCATGCCGCTCCTGACGGAGTGGTTCGGCGGCGGGCGTTTCTACGGATGTCCCTTCATCAACGCGGTCGGCGAGCACGACAAGGACGACGACCGCATGCGCAAGCTCGCGCTCGATCACAAGCGGGCCGTGCTCGACCGGATCGAGGCGCTCCTGTCGCAGGCCGGTGCGGCGGATGCGGGCGACCTGTCGCATCAGGTGGGTCTCATCGTGGACGGGGCTATCGTGGCCGCGCTCGTGACCCGCAGGGCGGAGGTCGGCGAGGCGGCGGGGCGCGCGCTGACCTGCCTGCTCGACGCGCATGTCGGGACGCGCGACCGCGCGGCCGTCTGCAAGCTGAAGCGTGCGGCGGCGTGACGAGCGCGACGGCCCTCGTCAAGCGGTCGCTGGGACGCAGATCGCTGCCTGTCGAGATCCGGCGCGTCTTGCCGCCCGAACTCGCGGTCTCCACCAAGCACCGTTCCGTGCAGGGCGGCTGACTCGGGATCACGTCCCGGTGAAGCCCCTGCCCTCGCCCGCGAGCGTGCGCAGCAGGGCGGCGGGCTTGAACTCGGGGCCGTCCTTCGCCTCGAACTCCTCCAGCTTCGCCAGCACCTTCGGCAGCCCGACCGTGTCGGCGTAGAACATCGGGCCGCCGCGGTAGACGGGCCAGCCGTAGCCGGTGATCCAAACCATATCGACGTCGGAGGCACGCAGGGCCTTGCCCTCTTCCAGGATCTTCGCGCCCTCGTTGATCATCGGGTAGACGAGACGCTCCAGGATCTCGTCGTCCGGGATGGCCCGGCGGGTAATGCCCTTGGCCTCCGAGTGCTCCAGCACGAGCTGCTCCACGAGCGGCGACGGGTTCGCCTTGCGGGCGGCGTCGTAATCGTAGAAGCCCGCGCCCGTCTTCTGTCCGCGCCGGTCCATCTCGCAGAGCTTCTCGCGCAGCGTCTCGCCCTTCGAGGTCTCGCGCGACCAGCCGATATCGAGCCCCGCGAGGTCGCTCATCGCGAAGGGGCCCATCGGCAGGCCGAAATCGTAGAGCACCC
>CAXUHE010000065.1:13654-17731 GCA_964250725.1 uncultured Enterovirga sp. | reverse complement strand
CCGAAGGCCGTCAGCGCGTCGAGCGTGACCGTCAGGGCCGGCCGTGCGCGGCTCTCGCCCAAGGCGGTCGCGATGTCGCGTGCCGTCGCCCGGTCGACGTCGCCGACGAAGCGCAGCGTGATGTGGTAGTTCGCAGGATCGATCCAGCGTGCGCCCACGAGCCCGCCCCGCATGAGGGCGAGCTCCGCCCCGATCTCCGCGGGGATCTCCAGGCCGGTGAACAGGCGCGGCATCGTGGTGCTCCCTCGGCGAATGCGGGGTGATCCTCGCGCCCCGCCGCTTGACCGGCAAGCGCCGTCTCGCGCGATCAACAGGCCGGTTCCAGATCGGCATCGGTCGCGGAGCCGTCGGCGAGTCCGCGTCGAACGGGTCGCTCCCGAGGTCGTCCAGCGGGAGCGCCAGCCTGACATGTGCGGCGCTTGCGGCGACCGGGAGCCGGGGCCACATCATCGCCGCAGGTCCGGCCGTAATGTGCACGGGCGGCCCGTACGGGAGAGGCACGATGGCGATGTCGGCGGGCGAGGTGTTCGCGGCGATCCGGGCGACGGGTCCCGGCCGGGCGGAGACGCTGGCGCGGCTCGACGCCCTGTCGCGGCTTCTCGACAACGCGTTCGTGGTGCCCGGCACCCGCATCCGCTTCGGCCTCGACGGCATCATCGGCCTCGTGCCGGTCGTGGGCGACCTGATCTCGGCCGTGCTCTCGAGCTACATCATCTGGGAGGCGCGCCAGCTCGGCCTGCCCCGCTGGAAGATCGCCCGCATGATGGGCAACGTCGCCGTCGACACCGCGATCGGGATCGTGCCGTTCGTGGGCGACGTCGCGGACGTGATGTTCAAGGCGAACCGGCGCAACCTGAAGATCGTGCGCGAGCACCTGGCGAAGGAGGGCGTCACGCTGCCGACGCAGGCAACCGCGGCGACGCGGGGCGGCACGGTCATCGACGCCGAGTACCGGGTCGTTCGCCCGTGACGCGCCTCGTCTGGTTCGCCGGCTGGGTCGCAGTCGCGGTCTGGTCGCTCTTCGCGGCCGTCGGCTACCTGTTCGTGGACGTGCTCGGCAGCGTGGCGATGCGCAACGCGGACATGTTCTCGTCCGATCCCGAGACCGTCGAGCAGATCTTCACGCTGTTCAGCTGGCTGCACGGCCTGTCGACGTCGATCGTGCTCGTCGTGTGGGGCTTCGTGTCGCTCGCGATCCTGGCGGTGCCGTGGATCCTCGACCGGGTGGTCGGGCGTCGCCCGCCCGTGCAGCCGGCCGCGCGCCGCCCGGACGGCGTGATCGACCTCACGCCCGGCGATTACAGCGTGCGCCCGATACCCGACGCGTCGCGGCACGCAGGCCCGGTCCCGCGCATCCCGCCGCGCTGATTTAGGACGAGCCGGTGCGGCTCGCGCTCTACCAGCCGGACATCCCGCAGAATGCCGGCACGATCATGCGTATGGCGGCCTGCCTCGGCGTGGCGCTCGACCTCGTCGAGCCGGCGGGCTTCGATGCCTCCGACCGCAACCTGCGCCGCGCCGGCCTCGACTACCTGGCGCATCTCGACCTCACGCGGCACGCCTCCTTCGAGGAGTTCCAAAAGGCGCGGACCGCGTCCGGATCGCGGCTCGTGCTGCTCACCACCCAGGGCGCGATCGCCTACGCGGATTTCGCGTTCGGCCCCTCGGACACGCTGATGGTCGGGCGCGAATCGGCCGGCGTGCCGGACGAGGTACACAGGGTCGCGGATGCGCGCGTGACGATCCCCATGAGGGCGGGCCTGCGGTCCCTCAACGTTGCGGTCGCGGCCGCGATGGTGCTGGGCGAGGCGCTGCGCCAGACCGGTGGCCTTCATACGATTGCTTGAACCGTCCGGCATAGGCCGACGCGCTCCTCCCCTCGTGGGGCTTTGCCGGGCCCGAGAGCAGGCTCTCTCCCTCGGGGAGAGGTGGACCGCGCTCGGCGTCATACGCGCAGCCCTGGAAATGTTGGCAAGCAGGATCGAGCAATTCGGTCCTCCTGGCCGCCCCACCCGGCCGTCGGGTCAGCCCGTCGCCTGAAGCCGCTCGACCATTGCCGCTGTCGAAACATGGAAGCCGGGCGCCTGCGGGTCGGGCGTGAAGGGGCAGCCGGCCACGAACTCGGTCGAGCCGAGGCATAGCGCGCCGTCCGGCGCGAGCGCGTCCGACATCTTGCCCAGGAGCTCGGCCTTGGCGGTCTGGTCGAGATAGATCAGGATGTTTCGGCAGAACACGACGTCGAACCGGCCGAGCCCCCGTAGGTCCCCGAGCAGGTTCGCGGCGCGCCATTGGATGGCGGCGCGCAGGTCCGGGCCGATCGTCCAATCTTCGCCCGTCTGGGTGAAATGCCGGAGCAGCGCCTTGATCGGGAGTCCGCGCTGCACCTCGAACTGCGAGTAGATCCCGGCCTGTCCACGCGCGAGCGCGGCCGACGACATGTCGGTCGCCACGATCTCGACCCGCCAATCGGCGAGGGCCGGCTCCACCTCGGCGAGGATCATGGCGAGCGAGTAGGCTTCCTGCCCGGTCGACGCGGCGGCGGACCAGATCCGCAGGCGCCGCGTCCCGCGCCGCGCCGCGAGCAGCCGCGGCAGCACGATCGTGCGGAAGCTCTCGAAGGGCACGCGGTCGCGGAAGAAGCTCGTCTCGTGCGTCGCCATCGCGTCGAGGACGGATTGGGCGAGCCCGGGCGTCGCGTCGGCGTGCAGGAGCGCCGCGAGGGCGTCCAGCGAGGCGAACCCGAACGTTCGTGCGAGCGGCGCGAGGCGGCTCTCCACGAGGTAGCGCTTGTCGATCGCGAGGTTGAGGCCCGACCTCGCCTTCAGGAACTCGCGCAGGAACTGGAAGGACGCCTCGGTCATGCGGCGAACCGGCCGAGATGGGCCTGGATCGCGCCGGCCATCCCGTCGAGCGCCACCACCTCTCGCGCGAGCCCCGCCTTCACGATGCTGCCGGGCATGCCCCAGATCGTGCTGCTGGACTGGTCCTGAACGAGGACCGCGCCTCCGGCCGCCGAGATGGCGCGCGCGCCCTCCGTGCCGTCATGGCCCATGCCGGTCAGCACCGCCGCGAGACAGCGCGTCCCGAAGATGCGGGCGGCGTCGCGCATCAGGACGTCGATCGCGGGTTTCGCGTGCAGCACGGGCGCGCCGTCGTCGAGCCGGATCGTGACCCTCGGCCCCTCGTCCGACAGGCCCATGTGCCGGCCGCCCGGCGCCACGTAGATCCGCCCGGGCGAGACCTCGTCCCCGTCCACCGCCTCCGCGACCGCCAGCCCCGTGGCGTCCGCCAGGTGCTCGGCGAAGGCCGCGGTGAAGACGGGCGGCATGTGCTGGACGACGAGGATCGGCAAGCGCGGCGAGATGCGGCCGAGACCGGTGAGGACCTCTTCGATCGCGCGCGGACCGCCGGTGGACGCGCCGATGACGATGCAGCGCGAGAGAGCCTTGGCGGCGAACAGAACGGGCGTTTCGCGGCGCGGCAGGGACACGGGCGGCCCGAAGACGGGCGGCCCTGAGCGGGCAGGTCTCGCGCGGGGGTCCGAGCAGTGATGGGCCTCCGACGCCAGGACGCGGGGCGAGACCGGGGTGGGCGACGGGCGGGGCCCGGCGCGCGGCGTCGGGATCGCGGACGGCTCGGCACGGTGGCGGATGCCCAGCGCCGCGAGTGTCGCGATCAGGAGTTCGCGGAAGCCCTGCGCGGTCGCGGTCTCGCGGTGGGTCGCGGGCTTCGGCAGGATCTCGACCGCGCCCAACGCCAGGCAGCGCATGCACAAGGAGGCGTTGCTCCGGGTCGTGGTCGACACGATCACGACCGACAATCCCGGCCGGCGCTGGAGGAGCAGCGGCAGCGACGCCAGCCCGTCGAGTTCCGGCATGTCGAGATCGAGGAGCACGATATCGGGCCGGGCCTCGTCGAGCATGTCGAGCGCGACCTGCCCGTTGCGGGCCTGGCCCGCGAGATCGAGACCCTCGGCAGCCGTGATCCAGTGGCCGATCAGGCCGCGGATGACAGCGGAATCGTCCACCACCAGCACACGGGGTCGCGCGGCGACGCTGGATGCGGGTGCGCTTGAGC
>CAXUHE010000065.1:0-13644 GCA_964250725.1 uncultured Enterovirga sp. | reverse complement strand
GGAGAGGACGTGATCAACATCGACGGGTCCCGCTGGAGCATGGTCGGCCGGCTTCGCGGGCGAGCGCGGCGCTGGAGGCGGTGACGAGGCACGGACGCCCCGGGGGGCCGTGAAGACGACCGATCAGACGAGACCGATCTCCTGCAGCTTCTCGGTCATGATAGCCCGGTCGAAAGGTTTCATGACGTACTCGTCCGCACCCGCGTGAATAGCGCGCGCGATATGGGCCACGTCGTTCTCGGTCGTGCAGAAGACGACCTTCGGGGCCTTTCCGCCCGGCATGAGGCGCAGCGCCTTCAGGAACTCGTAGCCGTCCATGACGGGCATGTTCCAGTCGAGCAGGACGGCGTCCGGCATCTCGGCGCGACACGCGACGAGCGCCTGCTCGCCGTCCTCGGCCTCGCTGGTCCTGAGCGCCAGGCTCTCCATGATGCGGCGCGCGACCTTCCGGATGACCGCGGAATCGTCGACGATGAGGCAATGTTTCATGTGACCCTGATCCTGGGGTGGGTTGGCGTGTCGAGTTCGGGGGGGCCGATATCCAGCACGGCCGCGAGGTCGAGGACGACGAGGAACGCGTCGCCGACGCGGTGGATGCCGCTGGACAGGCTGGTCCAGACGTCGCCCAGATGCACGGCGACCTCCTGGGCACGGGTGTCGACCCGCACGATCTCCCCGATGGTATCGACGATGAGGCCGAAGGAGTCCGCCCCGGCCTCGATCCCGATCGCCATGCGGCCGGGACGCGCGGCGGCGCCCGGAAGACCGAGGCGCGAGCGCAGGTCGATCGCGGTCACGACCCGTCCGCGCATGTTGACGAGGCCCGCGAAATCCGGGCGTGCGAGCGGGACCGGCGTCAGCTCGGGGAGCGTGAGGACGTCGTGCACGGCCCGGATCGGCAGGCCGAAGAGCTGGTCGGCAACCGTGAAGGTCACGTAGTCGGTGGTCTCGCCGGGCGCGGCCACGCGCGGCGCGGCCACTGGCGGCGGGGCGACGGGTGGCGGGGCGACCGGCGTGGCCTCGAACGCGCTCACGCGGCCTCTGCCCATGCCATGCGGGCCTCGCCGAGCGCCGCGACGAGGCCGCTGCGGTCGAACTTGGCCACGACGTCGTAGATGCCGAGCGCCCGCGCGCGCTCGAGGGTGGCGTCGTCCGCGCCGGACGAGAGCGCGACGACCGGCAGGTCCGCCCCACCCGGGCGCCGACGGATCTCCTCGACGAGGTCGAGCCCGGTCCGTCCAGCGAGGTCGAGATCGGTCACGACCGCGTCGACCGGCCCGCCCTCGGACAGGGCGCGGAGCGCCTCGTCGCACCCGGATGCGGGCCGGACCTTGAAGCCCGCCGTCTTGAGGACGGGGCCGAGAAGCGCCAGGAAGAACGGGTTGTCGTCGACGAGCAGGACCGTCCCGGCCGCCTGCGCCCGGTCCGAGAGCACGACCCAATCGCCGTGGGCGCGCGGCAGATAGGCGGCGATGTCGACGATCTCGGTCGCGCGACCGCGCACGATTGCGGAGCCGACGAGGTCCGGCCGGGATGCCACGGGCTCGATCTCGAGCGCGACGTCCACGATGTCCACGATCTCATGCACCGCGAGCCCCATGACGCGCTCGCCGTCCGCCACGATCACGAGGGATTGCGGCCCCGACCGCGGCGGGACCGCGTCATCGTCGAGATACACGATGGGAATGAGGCGGCCGTGGTATTGCAGCATCGGGCGCTGGCCCAGCCACTCGATCGCCCCAGCGTCGACCTCTTCGAGACGCGTGACGAGGGAAAGGGGCACGGCCCGCATCCCGAGATCCCGCGCGCGCATGACGAGGAGCGTGATCGTGTCGAGCTCGGCCGGGACGGCGCATGACTCCCGCTCGAGGTCGGCATTGCGCATGATGTCCTGCCCGACGCGGCGGCCGAGCGCGTTCGGATCGACGATGAGCACGACCGCGCCGTCGCCCAGGATCGTGTATCCGGCGAAGATCTCGATGTCGCGCAGCTTCGCGGACATCGGCTTCACGACGATCTCCTCGGAATCGATCACCGACGAGACGAACAGCCCGACCCTCTGCTGCCCAATCTTCGTGACGAGCACGTAGCCGCGATCGGCCTCTGCGGGTTTCGGGAGCCGCAGGAGTTCGGCGACATCGATGACCGGCAGCACGCTCCCGCGCAGCCGCAGCAGCGCCGTCCCGTTGACGCGTCGGATCGCGTGGTCGGTCCCGGGAGCCGCGCGCACCACCTCCTCGACGCAGACCTGCGGGAGCGCGAAGCGCTGGCCGCCGATCTCGACGATCAGCGCCGTCACGATCGCGAGCGTCAGCGGAATCTTGATCCGGAAGAGCGTGCCGCGGCCCGGCTCCGACACGGTCTCGATCGTGCCGCCGACCTTCATGATGTTCGTACGCACGACGTCCATGCCGACGCCGCGCCCCGATACCGCGCTGACCGAGCCGGAGGTCGAGAAGCCGGGCTCGAAGATCAGCTCCGCGAGTTCGCGCTCGCCGAGCCGGCCGATCTCGGCCGCCGCCACGAGGCCGCGCGCGACCGCCTGCCGGCCGATCGCCGCGAAATCGAGGCCCCGCCCGTCGTCGGTAATCTCGATCGTGATCGCTCCGCTCTCGTTGAGCGCGTGCAGCCGGATGGTGCCGCAGGCGGGCTTGCCGGCCGCGACGCGCGTGGCCGCATCCTCGAGGCCGTGATCGGCCGCGTTGCGGATGAGATGGGTGAGCGGGTCGCGCACCACCTCCAGGATCTGGCGGTCGAGCTCGGTCTCGGCGCCCGTCATGACGAGTTCGATCGGCTTGCCGAGCTCGCGCGTGAGGTCGCGCACGAGGCGCGGCAGCTTCGCCCACGCGCTGCCGATCGGGTGCATGCGCGTCTTCATGACGCCGTCCTGCAGCTCGGCCGTGACGTTCGACAGCCGCTGCAGGGGGGCTTGCAGCGTCTCCGTCCCGCCGTGGCGACGCGCGTGGTCGAGGAGCTGGTTGCGGGTGAGGACGAGTTCGGACACCATCGTCATCAGGTGGTCGAGCGTGTCGATCCCGACGCGGACCGTCTGGGTCTGCACGCTCCCGCCCTGGCCGCTCGCCTCCCCGTGCGGTGGCGACGCGCCCGTCTGCGCCGTCACGACCGGGGGAGCAACGGCCGCCTCGATGCGGGGCGGAACGGAGGGCGACCGAGCCGACGGGTCCGGCCCCGCGGAGGCTGGCGACGTCGTCGCGGCGCGGTGAAGCTCGCCGATCAGGTCCTGGTCGGACCCCTCCGGCTCGGCCTGCAAGCGCTCCAGCTCGGAGAGGATGAGCTTCAGCCGGTCGACCGTCGCCAGGATCAGCGTCACACAATCGGCCGCCACGATGGTCTCGTCGCGTACGCCCTCCATGAGGGTCTCGGCCGCGTGCGCCAGCGCTTCCAGCCGTGGCAGGCCGAGGAAGCCGCAGGTTCCCTTGATCGTGTGCACCAGGCGGAAGATGTTGCGCAGGATGTCGCGGTCGCCGGGCTCGCGCTCGAAACGGACGAGCTCGACGTCCACCGTGTCGAGATGCTCGCCGGTCTCGATCAGGAATTCACGGAGAAGATCGTCCATGACGATCACAGGCTCGACGCAACGCGGGATGTGCCGGGAGACCTTGGGCCGATTGCCTTTACGTTCGGTTTAGTCTGGGAGCCGCCGTGATCGAAATCATGTCACCGCGGGGCCGAGGCCGTGCACCCTGCCCGAAAAGCCCCTAGGGCTGGACGACCGCCCTGACGGTCACGACGTCGCCGTCGATCGACATCGCGATCGCCATCTCGGCGGCCCGCGCCACGAGGCCGGTGTAGAAGATCTGGATCGCGTGCGCGTCCACAGTGCCGCTCTCGGGCTCGCCCGCCAGGAGATCCTCCGAATGGGGCGGGATGCGCGCGTTGATCCCCTTCGAGGTCAGGGTGAACGACGTCCCGCCCTCCTCGCCAGCCACCTCGACGTGGATGGCACCACCGCGCGGGATCGCGGCCGTCGCGAGCATGACGAGATTGAGCAGGAGCTTGACGCGGTTCTTGGGCATGAGCGCCCGCGGGGCGGTCCAGGACAGCGTCGTCTTCTCGTCCTGGAACATGCCGCGCGCGACGTTCTCCGCGTCGCCGAGGTCGATCGCCGCCCCGGCCGAGCCCGCCGCCCCGAAGGCGAGCCGCGCGAATTGCAGCCGCGCCGAGGCCTGCTGCGCGCTCTTGCGGATGAGGTCGAGCGCGAAATCGTGCATGGAGGCCGAGTCGTCCTCCTCCAGCACCTCGAGCCCGTTCACGATGGCGCCGACCGGCGAGATCACGTCGTGGCAGACGCGCGAGCACAAGAGCGCCGACAGGTCGAGCGCGTCGAGGGTGACCATGGCCATGAAGGAGTTCCGTGCGGCTGGACGCGCACGACTCGCATCGTGGCGACGCCTCCGATAAACGCCGGAATGCGGGTTGGAAAGCAGGAGCGCCTGCCCGCTTTCACCGATCGCCCGGGTCCTTCGCATGACGAGCCGCGTTCCCCATCCCGACGACGCCGCGCCGATCCTCGGCCGCATCGCGATCGCGGCCGTGCGGCTGCTCGCCGGCATCGCGGATCGGAGCGCCGGCGAGGCCGCGAAGGACGACGGATCCCCCGCGAGCGACGCGGACCGTGCGTCCGAGCGGCTGATCGTCCAGGCTCTTCGTGAGACCTGGCCCGATATCCCGGTGGTGGCCGAGGAGAGCGTCGTCGACCGGGGCGGGGCCGAGCTCTTTGTCCTGGTCGACCCCCTCGATGGCACGCGGGACTACCTCGCGGGCTCGGACGAATACTCGGTCAACATCGCGCTGGTGTCGGGGTCCCGTCCGATCGCGGCCGCGCTCGCGGCCCCGGGGCGGGTCTGGATCGCGGGCCGCGAGACCCGCGTGGCCGCCATCGAGGATGCCGGGAACGAGCCGGACTGGGCACCCGCGCAGGCTCGGCCGGCGCCGGCCGACGGGGTCGTGGCGCTGGTGTCGCGTCGTCACGGCGACCACGCGACGGAAGCCTGCCTCGCGACGCTTCCAGTGGCCCGGCGACGCTCGGCATCCTCGGCGCTGAAATTCGGCCTGATCGCGTCCGGCGAGGCGGACCTCTATCTGCGGTTCGGTCCCACGATGGAGTGGGACACGGCGGCGGGCGATCACGTCGTCACGATGGCGGGCGGCCTCGTGGTCGACGCCTCGGGACGACCGCCGCGATACGGCCAGGCGGGCCGCCGCTACCTCAACGGCCCGTTCGCCGCGATGGGCGACGCCGCGCTCGCGCCCCGGATCCGTTTCCCGGATTAATCCTTGACGAGCCCGGCCTGAAGCGCGGGCCAGCGTGCCTCGGCGGCCTCCGCCAGATCGGGATGCGCCTCGAAGAGCGCCCGCGCGTCCGGGGTCCTGAACAGGTAGAGCCGATCATCGCGCACGAGGAAGATGGTCGGATCCGCGCGCGCGATCCGGCCCCCGGCGATCCCGACCGCGTCGTAGCCGCCGAACCGGGGCAGGAACGCCGCCGGGTCGCGCCGGAAGGCGGCGCGGTTCGCCTCGCCCACGAAGCGCCACGCGAACCCGCCCCAGGCGAGCTCGAGCGCCGGGTCGCCCGGGCGGGGCTGGGCGTCGAGCCAGAAGCTCAGCGGGTCGTAGCCCGCCAGCCCGAGGCCCGACCTCCCGTCCGACGCGTAGAGCGCGGAGAGGCCGAGCGGCGACGGCAGCAGCCCGACATCCTCGGCCCTCGGCCCGGCCGAGATCAGCCCGAGGAGCGATGCCGCGGCTCGCAGGCAGAGCTGTCGACCGAATTGAGACATCTTTAACCGTGACAGGACACGATCCGCCGGTTCTCCCCGTGCGGGATCTTGGCCCGTCTTGTCGGCCACGTCGCCGAACAAGCGGTAAACGCAAGCCGTCGCGGGAGACAAGGGACACGAACATGGACCGTCGCGCCTTCATCCGAGACCTTGCGGGAGGTCTGGCACTCGCCGCGGCGCCGCTGCCGGCGCTCGCCGCGCGCGAGAAGCCGCCGATGCCCGGCGAGCGCAGCACCTACTCGCGAGGCGAGCTCCTCGACTCGGGTCACCGCTTCTTCGGCAACGTGTCGCGCGGCCTCGCGCTGACGCTTGAGGAGGCCCTGCGCCGCTGGGGCGAGCCGGACGGCTACATCCTCGGCCAGGAAGGCTCCGGCGCGTTCTTCGGGGGGCTCCGCTACGGCGAGGGCCAGATCTATCGGGCGCGCGGCCGTGGGCAGCGTGTGTTCTGGCAGGGCCCGAGCCTCGGCTTCGACGTCGGGGGCGAGGGCGCCCGCAACATGATGCTCGTCTACAATCTTCGGGGCGTGCCGGACCTCTACAAACGGTTCCTCGAGATCGACGGCTCGGCGTATTTCATCGCGGGCTTCGGACTCACCGCCGCGCGCGCCGACGACACCGTCATCGTGCCGATCCGTTCCGGCGTCGGGCTGCGGCTGGGGGTCAGCCTCGGCTACCTCAAATTCACGGACGCGCCGACCTGGAACCCGTTCTGACCGATCACGTGTCCTGGCCTCTCGTGACCGTCATCGTCGCGTCGGCAGCCTTCGCGGCCGGGCTGCTCGTCGGCCGCATCACCCGGCGCGGGTCGCCGGATGCCGCGATGGCGGCCGAGAACGCCGACCTCCGGCGCCGGATGGACGAACTCGCGGACGCGCTCATGGCGACCGACGAGGGCACGGGCCTGTGACCCCATCATTGCGGAGGACGGACGGGCGGGATAAGCGCCCCTCCTGAACAGGCAGGAGACGGTCATGGATCTCGGATTGCGCGGCAAGCGGGCACTCGTGCTCGCGTCGAGCCGCGGCATCGGTCGCGGCATCGCGGAAGCGCTGGCGGCCGAGGGCGCGGGCGTCGTCCTCACCGCCCGCAGCGAGGACAAGCTGAAGGCTGCCGCGGACGCCATCAACGCCCGCGGAGCGGGGCACGCCGCCTACATCGTGGCGGACCTGAAGAGCGAGGCGGCACAGGTCCACGCGCGCGCAGTCGCGGCGCTCGGCGGCCCGATCGATATTCTCGTTGCGAATACAGGGGGTCCGCCGCCCGGGACGCCGACCTCCGTCAAGCCGGACGCCTGGGTGCCGCAATTCGAGGCGATGGTGCTGCCGATCTTCACGCTCGCGGATCTCGTCATCCCGCCCATGCGGGAAGCCGGCTTCGGGCGCATCCTGATCGTCGCGTCCTCGGGCGTCGTGCAGCCGATCCCCAACCTCGTCATGTCGAACGCGTTGCGATCTTCGCTTGTCGGTTGGGCGAAGACGCTGGCCGGGGAGGTCGCGTCGTCCGGCATCACCGTGAACATGCTGCTGCCGGGCCGCATCGAGACGGACCGCGTCGCCGAACTCGACGCCGTCGCGGCGAAGCGCGACAACAAGTCGATGCACGACGTCCAAGCGGCGGCCCGCGCCACGATCCCGGCCGCACGCTACGGCCGGGTACAGGAATTCGCCGACGTCGCGTGCTTCATCGCGTCGGAGCGCGCGAGCTACGTGACGGGCAGTACGATCCGGATCGACGGCGGGGCGATCCGGTCGGTCTGAGGCGGCCTATTTCGGCTGGATCGACGGGTTGCCGCCCGGTCCGCCGGGCGGCGTGATGACCGGCATCGAGCCCGTGTTCGCGGCGGGCGCACGCGTCGCCATGCCCGAATCGACGCCGGCCGGCGGCGTGATGACGCCGTCGCTGCGGTTCAGCTTCTCGCTGAGGTTGGTGGTCGATCCGGTGGCGTCCGGCCCGACCTTCTCGGGTACGGTCGTCGAGGGCGCGGCCATGTTCGGCACGGTCTGCGCCGGCGCGGACGACTGGGCCATCGCGACCGACGACAGCGTGCAGGCCAGCGCCACGCCCGCGATCGTCCAAGTGGTGGTAGCCATGAGGCTCTCCTGATATCCGAGGAGACTCAACCCGGCCCCGGAAGGGCGGTTCCCGCCGAGGGTCGGACGCCTCAGGCAGCCTCCGCCACGGGCTCGCGCGCGACCTCCATGTAGAGTTCGCGCAGCCGGCGCGTCATCGGGCCGGGCTCGCCCGTGCCGATCGGCTTCCCGTCGAGAGCCACGACCGGCATCACGAAGCTCGACGCGCTGGTGATGAAGGCCTCCTCGGCGGTCTCGGCCTCCGCGACCGAGAAGAGCCGCTCGTCGACCCACAGGCCCTCCTCGGCCGCGAGCCGCATGACCGCGACCCGGGTGATGCCGGGCAGGACCGCGTTGGAGAGCGGGCGCGTGACGAGGCGGCGGCCCGGCGAGATGATGAAGGCAGTCGACGACGAGCCTTCCGTCACGAAGCCGTCCTCCACCATCCAGGCCTCCCCGACCCCGGCATCGACGGCGGCCTGCTTCGCCAGGACCTGGGCGAGGAGCGCCACCGACTTGATGTCGCGGCGCTTCCAGCGCAGGTCCGGCACGGTCACGACCGCGATGCCGGTCTCGGCCTGGGGCGAGTTCGTCAGGTTCTTCGTCTGCGTGAACATCACGACGGTCGGCTCGGACGCGGTCGGGAAGCCGAAATCGCGCTCTGCCACGCCGCGCGTCACCTGCATGTAGACGAGCCCTTCGCGGACATCGTTGCGGGCGACGAGCTCCTCCTCCAGCTTGCGCCACTCGGGCATCGCGTGCGGGTTCGGTATGCGGATCTCGGAGAGCGAGCGGTCGAGTCGCGCCAGATGCGCCTCGTTGTCGACGAGCCGCCCGTCGAGCACGGCCGCGACCTCGTAGATCCCGTCCGCGAACAGGAAGCCGCGCTCCATGATGGGGAGCTTGGCCTCCTCGAAGGGGAGGAACTCCCCGTTCACGTAGACGATGCGCGACATGGGAATGCTCCTGCGATGGTCGATGGTCAGGCGGCGGCCTTCCGGACCGCGTTGCGTTCGAGATAGCGCGCGAGGCCCGCGGAGGCGAGGTTCTTGTGCTTCGCCTCCACGAAAGATCGGGCCGCCGATCAGAGATCGGGCCGCCGATCAGAGATCGGGCCGCCGATCAGAGATCGGCCGGCGCCAGAGCGTCTGTCGCCTCGCCTGCAAGGTTGAGCGCCAGCAGCGTCTCGCAATCCGGCAGCCCGCGCCGGACCGGACGCGCGCGATCCGCGAGCGACGCGATCAGCTCCGCCCGCTCGCGGAACGCCGCCTCCGCGTCCTCGACCGACACCGCGCGGAAGCGCAGCACGTCGCCCGGGCGGCGCTGCGCGACGAGGCGCAGGTCGCAGGAGATCACGGTCGCGATCTTCGGGTAGCCGCCCGTCGTCTGGTGGTCCGCCATCATGACGATCGGCCGACCCGCGCCCGGCACCTGGATCGATCCCGACACGATGCCGTCCGACACGATGTTGTAGCCGCGCGGATGCGCGAGCGCCGGCCCGGCGAGGCGATAGCCCATCCGGTCGGCCTCAGCCGAGACCGTCCAGGGCGTAGACAGGAAGATGGCGATCCCGGCCTCGTCGAAGTAATCCGCCTGGGGGCCGAGCACGACCCGGATCTCGGCGTCGCGGTCCAGCGGGAGGGCATCCAGCGTGACGTCCGGGCCGTCCGGGACCTGGCCGGCGAGCGGGATGCGGTCGCCCGGGCGGAGCGCCCGGCCGCCGAGCCCGCCGATCGCGCCGCGCGGCTGGAGCGAGACGCTGCCGAGCGCCGGCGCGACGTCGTAGCCGCCCGACGCCGCGAGATAAGCGAAGACGCCCGTCCGCGCCGGACCGACGACGAGCCGCTGGCCTGGCTGCAACGTGACGGACGTGTTCGCCGGCAGAGCCGTTCCGTCGAGACCGAGCCTGGTCTCGGCTCCAGCGACCGCGAACCGGGCCGGCCCGTCCTCCACCACAACGGTCGCGCCCGCGAGCACGAGCTCGATCGCGCCCGCGCCGGTCGCGTTTCCCACCAGCGCGTTCGCCTGCGCCAGCGCCAGCCGATCCATCGCGCCGGAGCGCGACACGCCGAGCCGCGTCAGGCCGAAGCGACCTGCATCCTGGAACGCGCTCATGGGCCCGCAGGCCTCGATCACGAGCGTACTCACGAAGGTACGATCTCGGCCACGGGCTCTCCGGCGGCGGCCGCCCTGTCCAACTCCGCGAAATCGCGCGCGTCGATCGGCGCGAAGCGGACGCGGTCGCCGGGCGCGAGCAGCACGACGGGGTCTCGCGAGGCCATGAAGTTGCGCGCGGGCGTGCGTCCGAGAAGGTGCCAGCCGGACGGCGCCTCGATGGAGGCGACGAGCGCCTGCACGCCGCCGATCGAGATCGTGCCGGGCGGCGTCTTCAGGCGTGGATCGGTCCGGCGGGGTATCGCGATCGACGGGTCGAGACCGCCGAGATAGGCGAAACCCGGCAGGAATCCCAGCATGTAGACCTGATAGGTCGGGGCCGCGTGGCGGCGCACGAGTTCGTCCGGCGAGATGGCGTGGGTGGCGGCCGTCGCCTCGAGGTCGATCCCGTGCTCGCCCCCGTAGGCGACCGGGATGCGCCATGTCCGGTGCGCGCCCGTATCCTGCCTGGACGACGCGAGCGATGCGTGCACCAGGTCGGAGATCTGGGCCGTGGTCGTCGCCATCGGATCATAGTGGACCAGGAGCGAGCGATACGTCGGGACCGCCTCGACGATGCCTGGCCGGCCCGCGAGCGCGGCGTCGAGCGCCAGGACGGCGGCGTTCAGCTCGGGGGCGACCGTGTCGCCGAACTCCACCACGAGGGCGGCGTCGCCGCTGGGCAGGATGCGTATGCCGGACTGTCGGACCATCCCGGCCGTTCTAAACATCGTGCCCGGTCGTTGAAACGGAATTCCGAAAGGTACCCGTGTTTCAGCCGGCGACCGAGCAGGCCAGAGTCAATGAGTTGCGGATGGCGGCGTGCTGGTAGGGCTTCGCGATGAAGGCGACATGGCCGAGATGGGCCGGCAACTCGGCGCGGATCGAGGCCGACACGAATGAGACCGGGATACCGCGTCCGATCAACCGGGCCGCGAGATCGAAGCTCTTGCCGTCCGGAAGGTCGATGTCGAGGAGAGCGAGATCGATCCCGGGTCCGGCCTGGCTCTGCGCCTCGGCGAGCGAAGCGCACGGGCCGATCACCTCGTGTCCTTCGTCCTCGATGATCAATTGGAGATCGAGCGCGATCAGCGGATCGTCCTCTAGGATCAGAATACGCACTTCGTCGCTCCACCCGGGCCACGCGGTGATGGACGCGACCCGATCCGGCGAGATGGACTCGTGCGTTTCGGGAGGTCGTACCCGCCTTGCGGCCGTGACCTCCCGAGGATCGAACGTTATGGTTAAGCTTATGTTACTCGACGTGTCCTGGACGTGTCACGATCCTGTGGATCAGGATGCCGCCTGACCGTCTTTGGCCGTGCGGCTGTCGAGTGCCTCCTCGACGAAGTGCCGGCCCTGTTCGGTCAACTCGCGGGCGTAGCGCAAGGCCTGCTCCCGCGCGTCGTCGGCGTAGCGCCCGAGCGCCTGGTTCTCGCGGCGCGTCTGCGGGAGCAGCGTACCGATGAGGAGACCCGCCGCAAGGCCCGCGACGCCCACCATGATCGGGTTCTCGCCGACGAAACCTTCGACGTTGCGCCGCGTGCGACCGAGCTCGATCGCCGAGCGGCGGCGGGCATAGGTGGCGGTCCGCGACACGTTCTCGTAGTGGCCGGACGCGACGGAGGACGCGCGGCCATAATGTTCGCCCGCCGCTTTGCGGACGTCATCCACCGCACCTCTCGCCGTGTCGGCGGCGGACCTCAGCGTCGTCTTCGCGGCCGAAACGGCGTTGTCGATCGCCGCCTTGGCGACATCGGCCGGCTTCGATGATCCCGACGCGTCATGGTTGGACGGCGTATCGCCTACGGACGCGTAATGGTTCTCGACCTCGTTCATGCGAACCTCCTGTATAAACGACTCATCGTCGTCCGCCGGTCCCGACGGAGACGCCCTCAAGCCTGTGCGGCGATCCTGTGGGTCGAATCCACGAGATCGGCCCCGGGATGGCGTGTCGGCAGGTCAGGATCGTAGACACGCGCCTGACCGTCGGTGATCACGGGCACCTCCATCAGGTCCTCACCGTCGTAGATGATGTGCGGCCTGCGGTTCATGCGGTAGACCAGCCAGCCGACGCCGGCCGCCACCAGCATGATCGGCAACGGGTGGCGCCGGACGAGACCCATGATGTAGTCCTGGCTCTCCTCGACACGCGGCATACCGGCCGTTCCCATGACGTCGTCCACGATCCCCGAGAGCGTCAGCTTGCTCTGGATGCGGTCGATCGTATCGTTCAGCCGCGAGCGCGTCGCGACGATTTCCTGCTCGATCACGTGCACGCTCATCGATGTCACCCCGATATCCGTTCGCTCAGGATCTCTCCGTCGCGGCGCAGCGACTTCACCGTACGCGTCGGAGCGAGCGACGCCGCGGAGATCATGTTCCGACCGACGACCACGAGCACGCCCGCGATGATCAGGAGGAGCGCCCCGACGATCAGGGCCGAGATCCAACGCGAATGGACGACGAGCTCGAGCCCGTAGACCAGCGCCTGCGTCAACCAGATCAGGGACGCGACCGCGAAGACGGCCGCGCCCAGGAACATCGCCGCACCTTTCGCCACCGTACCGACATTGTCGGCCATCTCGGTACGGAACAATGCGAATTCCTGACGCGCGAGGTCCGCGACGTCACGCAGAGCGTCTCCCACGAGACCCTGGAGGCTCGCCGCCTGACGATCGGACATCTGCCTCTTCTCCTCAGACGCCGGTCGCGGCGTCGACGCGCTTGCGCGCCGTCTTCACGCGAGCCTCGGCGGTCCGGCTCGCCGTCTCGGCCAGTTCGTCCGCGGAGCTCTTGATGAACCGCGCGAGCAGGAAGCCGGCCGCGATCGTGGCGGCGCCGAGAACCAGGGGCTTGCGGCGCGCGAAATCCTCGGCGTCCGCGTAGATCTCCGCGAAGCTGCGGTCGCGGATGCCGTCCGCCAGCTGCTCCAGCCCGTCCGCCGCGCTTCCCATGAAGGACAGGATGTTCGGCCGGTCCTCGAACGTCTTGCCGCTGTCGCGCAGCGAGGACGCCAAGTCGGAGATCGACTGCGCGGTATCGTTCTTGCGCTGATCGAGGAAGCCGGTGGCTTGGCCCCGCGCCGCGTCCAGCAACTGCTTGCCGTGGCTCACTGCCGTGCTCGCGATATCGGACGCGAGACCCGTCAGTTCGGTCGCGTCGGCCTTGAGGTCCTTGACGCCGGACTTGATGTCGCCCGCCTTCGCGGTGGCATCCTTCACGCGCGATCCGAGGTCGTCCACCAGGCTCTCGGCCTCCGCGGCCACACTCTGTGCTTCCTGGCTCATCGCGATCCGCTCCCGTATCGATCCCCTCGGTAATGCACCGCCGCGCGGGCGGTTCCGCCAGGTTTCGGGCTCATTCGCGCTCGCTCACCCCCGCGCGCGACCGACCGTGTCCGCCATCTTCGCGCCACGCGTGCCGAGCGGCTGTCCCGGTCCCTCGGTCGTGTCCTTGATGGTCTGGTGCTCGATCTCGGCGTTGAGCTCGGCGCCCGCCAGGATGATGGTCGCGGAGAGCCACATCCAGGTCATGAAGCCGATGACGGCCCCGAGCGACCCGTAGGTCTCGTTGTAGCTGCCGAAATGGCCGGCATACCAGGAGAACGCCATCGAGAAGAC
>CAXUHE010000064.1:0-17867 GCA_964250725.1 uncultured Enterovirga sp. | reverse complement strand
CTGGCAGGAGTGGAGGGACTCGAACCCCCAACCCCCGGTTTTGGAGACCGGTGCTCTAACCAAATTGAGCTACACTCCTACGCGTCGCCGCGCGGACCGGAGCCCTCTAGCATCCGGGCCGCGACGGCGCCAGAGTTCAATCGCCCCCGCCCGGAGCCGTCGAGATCATCGCCTCCTTGCCGGGCTTGCCATCCCAGTCCTTGGCGTCGGGTGGCGCATCCTTCTTCTGCGTGATGTTGGGCCAGCCCTTCGACAGGTCGGCATTTAGCTTCAACCACGTCTCCAGGCCGGATTCCGTGTCGGGCTTGATCGCCTCGGCCGGGCATTCAGGCTCGCACACGCCGCAGTCGATGCACTCGTCGGGATGAATGACGAGCATGTTCTCGCCCTCGTAGAAGCAGTCGACCGGGCACACCTCGACGCAATCCATGTACTTGCACTTGATGCAGTTCTCGGTGACGACATAGGTCATCTGATCGGCGTCCTAAATGTCTTGCGGCGACGCGGTCACGCCGTTATCGCGGACGAGGTGTGATGAAACAAACTGCGAAGGCGGCGGATTAGCCCGCGTCCGCGCCCCTGACAAGCGCAGCGTCGTCGCGGCCCAACTCCTCGTAGAGGTGTTGAGCCTCCGGTGCAGGTCCTCGCCGCTGCCCAGGATCGATCACGCGCACGAGGGCCGTCCGGTGTTCGGCCGCGATCGTCAGTACGTCGCCTGGGCCTATCTCCTTGGCAGGTGTGTCCACACGCCGCCCATTGATCCTGACGAAGCCGCCCGACACCAGCCTCGCGGCGAGCGATCGGGTTTTCGCGAAGCGCGCGAACCACAACCACTTATCAAGGCGTTGGCGACCCGCGCGCATCGCTTAGCGGAGGGTCCTCACCGCCCCTCGCGATCTTTGGACTCGAGCTGAGCCTTCAAGGCTGCGAGCGCCGCGAAGGGCGAGTTCGGGTCAACCGGCCGTTCGCGACGCTCCGGACGACGCTCCTCGAATCGCGGCCGATCGGGGCGTGCCGGCCGATTGCCGATCGAGCGCTCGCCGGTTGGCCGGTCGCTCGGAGGTCTGCCGAAAGACCGCTCGCCTTGTGACCGGTCGCTTTGCGGACGGTCCGGGCGAGGTCCATCCTCGCGGCGTGGACCTCGCCCGTCCGGACGCGCATTGCGGTCGCGGGACGCGCCGCCGGGAAGACCACTTCGGTTCGGCTGACGCGCCTCGCCCGGCACTCGGGCACCCTCGCCCGCCGGACGCTCGTCGCGGCGCTCGGGCCGGTGCCGGTTGCGCACCGGGGCGCGCGTCTCGCGATGGTGACGGTTCAGCCGCCACACCTCTATCTCGACGGGCTCCTCGGGAGCGGCCGCATCATCCGAGATCATCGTGGCAGGCCCGTCGAGCAGGGAAGACCGGCTCATGTCGGCCGAAGCGTCGAGGCCGAGCTGCGCGGCATCCTCGTCCGACACGGGCGCCGCCGCATCGAGTGCCGTCATGTCGGTCGTGGTATCGTCCGCGGCAGTCTCTACGAGGTCGCCGAGGGCCTGGCTCGACCTCATCGGATGTTCCGCGCCCACCGCATCGCGAGCGTCAGAGCTCAGCTCAGCGATCTCGTCCGTGGTCGGATCGGCGAGCCGGGCGGGTTCGGCCGCGAACGGCATGGCTCCATCCGGCTCGTCCTGGATCGACGGATCGGGCTCGTCGGACGCCGTCTCGGTATCCGGCGCGTCGCCGGCATCCGCGTCGATCGCAATCTCACCGGTCTCGGCCAGGAGACGGTCGGCCGCCTCTTCCAGGCCGTCATCGACCAGCGGTGTCGGCTCGGCGGCGCCCGTATCGTCCTGCACGCCGGGATCCGGATCGTCCGCGTCGGGCGTCTCGGGAGACGCGTCCGGGTCGACCGGAGCTTCCTCGATCACGGTCGTGTCGTCCATGCCGCCATCCGGCACCGGCTCGACCGGAATCGTGGGCGTCGGGGCCATGCCGTCGAGTCCCGGCTCGGGTTCGACCGCGGCCACCGCGGACGCAACCTGTGTAGCCGGCACGGTCGCAGCGACGCGGGCCGGCATGAGCGGCACCGTGATCGCGGGTCCGGGCCTCCGATCCGACACGTAGCCTAGCGACTTCAGGATGGAGCCGAAATCCTCGCCCGAGGTACCGACGAGCGACGTCATCGCGGGCGTCTGGACGAAGCCTTCGCCGTCGGCCGTGCCGGCTGGCGGCTCGCCCGGGGTCGCGCCCGGGCGGTAGGCGATCGCCGGACGGATCAGGTCCGCCAGCCGCTCCAGGATGTCGATCCTAACCGCGCGCGCCCCGCAGACCCGGAAGCCGGCTGCGCGATAGAGATTCTTCGCGATCTCGGGATCGGCCGCGAACGAGGTCCGGCCGGACCCCGCGAGATGCGCGATCTCGTCGATGCCCTTCTGGTCGAGCCCGCCGTTCTTCAATGCGAAGAGCTGGGCCGCGAGGATGCGCGGCGCTGGCTTCACGAGCGCTGGAAGATACAGGTGATAGGCGCCGAAGCGCAGGCCCTTGCCACGCAGAGCGGCGCGGCCGGCCTGGTCGAGGCTGCGCATGTCCTGCGCGACGCGCGAGCGCTCCAGGATGCCGAGCGACTCGCCCACCTGAAACGCGATGCCGCGCGCCAGCCCCGTGATCTCGGCCGCATTCTCCAGCTCCATCACGGGGCCGAGCAGGCGCACGATGTGGGCCTTCAGCCAGGCGCGCAGCCGCCCGTCGACCTTGTCGCGCGCAGGTCCGGTCAGCTGCTCGTCGGCCACGATGCGAATCTGCGGATCGTAGAGCTTGTCGCCGGCCTCCAGCTTCGCCACGGGATCGCCCGTCCAGCGGATCGTCCCGTCGTTCGAGAGCACGATCGACGCGTCGGGCGCGGCCGCGAACCGGTCGGCCCGCGCCTCGATCTCGCCGGCGAGCGCCTTCTGGGCCGCGTTGCGCAGCGCGCGCGCCTCCTCGCCCGCCGCCCCAGGGTCGGGCATGAAGTGGAACCCGTGCAGGTGGCCGACATGCTGGCCTTCGACCGTGACGTCGCCGCCCGCGTTGATCTCGGCTTCCATCCTGGTGTTCTCTCTCAAGCGCCGCATCAGCACGCTCGTGCGGCGGTCGACGAAACGGGCGGCGAGCCGCTCGTGCAGGGCATCGGACAGCGTGTCCTCTATCCGACGCGTCACGCCCTGCCAATGTTCCGGGTCGGCCAGCCAGTCGGGGCGGTTCGATACGAAAGTCCAGGTCCGCACATGCGCTATGCGCTGCGACAGGGCATCGATGTCACCGTCGGTCCGGTCCACCATCGCGAGCTGACGCTGGAACCAGTCGACCGGAACCCGGCCGCCGCCGAGCAGGAACCCGTAGATCGCCGACACGAGGTCGGCATGGCTCGCAGGCGAGATCTTGCGGTAATCGGGAAGCGCGCAGACCTCCCAGAGACGCTCGACGGCAGGCCGCCCGACGGCCGAGCGCAGCACATCGGGATCGCGCACCAGGATCGCCAGCGCCGCCTCGTCGTCGGCCATCAGCGCGCGCGTGAGACCGGGCTCCTGCGGCACCTCGCCGAGGCTCGCCTGGAGCGCCTTGACGTCGCGGAACTCGAGGTCGGGATTGCGCCACTGCGCGACCTTCACGGGCTCGAAGCGATGATTCTCCAGCCGGTCGATCGTCTCCGGGTCGAACGGCTCGCAGCGTCCCGTCGACCCGAAGGTACCATCGCGCATGTGCCGTCCGGCGCGGCCCGCGATCTGCCCCATCTCGGAGGCGTTCAGGTCCCGGAACTGGAAGCCGTCGTATTTGGAGCGCGCCGCGAATGCGACGTGGCCGACATCGAGGTTGAGCCCCATCCCGACGGCGTCCGTCGCCACGAGGTAGTCGACGTCGCCCGCCTGGTACATCGCGACCTGCGCGTTGCGGGTGCGCGGCGAGAGCGCGCCCAGCACGACGGCCGTGCCGCCGCGGTGGCGGCGGATCAGCTCCGCGATCGCGTAGACCTCCTCGGCCGAGAACGCGACGATCGCCGAGCGCGGCGGCAGGCGCGACAGCTTGCGGTCGCCCGCGAAGCCGAGATTCGAGAGACGCGGGCGGGTCACCACGTTGATGCCGGGGATCAGCGCCTCGACGAGGGGACGCATCGTGGCGGAGCCGAGGAGCAGCGTCTCCTCGCGCCCGCGCTGGTTCAGCATGCGGTCGGTGAAGACGTGTCCGCGGTCGAGATCGGAGGCGAGCTGGATCTCGTCCACCGCCACGAAGGCCGTGTCGAGGTCGCGCGGCATCGCCTCGACGGTCGCGACCCAGTAGCGGGCCCGATCCGGCTTGATCTTCTCCTCGCCGGTCACGAGCGCGACCGCGTCGACCCCGACCTTCTCGACGACGCGGTTGTAGACCTCGCGCGCGAGGAGCCGCAGCGGCAGACCGATCACGCCCGAGGAATGCGCGACCATCCGCTCGATCGCGAGATGCGTCTTGCCGGTATTCGTGGGCCCGAGCACGGCGGTGACGCCGCGGGCGCGCGACGGAGGTGCGAGGGAGCGGCGGGCCATCGTGGGCGATCACGCCTTGAGGTGCGCTCGGCCGAGCGAAGCGGCCGGCCAGGATGAGGTCGCGCGTGCTGCGCCGTTCGCGTACATATATGACGTAGGGCGCAAACCGCTACACCGCCGGTCGTCTCAGGACGAGGCGATCGCCGGGCTCAGCGGCTCGGTTGCTTCGCCTCGCCGCCGGGTTTGCCGTCACCACGGTCCAGAGTCCATCTCTCGGCCTCCACGACGGTCGTGCCCACCATCGTCTTCACGGAGATCCGGATCGGCACGAGCACGCGGCTGCCCTCGACGGGTGCCAGCCAGACGTTCATCTCGCGGTTGTCAGTCATGAACTTGACGGAGGGGCGCTCCGGCCGATGCCCCGAGACGGGCACATAGCGTAGGTCACAGACAAGTACGTCGCCCGAGAAGCCGGGCTTCTGGACGCGCTTCGTCTCGGCGAAGCTCATGACGATGTCGAAACGCTGCGTGCCGTCGAAGACCGGGACGGTGCGGTTGCAGTTCGCGGCATCGTCCGACTTGCCCTTCAGAGCCGCCACCGCGACGATCGCGCTCAAGGGATCGGTGATGCCGAGCTTGTCGACCTCCCGAAGGGGCACGCGCGGCGGCAGATCCGGATTTTCCTGGAAGGGCGGATTGATCTCAATCTTGTTCACGTTACCGGACGAGATCGCGACCCGTACGGTCCGTTCCGCCGAGCCGGACCGACCGCTTGCCGAGAAACCTGTTGGCACGAGGCGAGACCCGACGAGGGCGCCCGTCGCGCTCGCCGCGCCCCGCCCGCTGCCGCTCAACATGCCGGCGATACCGGTCAACTGTGCGCTCATGCTGAGAGTATATCGGTCGCCATCGAAGGTGCCGCCGAGATCGGCCGTCCCGAGCGTCAGTCCCGCCAGCGTGATCCGGTAACCGACCGTCACCGTCGCGGCCCTCGCGGGCGCTGACCCAACGACGAGCAGGGCCAACCCGCCCCAAGTCAGCATTCGCGCCCGCATCATCCCACCATCGATCGACACGTCCCGTGTCGCACGCGATGACGCCCCAAGCGAGCCGTCCGATCGCCGCGCCGCCGCCATCTGCCGCCGGACGGGGCTTCGGGATCGTTAACGCCCTGTTGACGCTGAAGATCGGTTTTGAGGGATCCGTCGGACCCTGAACACAATCGGGATCGTTACTGCCCCGAATGCAAGGGGTCGTCATGTCGCTCGTCGCGCTCGTTCATCGCCTCTCGACCCCTCTGCGCACCCGCCGCGCCGTTCGCGACGCCGCCGCGATCGTGCTCGTGACGGCGCTCGCGGTGCTCGTCGCGCAGCAATGCGACCTGATCGGGATGAGGCGTTCGCTCGCGGGCGAGCGGATCATCGCAACCGAGGAGGTGCTCATCCTCGCCAACCTCTTCACGGCGGCCCTCGTGGTGTTCTGCCTCCGGCGCTTTCTCGACGAACGCCGTGTGCTGCTCGCGAGCCTGTGCGGCGAGATGGCCGACCGGACGACCGCGCGCGCCTTCACGGACCTCTCGACGGGCATCTCCAACCGTCGTCATCTCGAACTCGAATGCCAGGAAGCGCTGGCGGCGGGTGGCGACGCGACCCTCCTCGTCATCGACGTGTCCGGGGCGGACGAGATCGACGCGGAATGTGGACGGGACGAGGCCGACCGTGTCCTCGCGATCCTGGCGCGCCGTCTGCGCTCGGCCGTCGACACGAGCGACATCGTGGCCCGCCTCGAAGGCGGCGTCTTCGCGGTGCTGGCGAAGGCGGGCGCGAATGCGCAGGTCGCGCGCAGCGTCGGCAACATCGTGGCCCGCGCGATCGAGGAGCCGGTCCTCGTCGACCGCCGCAGCTATCGGATGGGCGCCTCGATCGGCGCGACGCCGGTGACGCCGCTCGACCGGGAGGGTGAGGCGCTCGGCCGGGCCGACATCGCGATGGCCCGCGCGCGCGGCCAGGGCCGTTCCGCGATCAGCTTTCTCGATCCGGCCTCCGCGACGGGCGGCTGAGATTCGCGATCTCTCGAAGGACGGGAGACCAGCGGACGCGTCAGAAGTGCGGTCAGGATCATGTGCGGGAGCGTCAGGGCGCTCAGTCCCCAGAAGACGACCCTCAGGCCTGCAACGTCGACGCCGAGCGGGACACGACACCATAGGAACGCCACGAGCGAGACGCCAACCGTGACGGAGGTCGCGGGCAGAGCCGCGAGGGCGAGGCTCGTCCGCGTCGTGCCGGAACCCGCCATATCGACGAGGTGGCGGGTCGAGTGGAGCGCGCAGAAGTAGAGCGCGAAAGCCGGCAGCACCGGGAGAGCCGCGAACGACCCGGCAACCACCCCCAGCTCGCCGATGAGGAAGGCCAGATCGCGACGCCGCGATGTCGAGGCCGCGTATCGATCACCACCAAGGCGACAAACCCCGCGATCCACGCGCTTGCGATCATGGGAGCGACATGCCCAAGCACGAAGGTCCAGGTACTCGCGCCCGTGATCTGGTCGAAAACCAAACCCGTATCGACCGGGTTGAGCAGGCCGGCAGGACGATCGGTCCGGAGCCCCGCACGATGATCTCGAGGCTTCGAGCAGGAGCGTTCCGGTCTGCGTCACCCAACCCGAAATGCAGGATCGAAAGGAGAGGAACGCAACGAGTGTCGCGTTCGGCACGATGAACCAGCTCGAGAGGACCGCACCGGCAAGCGCCAGATAGCAACCGAAGAAGACTGGCAGCCGCATCAGCGTCGGATATCGTTCCATCAGCTAGCGGCCGAGCGCGACGTCGAGGGCGCCGTGCGGCAGGCCGAAGGCGGATACGCCGATCGCCAGTATGGCGACCTGCGTCGAGGGGTTCGGCGTGGACAGCCGCAACCCGACCATCGCGCCGATGATCACGGGCAGCGACACCAGTACGAGACGCTGGCCCGAGGTCAGCCGTTCCGACACCGGAGCTGCCGCGCGTCCTAGGCGGTGCGGAACGAAGCGCCTTCCGCTACCGTCTTGCGGCGCATGGCCCCGAGCGACAGGATTCCATAAGCGACCTTCGCGATGAGATCGAGGATCGTATAGCACGCGATCGTGAGGGTCAGGGACATGACGCCGATCCCCTCAGGACCGATCAGGAAGACGACCGGATAGGCGAGCCACACGACGGACAGGATGGTGGCGTTGCGGGTGAAGTCCTGAGACGTCTCCGTGCCCGATGCCTGAGCCTCGCGTCTCAGGGCACCCCAGATGACCGCGTAGACGCCGAGGAAGAAGCCGCACGAGATGACGTACCAGGTCCACTTCACCGATGGCACGCTCGACGCGCCGGCCGCGAAGCCCGTCGCGATCATCATGACGTCGGTCAGGATCAGCGCCAGCACGGCGCCCGGACGACGCTGCAGCGTCTTCATCGCGGTCAGCGCCAGTCCCACCAGCAGCAGCGGCGTCGTGATCGCCCAGTCGAGATAGCGCGCGATAGAACTCGCTCCCGTCCGAGAGCCTGATACTCCCCTGGCCGACGACCATGGCGAAATACGACGACATGGCGACGAGCGGCACGATGAAGTGGAGGACCGAGTGACCTTCCTCGTCGTCGCTCCGCTTGCCCATCATCGCGTATATGACGGCGGAACCGATCGCCATGCCGAGGAAGCCGATCCACAGCCAAGTCGAGTCCGTCATCGATCATACTCCGGACAACGAACTGCCTAAGTTGAGGTCACGGCCAAAGTTCCTTCGCGACCGGGCGAGGTTCGGTTTTGTCCAAATGCGATCAGCTCATGCGCGCGTCGTGGCTCAGTACCGCTCCAGCCCTCGCCCGGTGACGCCCGCGAGCTGACCGGGCTCCAGGGCGCCGTCCGGCGTGTAATACCCTGCCGCCTTCTTCGCCTCGATCTCGACGGAGGCGTCGGGCGGCACGAGCTCAGGGGGGATCGGCACGCGCTCGCCGACCTCGATCCCCGAGCCGACGATCGCGTCGTACTTCATGTTGGACATCGACATGAGCCGGTCGATCCGGCGGATGCCGAGCCAGTGGAGGACGTCCGGCATGAGCTGCTGGAAGCGTGCGTCCTGCACGCCCGCGACGCATTCCGTCCGCTCGAAATAGGTCGAGGCCTGGTCGCCGCCCTCCTGGCGCTTGCGGGCGTTGTAGACGAGGAACTTCGTCACCTCGCCGAGCGCCCTCCCCTCCTTGCGATTATAGACGATCAGCCCGGCGCCACCAGTCTGAGCCTCCCGGACGCATTCCTCGATCCCGTGGACGAGGTAGGGCCGACAGGTGCAGATGTCGGAGCCGAACACGTCTGAGCCGTTGCATTCGTCGTGGACGCGGCACGCGATCCGCCGCTTCGGGTCGGCCAGCCCCTCCACCTCGCCCATGACATAGGCCGTGGCGCCGCCGATGGGCGGCAGGAAGACCTGCCGGTCAGGCCGCGTCACGAGTTCCGGGAACATGCCGCCGGTCTGCTCGAACAACGTGCGGCGCAGCTCCTGCTCGGTCGTATCGAAGCGGCGCGCGATGCCCGGCAGCCACCACACCGGATCGATCGCGATCTTGGTGACGGAGACATCCCCGTTCGCGTGCAGGATACCGCCATCGGCGGCCAGCCGGTGCGCCGCCATCGCGGCCAGGATCTCCGGCATGTTCAGCCGGGCCTTGGTGACCGCGACCGATGGCCGGATGTCGAGGCCGCCCGCGATCTCGTCCGCGAACACCTCGCCCACGAGGTGCCCCCACGGGTCCATCGACACGATCCGCTCGGGGTCGGACCATTGCGGATAGGGTCCGATCGTCACGACGGGATGCGTGTTGTGGAGATCCGGCCGGGCGAGCGGGCTCATCGCGCGGGCCGAGATCGCGAGCGCGCGATAGACCGAATAGGAGCCGCCATGCGCGCCGATGACGTTGCGATCGGCGGAACGGGTCGTCGAGCCGATGAGCGGGCCGCGATCACGCGGATCGTCCGCGCCCCAGCGGACCCCCTGGCGGGCGACGCCGTCGCCGGGCTCGGGATGCGAGGTCAGCCGGATGTGGCTGGTTCGGTTCGGCGTGGTCATCGGCAAGGTCCCGCCTCAGCCCGAACGAATCTAGGCGCAGGTCCTGAACGGTTGGTGTTCAGTCGGCGACCCTGAGCGTCCACGCTCGCGCCGTCAACTTTCCGCAGGAACAGGCGCGGGAGCGGCACGGCCGAGCGTCACCGGCGGGACGAGGGCCGCGAAGAACAAGGTCAGGATCGAGAGTCCGAGCACGGCCCAGAACGTCAGCCGCAGCGAATGGTCGAGCACCGCGCGCACCGACACGTCGACCGCGAGCGTGCCGGACCCGGCTTCGAGCAGCCCGCGAAGCTGCTCCGACGTGATCGGGGCCGCGCCGTCGCCGTAATGGGCGAGGCCGTAGTTCAGGACAGCGCCGAGCACCGTCGCTCCCAGCGTCGAACCGAGGTTGCGGGCGAAGATGTTCGAAGCCGTCGCGCTACCGCGCTCGGACCAGTCGACGATCTCCTGGATCAGCACGATCGACGTCGTGCTCACGGTGCCCATCCCGAGCCCCATCACGAAGGAGCCGAGACCCGCGAGTGCCGGCGGCGACTCGGGGCCGAGCACCACGAAGGCGAGGCCGCCGACCGGCATGAGGCAGGCGCCCGCGCGCAGCACCGGCCGGATGCCGAACCGCATGTAGAGACGCGACGCGAACGTCGCGCCGAGCGGCCATCCGAGCACCATCATGGTGAGCGCGAAACCCGCGACCAGCGGCGAGCGGATCATCACGCCCTGCACGTAGATCGGCAGGAAGGTGGTGAGGCCGATGAGCGCCATGCCGGCGATCAGCGCGGTCGCGTTGGCGGCCGCGATCGGCCGCCGTCCCCAGAGCTCGAACGTGATCATCGGCTCGGCCGTCCGCCGCTCCTGGACGACGAACAAGGTCGTGCTGACGACGAAGACGATGCTCGCCGCCGCGGATTGCAGCCAGCCGGAGCTGCCGGCCTCGGTCAGCGCGACCATGAGGGATGCGATCGCCACCGTGAACAGGGCCGCGCCCGCGACGTCGATCGGCCGGCGCTCGCGCGCGACGCCCTCGTGCAGGAAGCCGACGAAGCCCGCGGCCGCGAAGAGGCCGACCGGCACGTTGATCCAGAAGATCCAGGCCCAGCTGACGTTCTGGATGATGAGGCCGCCGACGAGCGGGCCGGCGACGGCCGAGACTCCCCAAACGCTCGCGAGGAAACCCTGCACCTTGCCGCGCTCGCGCGCGCTGTAGAGGTCGCCCACGATCGTCATGCAGACGGGCTGGATAGCGCCGCCGCCCATGCCTTGGACGATGCGGAAGACGATCATCGAGGGCAGCGACCAGGCGAAGCCGCACAGGATCGAGCCGAGGACGAAGATCGCGATCCCCGCGAGCGCGACGGGCTTGCGCCCGTACACGTCGGAGAGCTTGCCGAACACGACGGTCGTGGCGGTCTGGGCCAGGAGGTAGGCCGCGAAGACCCAGCTGTAGAGCCGCAGCCCCCCGAGCTCGCCGACGATCCGCGGCATCGCGGCCGCGATGATCGTCGCCTCGATGGCCACCATGAACATGGCGGCCATCACGGACGCGATCACGAGCGGACGGTGGGTGGTCTTCGCGCGTGTCGGCTTGGAAGCTTCGGTGCCGGGAGGGGTGGTCTTAGCAAGTCGCTCGGATGCGGGCGTCGATGGTGCGATGTTGGCGCTCATGCGCTCCCGCTACGCCGATGCTCTCCCTGCCCGCAACCCCGCGGAACGCACGGCAGGGTCGCAAGGCATCACACAGCCATCACGTTTCAGGTCTGGGCGCCGCCGAGCGGTGTCGGATCGCTCGCCTTCACCCGCGCCCGCTCGATCGCCTCCACGATCAGCCGGTGCGCCTCGTCCGGGCCGCCCCAGCGCAGGATCTTCACCCACTTGCCCTTCTCGAGGTCCTTGTAGTGCGCGAAGAAGTGCTCGATCTGCTCGACCGTGATCTCGGGCAAATCGGTATAGGACGCAACCCGCTCGTAGCGCCGGGTCAGCTTCGTCGTCGGCACAGCGATGATCTTCTCGTCCTCGCCGCCATCGTCCTCCATGACGAGGACGCCGACAGGCCTCACCGCGATGACCGCCCCCGGCACGATGGCCCGTGTGTTCGCGATCAGCACGTCGCAGGGATCGCCGTCGCCGGAGAGCGTGTGGGGGATGAAGCCGTAATTGCCCGGATAACGCATGGAGGTATGGAGGAAACGGTCAACCACGAGCGTCCCGGCTTCCTTGTCCATCTCGTACTTGATCGGCTCGCCGCCGATCGGGACCTCGACGATGACGTTCACCTCGTCGGGTGGATTCTTGCCGATCGGGATCGCATCGAGACGCATCAACCAGGCTCCGCCCCGCAGAGCCGCGGGCGAGCGTGTCTAGCGAGGCAGGCGGCCCGTCACAAGCGGCCGTATGCCCGTGACCGCATCCAGGGTTAGCGGAAGAGGAAGCAGGACTTGGTGAGCTCAGCTCCACCGAAGCGCTCGGTCGCGTCCGCGATCATGCGTCCGCCGAGCCTCCGGTAGAATTCGCAGCCGCGATCGTTGTCGGATAGGCACCACACCGCGATGCGCTTCGCACCGCGATCGTCAAGATCGTTTCGGACCGCCTTGAACATGCGCTTTCCGAAGCCGAGACCCTGATACTCCGGGGCGAGATACAGCTCGTCGACCTCCCCGTCAGCCGGGAGGGACCGATCGCGACAGCGCCCGTAGGACACGTAGCCGACGGCCTCCTCCCCGATGTCGAGGACGGCCAGCGGCCGTCCGCGGCCGATCGTGGAGAGCCACCATTTGGGACCACGACGCCCGATCATGCGCTCGAGCGCGACGGCCGGCAGGATGCCCTGGTAGGCCTCCCGCCAAGCGGCGTCGAAGACGTTCGAGAGGGAGGCGGCGTCGTCGCTGCGCGCACGCCGAATGCTGATGACGATCTCTTTCATGGGCGTATCGACATCCTCCAGCGAGGTGAGACGACCTTGGGTGACAATCAAGTGACAGCAAATCCGAGGCCACACGCAGGCTCCTCGGCGTCACGATGAAGCCGATGTTGCACGGCCGCAACGGCCGCTCCGCACGGTCGCCGCGTTGCCGGTCGCCTGGCCGGCTGCTATGCGCAGCCGACCCGATCCTTCCGTTCCGTGACCCCTCGACCGCGATACTGTCCCGCCATCGTGCTTAACAGGTTCTTAAGGCCCGAGACGCGCTACGCGCGCCGCATGGCGCGGATCGCCCGCTGGGACCGCCCGCTCGAGGGGCCGATCCTCAGGACGCGGGCCTGGGCCAACATGCTCTTCGTCGATCACGGGGTGTTGCGGATCATCTACCCCAACCGCGCCCGGGTCACGCCCGAGCTCTGGCGATCATCGCAGCCGACGCCGCGCCAGATCGCCCGGTTCGCGGCGCTCGGCGGGCGCACGGTCGTGAACCTGCGGGCGGGGCGGGAATACGGCTCCTGGCCGCTGGAGCGGGAGGCTTGCGAGCGCCACGGCTTGCGGCTCACCGAGTTCGTGCTGCGCTCGCGCGAGGCCCCCGAACGCGAGACGCTGCTCGCCGCGCGGGCATTCTTCGATGCGCTCGACTACCCGATTCTCGTCCACTGCAAGTCGGGCGCGGACCGGGCGGGTCTCTTCGCGGCCCTCTTCCTGCTCGTGCGCGAGCGCACGAGCGTCGCGCAGGCGCGCCGTCAGCTCTCGCTGCGCTTCGGACATTTCCGCTACGCGAAGACCGGCATCCTCGACGAGTTCCTCGACGCCTACGCGTCGGGAGGCGAAGCCCGGGGCATGACATTCCTCGACTGGGTGGAACGCGCCTACGATCCGGCCACACTGACGCGCTCCTTCCGCCCGAGCTTCTGGTCCGGCCTACTGGCCGACCGGCTCATTCGCCGGGAATAGCGAGCGCCACCGACTCCAGCGGCACGAAAGGCTCGCCCGTCAATTGCATGTGCTGGAGCCGGGCGTAGATCCCGGTCCCCTGGTGCAGTGCCCCGTGATCCCCCGTCTCGACCACACGGCCGGCATCCATGACGACGATGAGGTCGGCGTCGCGGATCGTGGAGAGGCGATGCGCGATGACGAGCGTCGTGCGGCCTTCCATCAGATGCTTCAACGCCGCCTGCACCTTCATCTCGGCCTCTGCGTCGAGCGCGCTCGTCGCCTCGTCGAGCAGCAGGATCGGGGCATCCTTCAGGAAGGCGCGGGCGAGCGAGACCCGCTGGCGCTCGCCGCCCGAGAGACGCGTGCCGGCCGCCCCTACCCGCGTCTCGTAGCCGTCCGGCAAAGCCATGATGAAATCGTGGGCAGCGGCGGCGCGCGCCGCGGCCTCGATCTCAGCCCCGGTCGCCCCGTTGCGCCCGAACGCGATGTTCGCCCGCACCGTGTCGTCGAAGAGCACGATGTCCTGCGACACGACGGCGATCGCGGCGCGCAGGCTCGCGAGCGTGACATCGCGGACGTCCTGCCCGTCGATCATGACCCGCCCCGACGCGAGGTCGTGCAGGCGGGGCACCAGCGACATCAGGGTCGATTTGCCCGAGCCCGACCTGCCGACGAGCGCCGTCATCCGGCCGGCCGGCGCCACGAGGTCCACGCCTTCGAGCGCCGCCTGATCGGCCCGGTAGCGGAACTGCACGTTCTCGAAGCGGATCTCGCCCGGGCCGGTGACGAGCGGCTGGGCGCCCGCGCGATCGCGGATCTCGGGTCGCTCGTCGAGGACGGCGAAGTAGCGCTTCAGCGCCGCCGCCGCCTCCTGGATGATGGCGTTGAGATTGCCGAGCGCCCGCACGGGCTGGGCCGCCATGATGAGGGCCGTCACGAAGCCCGCGAAATCGCCCACGCTCGCGCGCCCGTCCAGAATACGGAAGCCGATCAGCCCAAGGACCGCCGCGACCGCTATGCCGCCGCCCGCCTCGAGCAGCGGATCGAGCCGGGCGCGCGCGTTGGCCGACTTCATCTTGAGCCGGCGCACGTCGTCGAAGGCGCGCGCGGTGCGGGCCTTCAGGTAGCTCTCGAGCGCGTAGGTCTTGGCGATGCGCGCGCCCGCCAGGCTCTCGGAGACGAGTCCCGCCATCTGGCCGATCTGCTCCTGGCTCAACGTCGCGTTGCGACGCAGCTTCTTGCCGATCCGCGCCACGGGCGACGCGATGAAGGGAGCGGCCAGCGCCGCCACCAGCGTCATCACCGGATCGATCATCACCATCGCGACGACGAGCGCCGTGATCGTCGCGGCCTCGCGCAGGAGCACCGTCGATAGCCGGGTCAGCGCCTCGCGTATGAAGGAGAAGTCGGTCGTGAAACGCTGGGTCAGCGCGGCCGGGCTCTCGCGGCCGAGCTGGGCCAGATCGGAATCGATGAGGTGCGCGTAGAGCGCGCTCTGCATGTCGGCCTCGACCCGCGTCACGACGCGATTCGTCAGGATCGTCATCGCGTAGAGCGCGAAGCCCTTCACGGAGGTGACCAGGATCACGAAGATGGGCGCGAGCACGATCGCCTGGTTCCGGTCCAGTATCAGGCGGGACACGATGAGGTTGATCTTGATCGGCGCGCCCGTGCCCGACCGGTTGGTGAAGGCCTCGAAGGCGGCCTTGATCAGCACGGGATACAGGCCGGTCGACGCCGCCACGAGGACGATCAGGACGAGGACGAGCGCGAGCGTCGAGGCGTGCGGGCTCAGCCACTCGCGCCACAGCCGGCGCACGAGCGGGATCGTGTCGCTGCGTCCCAACCTGGTTCTGCCCAACGTGTTTCGACCTCGTCGTCTGCCTCGATCCGTCGGGCCAGATACCATCCCGGCCGAAGGCGGAGCAAATGCGAGCGCCACCCGATCGGATTGTCAGCCCTGCGGGACAGTCGTTAAAATAAGAGATGCCGCGACCGGCCGAGGAGATCGCCTGCATGGTTGTCACGTTGCCGAACGAGATGGATGATTGGGTCAGCGCTCGGGCGCGGAGTGAAGGCTTCGACGATGCCGACGCGTTCATCCTAAATCTGGTGCAGCGGGAGCGAGCCTTCGAGGACGCGATAACCCTGGGCGAAGCGAGCGGCGTGAGCCCCCGAAGCTTCGACGAGATCGTAGCCGATGCCAGATCGAAGTTCGGACACTCCCGAATGGATCCCGCCCGGCATCTGCCGCGAGGACGCCGAACCTAAGACCGCAGCCGCCTCACCTCGCCGGGACTGACGAGCAGCACGTCGGCGCGCTCGCCGAGGTCGTCGAAGAAGGCCGGGTCCGCGCCGGTCATCCAGACCTGCCCGCCGAGCCGGTCGAGCGTGTCGAAGAGCGCGGCGCGGCGGCGCGGATCGAGATGGGCCGCCACCTCGTCCAGCAGGACGACAGGCGCGAGGCCGCTCATCGCGCGCACGAGCCGCGCATGCGCCAGGACCAGTCCGAGCAGCAGCGCCTTCTGCTCGCCGGTCGAGCAGGTCGCTGCGGGCAGGTCCTTGGGGCCGTGCCGCACGGCCACGTCCGTCGCCTGCGGACCCGCGAGCGTGCGGCCTGCGGCCGCGTCGCGACCCCGCCCGTCCCGCAGCGCCGCGCGGTAGCGGTCCTCCGCGTCGAGCGCGGGCAGCGACGCGACGCGGTCGTCGAACTCGCCCTGCAGGCCGACGCGCGCGAACGGGAATGGCGAGGTGTCGTCTCGCCCGGCCCACATCTCGGCATCGAGCCGCTCGACCGTCTCGCGCCGCGCGGACGCGACCGCGACGCCGAGCTCGGCAAGCTCGCGCTCGACCGCGTCGAGCCATGCGCCATTTGCGGATAAGTCCTCCAGGAGGCGGTTGCGCGAGCGCAGAGCCCGGTCGAACGCGTTGACCCGCGCGCCGTGACGGGCATCGACCGCGAGCACCAGCCGGTCGATGAAGCGCCGCCGGTCGCCGGGGGAGCCGCGGAACAGGCCGTCGAGATCGGGGGTGAGCCAGACGACCCGGATGTGCTCCGCGAAATCAACCGCCGAAGCCGCGGGACCTCCATCGATGCGGCAGATGCGGGTCGCACGCCCGCCCTCACCCGGTTCGAGCCCGACGCCCAGCCGATGCTCCACATCCTCGTCGACGAGCGCGACCGAGACTGCGAACCGCGCGGTCCCGATCCGCGCCATCTCGCCGAGATCGGCGCGGCGGAGCCCCCGGCCTGGTGTGAAGAGCGAGAGCGCCTCGACGAGGTTCGTCTTGCCCGCCCCGTTCTCGCCGGCCAGAGCCACGAGCCGGCACGTGAGCGCCAAGTCGAGCGTGGCGTAGCTGCGGAAGTCCTGGAGGATCAGGCGCTGGATCGTGGCGGACAGGGTGAGGCTCGAGCCGCTACACCCGCATCGGCATGAGGACGTAGAGCGTGGACGCGCCCTCGCGGTCCTGAATCACGGTGGGCGAACCGGGGTCGGCGAGCTTGAATAGCGCCGTGTCGCCGTCGAGCTGTCCGGTGATGTCGAGCAGGTAACGGGCATTGAACCCGACATCGAGGGGTGTCGCGTCGTAATCGACGTCGAGCTCCTCGACGGCGTTGCCCGAATCCGGGTTGTTGACGGAGAGCGTCATCCGCCCCTCGCTCAGCGCCAGCTTCACCGCCCTGCCCCGCTCCGACGAGATCGTGGAGACGCGGTCGACCGCCTTGGCGAAATCGGCCCGCTCGACCGTCAGCGACTTGTCGTTGCCCGTCGGGATGACGCGCTGGTAGTCCGGGAACGTCCCGTCGATCAGCTTCGAGGTCAGCACGACGCCCCCGAAGGTGAGGCGGATCTTCGCGGTCGAGAGCTCGATCCTGATCTCCTCGCCGCCATCGTCGACGAGCTTCTGGATCTCGGCGACCGCCTTGCGCGGCACGATGAGGCCCGGCATCCCGGCCGAACCCGCGGGCGCCGGCAGCTCCATGCGGGCGAGCCGGTGGCCGTCGGTCGCGACCGCGCGGAGCTTCATCTCGCCATCCACCTCGATCGTGTGGAGGTATATGCCGTTCAGGTAGTAGCGCGTCTCCTCGGTCGAGATCGCGAACTGCGTCTTCTCGATCAGCCGCTTCAGGTCGCCGGCCGCGAGCGCGAAGGCGTGCGGCATGTCGCCGGTCGCGATGTCCGGGAAGTCGGTCTCGGGAAGCGCCTGCAGCATGAAGCGCGAGCGGCCGGAGCGGAGCTGCATCTGCCCCGTGTCGCCCGTCGTCTCCAGCGAGACCTGGGCGCCGTCCGGCAGCTTGCGCACGATGTCGTAGATGACGTGCGCCGGGACGGTCGTGGCGCCGGCCTGAGCGATATCGGCCGCCACGCTCTCCGTCACCTCCATGTCGAGGTCGGTCGCCTTCAGGCGCAGCCCGCCATCATCCGCCCGAAGGAGCACGTTGGAGAGGAT
>CAXUHE010000063.1:0-17868 GCA_964250725.1 uncultured Enterovirga sp. | reverse complement strand
CTCCAGCGTCACGATCTCCTTCGGCTCCCCGAAATAGACGCCGCCCGTCAGCTCCCGGACGATCAGGATGTCGAGCCCCTCGACGATCTCGCGCTTGAGCGAGGACGCGTCCGCGAGTGCCGGATAGCAGATGGCGGGCCTGAGATTGGCGAAGAGGCCGAGGTCGCGGCGCAGCCGCAGCAGCCCGGCTTCCGGCCTGTGCTCGTAGGGAACTCGGTCCCATCTCGGCCCGCCGACCGCCCCGAACAAGACGGCATCCGCCTCGCCCGCGAGCCTGACGGTCGCGTCCGAGACCGGCTTGCCCTCGGCGTCGTAGGCCGATCCGCCGACGAGCGCCCGCTCCGTCGTGATGCCAGCGATCCCCTGGCGGTCCACGAAGGCCAGGATTTTCTCGACCTCGCGAACGACCTCGGGACCGATCCCGTCGCCGGGCAAGAGCAGCAGCTTGAAGGAGGCCATCGCGCGCGACCCGTCGGCCCCTCTCCGGGGCGGTGGCGCGGTCTACGCGCGAGGCGGCGGCGAGCGCAAGCTGCCCCGAGCCTATCTCGCGGCCATCGCGCTCTTCTCGCGGCGGCGGTCGACGGAGGAGGGGATGCGCAGCGATTCCCGGTACTTCGCGACGGTGCGCCGCGCGATGTCGATGCCCTCGGTGCGCAGCCTCTTCACGAGCGCGTCGTCCGACAGGACGTCCTCGGCGCGCTCCGTCTCGACGAGTTGCCGGATGCGGTGGCGCACCGCTTCCGAGGAATGCGCCTCGACCCCGGCCGCGCCCGGGATGGAGGCGGTGAAGAAGTACTTCATCTCGAAGGTGCCGCGCGAGGTGCCGATCGCCTTGTTCGAGGTGACGCGCGAGACGGTGGATTCGTGCATGCCGATCGCGTCCGCGACCGTCTTCAGGTTCAGCGGGCGCAACTGCGAGACGCCGTGCGCGAAGAACCCGTCCTGCTGGCGCACGATCTCGGTCGAGACCTTCAGGATGGTGCGCGAGCGCTGCTCGAGGCTGCGCGTCAGCCAGTTCGCGCTCTGGAGGCACTCGCTGATGAAGCTGCGCTCGTGGTCGCTCTTCGCGCTCCGGGAGACGCGCGCGTGATAGGCCTGGTTCACCAGGATGCGGGGCAGGGTGTCGGGGTTGAGCTCGACGAGCCAGCTCCCGTCGGGGGCGGCGCGCACGAAGACGTCGGGCACGAGGACGTGGACCGGGCCGCTCCCGAAGGCGCGGCCGGGCTTCGGGTCGAGCCGCCGGAGCTCGACCAGCATGTCGGCGAGGTCGTCGTCGTCGACCCCGCAGATCCGCTTCAGGGCCGCGAGGTCGCGTCGCGCCACGAGGTCGAGGCGCGTGACGAGCGCCTCCATGGCGGGATCGAGCCGGTCACGCTCGCGTAGCTGAAGGCGCAGGCACTCGGCGAGGGTCCGGGCCGCGATGCCGGCCGGGTGAAAGGTCTGCACCAGCGCAAGGACGCGTTCGACCTGCGCGACATCGATCCCGAGCGTGTCGGCCACGGCCTCGCAGGCCTCGGTGAAGTATCCGGCCTCGTTGACGCCGTCGATGACGTGACGGCCGACGAGCCGGTCGACGACGTTCGCGGTCGCAAGATCGAGCTGAGCGCAGAGGTGGTCGTGAAGTGACGGCTCGACCGTCAGCCCCGCGGTGCTGTCGATGTCGAGCCCGTCACCGCCGCCCTGGCCCGGTGCCTGCCAGGATGGCGAGGTCAGGGTGAGCTGGTCGGATGCGCCCATCTCGACCGAGGTCGCGGGCTCGTCCGGATAGATGTTGTCGAGCGGCGGCTGGTTGCCGTCGATGCGGCCGTTGCCAAGGTCGAGTTCGCCAGCGAGATCACCTCCGATGTCGCCGTGGTCCGGCGTGGCCTCGCCGGGCAGGTCGAAGACAGGCTCCGTCTCGACCGTTTCAAGGAGCGGGTTCCGCTCGAGTTCCGCATCCACGTAGCTGACGAGATCGAGATGCGAGAGCTGAAGAAGCTTGATCGCCTGCAGCAATTGTGGCGTCATCACCAGGGCTTGGCCCTGGCGCATTTCCAGCCGTTGCAGCAACGCCATCCAGAACCCCACGCTGCGCCCTATGGGCACGTTTTTTGCTTGTAACCCCTTCTACCCGAGCGGGCAGAGGGCGTCAAAGCCGTTGTCGCCATGCGCGGTCAGATCGGCTCCTGCGCGACCTTGGGGGCACGATACCTTTCCGCGGCGTTGACGTTTCACAAGGTTTCGGACTATAGATCGGGCCGTCAGGGCTCGCGCGTTCGCTGCGGGCCCTTCCGCATTCAACATTGCTGTTCGTCGCTTGCCGCCGTGCAAGTCTGTCGATGATACGAGGGGCTCATGGCCAACACGTCCTCCGCCAAGAAGATGGCGCGCAAGATCGAGAAGCGCACGGAGGTGAACCGTGCGCGGCGCTCGCGGATGCGGACTTTCCTCCGTAAGGTCGAGGAAGCGATCGCAGGGGGCAACCGGACCGCGGCCGCGGATGCGCTCCGTGTTGCCGAGCCGGAGATCATGAGGGCTGCCCAGAACGGGATCGTTCACAAGAACACGGCGTCCCGGAAAGTGTCCAGGCTGGCATCGCGGGTGAGCGCGCTCGCTGCCGCCTGAAGGTCCTTTTCAACGATCCGATGAAAGCCCGGCAATGCCGGGCTTTTTTCGTTAGTGACCTGAATGTGACGCTGTTCCGGGTTCGTTCAACTTGACCGTTCGATGCCTTTAGAGGGTGGCTCGGACGTTCCCAGCGCTCGGGACCGCACATAAAAAACCTATATTCGGCAATGGTTTGCTGGGCAAAGCTTGCGCGCTGCGGAATCGATCGCCGATCTCGACCCGATTGGTCGTCCGCGCAGCCCGATTCCAGGAGACCGGCTCCGCGACATCGAAAAAAACCGGCCTCGGTGAATCCGTGACTCCGCATGGCCTTACGACCGAGTCGCCGTCCAACGATCGCCAAAGTGAGCAAGCCGACGGCCGAATCTGTCCTGTGGACGGTTGCGCCTCCGAGGCACCGCGTATACGGTTTCTTTGCCTCGCAGGCGCGGCCCCGAGGTTCTCAAGTAGGTAAAGTTAAGTATCTCACCGGTCGTGAGGGGAGTGAAACTTTGTCGATCTCGCAAATATTAGAAGCAGATAGGCAGAGAATACGCTCGATTGGACAGATCGGTTAGAGCGGAAGACGCTACGGTCGGCGTATCGACCTTCTATCTCATTCTGATGACGTATGAGTTGCTGTGTTTCGGACAGGCTTCGGCCGGCCCGGATCGAGAACGCGCGTCCGTTCGACGTGCGGGAGACCTGCCTGGCGGGGTGGGGCGAGGTGTTGAGTATGGGCGGGCCGCGGGTCGGGTCTGCTCGGGTGTCGAGCTGGGAGGCGGATTTGGTCGAAGATGCTTGGACGCGTGTGAAGCGGCGGCTGCGCGCGGAGCTCGGGGAGGATGTCTTCTCAAGCTGGCTCGCACGTCTCGAGATGGATGATCTCACAGACAGCGCCGCCCGTCTCAGCGTTCCGACGCGTTTCCTCAAGAGCTGGATCGAGGCTCATTACCTCGACCGCGTCCTCACCGCCTACCGGAGCGAGCAGCCGGCGGTCGCGAGCGTCTCGATCGTCGTGCGCGGGGCGATGCGGGAGCCGAACGGCCACGCGGCCAAGTTCGCCACCACCTTGCGCCGCAATGTCGAGGCGAGCTCACAGCCGGCGCCGACCGACGCCGTCATGGTGCCGCAGGCGCCGCCATCCATCGCTCCGCGCGAGGGTGAGATCGCGGGTGCGCCACTGGACGCGCGGCTCACCTTCAAGAGCTTCGTGGTCGGGCGCTCGAACGCGCTGGCGCAGGCGGCGGCCGAGCGCATCGCGAGCCACGGTTCGGGGCCGTCACTCTATAACCCTCTCTATCTCCAAGCCGGCGTGGGTCTCGGCAAGAGCCACCTCCTGCACGCGATCGGCAACGAGGCCCGTGAGGGCGGACGTCGCGTCATCTATCTGACGGCTGATCGATTCATGTACGGCTTCGTGGCGTCGCTGAAGGCTCAGACCTCGCTCGCCTTCAAGGAGCGGCTGCGCGGCATCGACCTCCTGGTCATCGACGACGTCCAGTTCATTCAGGGCAAGTCGATCCAGATGGAGTTTGGTCATACGCTGAACGCGCTGATCGATGCGGGGCGCCAGGTCGTCGTCGCGGCCGATCGCCCGCCGGCGGACCTGGAGAGCCTCGACGAGCGGGTGCGCTCGCGGCTCGCTGGCGGCCTCGTCGTGGAGATCGCGGCGCTTGACGAGAACCTGCGCGCCGGGATTCTGAACCAGCGCATCGCGGCCGTGAAGGCGGCGCATCCGGGCTTCGAGGTCGGCCCCGCCGTCGTCGCCTACGTGGCGCGCGCGCTGGCCACCAACGGGCGCGACCTCGAAGGCGCGGTGAACCGGCTCCTCGCCCACGCGACGCTGACCGGCACGGCCGTCTCGATCGAGACCGCGGAGGTCGCGATCCGCGATCTCGTGCGCAACCGCGAGCCGAAGCGGGTCAAGATCGAGGACATCCAGAAGCTCGTCGCGTCGCGCTACAACGTCTCGCGCTCCGACATCCTGTCCGAGCGCCGCACCGCGGCTGTCGTGAAGCCGCGCCAGATCGCGATGTACCTCTCGAAGGTGCTGACGCTGCGCTCGCTGCCCGAGATCGGCCGCCGCTTCGGCGGGCGCGATCACACGACGGTGCTGCACGCCGTTCGCAAGATCGAGAAGCAGATCGGCGACGATCCCTCGCTGTCGGAGGAGCTCGAACTCCTGAAGCGCATGCTCCAGGACTGACCGACGTCACACCACGCGGGTGCGGATGGTCCCGACGCCCGCGACGCCGCCCTCCAGGAGGTCGCCGCGCTTCACCGCCGCGACCCCGGCCGGCGTGCCGGTCATGATGAGGTCGCCGGCCTCCAGCCGGAACAGCCGCGACAGGTAGGCGATCATCTCGGGGATCGACCAGATCAGGTCGGCGAGGTCGCCCTCCTGGCGCGTCTTGCCCGCGACGTCGAGCCAGATCCGTCCCTTCGCCGGATGGCCGATCGCGGCCGCGGTCACGAGGTCGCCGCAGGGCGCGGAGGCGTCGAAGCCCTTCGCGACGTCCCACGGGCGGCCCATCTTCTTCGCGACGCCCTGGAGGTCGCGCCGCGTCATGTCGAGGCCGACAGCGTAGCCGAAGACGTGGCCGAGCGCGTCCGCCTCCGCGATGTCGATCCCGCCCGAATGCAGCGCCGCCACGAGCTCGATCTCGTGGTGCACGTCCTCTGTCCCCGGCGGGTAGGGGAAGTCCGCGCCCCCGCCCAGGATCGCGTCGGCGGGTTTCGAGAAGAAGAAGGGCGGCTCGCGGTCCGGATCGTGGCCCATCTCGCGGGCGTGCTCGGCATAGTTGCGGCCGACGCAGTAGATGCGCCGGACCGGGAAGCGGGAGCTTTCTCCCGCGACGGCCAGCGACGGAATCGGAGCGGGATCGAAGACGTAGGACATGGCTTGAGCCTCGGCGATGCTCGGCCGTGTTTATGCGTGTTCGCGCCGACGCGAAACCCGCTCACGATCAGACACCCTGGGCTCACGAGAGGTCGTGCAGGTCTCGGTCGGAGGGTGGGCCGACCCGAAACTCGGAGAAGCGGACATCGAGTCCGGCGCGCTCCGGCGTGCAACACATCGGTCCCACGAGGTAGCGGTCGGAGCGCGGGAACGGGCACAGGCGCGAGAGCGGCCAGACAAGGCCGTCAGCGGAGACCTGCAGCCTGAGGACGCCTTGCGCGACGGTGACGCGCAACCGAAAATCCGCGGCGTCGTGAGCGTAGGCGGCCGTCGCCCAATCCGACTGCCCCAAGGTCAGCACGCTGCTGAGCATCGCCTGTCCGTCCGACAGCTCGATCCCGGCCTTGATCCAGTTCGCCGCGTCGAGGCGCACCATGATGCCGGCCTGATCGTACAACTCCTGGTACGCGGCCTGCACCCGCAACTCCGCGGTGAAGTCGCCGTTCGTCGCCACGCCGAACAAGTGCCCCGAATCGCGGATGAAGCCGTAATGGGTCTCGCGCCAGAAATCGGTGCGCGCATCCGTGGTCACGAGCAAGGCTTCGTGGTCGAGGCGCCACGCCGCGGGTTCGTTGAGCCAGATGCCTTGCGCGAACGTCACTATTGCCACATCCCATCCCACTCACGCATCCCACTCGGTTCGCGTGCGCAGCCTGCCCCTTGCCGCTCCGGGACGGCTGGCTTAAGACGATTGCCTTCGGGCGGGCCGTACGGTGCCGCCCCCATCTCGTTTGATCGTCACGCATACGCACCCCGAGTCGGCTACGGCTCGACCGGAGACCGGCCATGAAGATCCGTCATTCCCTGAAGTCGATCCGCAACCGTCATCGCGACAACCAGCTCGTGCGCCGGAAGGGGCGGATCTACATCATCAACAAGACGCAGAAGCGCTACAAGGCCCGCCAGGGCTGATCCGCCGTCGGTGGTCGGCTGATCTTGCGGCCGCTGCCGTGATCGGGCGGCTCCGTGTCGGGTGAGTGATCCGGAGCGCCACCGCATCGATGCCGCCGATCGGGGCGATGCGGGTTGGCGCGTCTGGGGTCCCTACATCAGCGAGCGCCAATGGGGGACCGTTCGCGAGGATTACAGCCAGGACGGTGACGCCTGGGGCTCATTTCCTCACGATCATGCCCGATCGCGTGCCTATCGCTGGGGCGAGGACGGCATCGCGGGCCTGTCCGACGATCGTCAGCTGTTGTGCTTCGCGCCTGCGTTCTGGAACGGCCGCGACCCGATCCTCAAGGAGCGGCATTTCGGCCTGACGAACCCGCAAGGCAATCACGGCGAAGACGTCAAGGAGCTCTATTACCATCTCGACGCGACGCCGACGCATTCCTACCTGAAGTACCTCTACAAGTACCCTCAGGGACGCTTTCCTTACGAAGACTTGCTCGCCGAGAGCGCTCGGCGTGGACGCCGCGAGACCGAATACGAGATCCTCGATACCGGCCTCTTCGACGAGGGCCGCTACTTCGACGTCACGATCGAGTACGCGAAAGCCGATCCGACCGACATCCACATCCTGATCACGATCGCCAATCGCGGTCCGGACGAGTCGCGGATCCACGTCCTGCCGCAGCTCTGGTTCCGCAATGTCTGGTCGTGGCGGGAGGGCGAGGTGCCCCGCCGGCCGGTCCTGGACCTCGCGGGCGCGTCGGCCATCCGGGCCGATCATCCCTGGCTCCCCGCCTACCACTTGAGCTTCGCGGGCGAGGGATCGGCCGAGCCGATCTTCTGCGAGAACGAGACCAACACGCGGCGGCTCTACGGTGCGGACGCGGACGGCCCGTTCAAGGACGGTTTCCACGCGGCTATCGTCGACGGTGACGACGCTGCCATCTCCCGCGAACGCGGCACGAAGGCCGCCTTCGACGCTGTGCTCACGATCCCGGCAGGTCGCGAGAGCGTCCTACGCTTGCGCCTGAAGGCCGGGGACGCCCCCGTCATGCCGGATCTCGACGACGCCGTGCTCCGCATGCGCCGCGCCGAGGCGGACGCGTTCTACGACGCCGTGCAGACCGGCCTCAAGGACCCGGACATGCGCCAAGCTCAGCGCCGGGCCTTCGCCGGGATGATCTGGTCGAAACAGGTCTATCGCTACGACGTGCGCCGCTGGCTGGACGGCGATCCCGCCCAACCGCCTCCACCGTCGGGACGCGGGTTCGTGAGGAACGGCGACTGGCGCCACCTCAACACGGCCGACGTGCTGTCGATGCCGGACGGGTGGGAATATCCCTGGTTCGCCGCGTGGGACCTCGCCTTCCAGTGCCTGCCCTTCGCGCTCATCGACGCCGAGTTCGCCAAGAGCCAGCTCGTTGTCCTGACGCGCGAATGGTACATGAGCCCGAACGGCCAGTTGCCCGCCTACGAGTGGACCTTCGGCGACGTGAACCCGCCCGTCCATGCCTGGGCGACGTGGCGGGTTTTCGAGATCGACCGCGAGCAGCGCGGCGGGGCCGGCGATCTCGCGTTCCTGGAGCGCGTCTTCCACAAGCTGATGATCAACTTCACCTGGTGGGTGAACCGGGAAGACGCGCAGGGGCGCAACCTCTTCCAGGGCGGCTTCCTCGGGCTCGACAATGTCGGCCTGTTCGATCGTTCCCACCCGCCGCCGGGCGTCGGGTCGATCAGCCAAGCGGACGGGACCGCCTGGATGGCGATGTACGCGCTGAACCTGATGCGCATCGCGCTCGAACTCGCACTCGTGGACCCGGTCTACGAGGACATCGCGACGAAGTTCTTCGAGCATTTCCTGCTGATCGCCGAGGCGATGACGGGCCAGGAGTACCTGGGGTCGGGAGGGGAGGGGCTCTGGGACGAGGCCGACCAGTTCTTCTACGACAGGCTCACCCTCTCGGACGGCCGGGTCATCCCGCTCCGGATCCGGTCGATCGTCGGCCTCGTGCCGCTCTTCGCCGTCGAGGTGATCGATGCTGACCGGATGGCGCGCCTGCCCGGCTTCGCGGCGCGGCTGCGCTGGGTATTCAAGCACCGGCCGGAACTCGCGCGCCTCGTGTCACGCTGGGGGGAGCCCGGCCATGACGAGAGCCACCTCCTGTCGCTCCTGCGGGGTCACCGCATGAAGGCGCTGCTGCGGCGCATGCTCGACGAGACGGAGTTCCTCTCCGCGCATGGCGTCCGGTCGCTCTCGCGCGCCCACAAGGAGACGCCGTACCGGCCGGAAGGGTTGGACCTGCCACCTGTCGCATATATGCCGGGCGAGTCCGATAGCGGGCTGTTCGGCGGCAACTCGAACTGGCGTGGGCCCGTCTGGTTTCCCGTCAACTTCCTCGTGATCGAGTCGCTTCGGCGTTTCCACGCTTATTATGGCGACGACTTCAAGGTGGAATGTCCGATAGGGTCAGGCACCCTGATGACTCTCGACGCGGTCGCGGACGAGTTGTCGGGTCGGCTGGTCCGCCTGTTCCTGCGGGGACCCGACGGATCGCGCCCCGCGTCAGGGCCCGATCCGCGTTTTCGCGACGATCCCCACTTCCGGGATCACGTGTGGTTCAGCGAGTATTTCGATGGCGAGAACGGGCGCGGTCTCGGCGCGTCCCACCAGACCGGCTGGACCGGCCTCGTGGCGAACCTCCTCGCGCCACGCTGATCGACGCCGGGCCTCAACTGCCAGCCGTCGCGACCGCGGTGGCGATCGTCCCGAACTTTGCGGCGAGCCTGGTGCCGAGCGAGCGCGCGCCCGAGATCATCACGAGCGCGATCAGGGCCGCGATCAAGCCGTACTCCACGGCGGTCGCCCCACTCTCGTCGTGGGCGAACCTGCGACACAGGGCCTTCATCTGGCATCCACCTCGGCCAGGAGCCCTACGCCGCAATCCGTACCAAGCCGTGTCGGGGATCGTTAAAAACGAGCTATCCGGCAGCGGCCGCCGCGACGGCGCGAACTGCATCGGTTGAATTCCGCCGGATGCCTGCGATAGAGGCTCTCTCTGCGTAACGTGACACCGACCTGCCATGACCGACACGCCCCCGGATCGCCTCTCGGCGAACCCGAACAGCCCGTTCTACGATGCCGAACTCCTGGAGCGCGGTGTCGGGATCCGCTTCAAGGGCGTCGAGAAGACGAATGTCGACGAATATTGCGTGAGTGAGGGCTGGGTCCGCCTCACGGCCGGCAAAGCGAAGGACCGGGCCGGCAACGCGATGACGGTGAAGCTTCAGGGACCGGTCGAGCCCTATTTCCGCGACCCGTCGCCGGATGCAGAGGAGAGTGCGCCGACGCCCTGATCGGGACTCGAGGCGTCGATCGGCTGCGTCCGGTTTCGGGCTGGAACTCGGCGCGAGACACGCCGGTTGCTTGGCTATCGACGATCGGCGCGCATGCGCCAATGGACAGCTTGATCATGACACAATCGCTTCGTTCCCGCCTTCTCGCGGGGCTCGCGCTCGCGGCGGTGGTCCCCGCGGCACCGGCTCTCGCCCAGAAGGCGCGCCTGGAACCCGTGGCGGTTTTCCCGCATCAGGTGACGGGCGTCACGGTCTCGAAGGAGGGCCGCGTGTTCGTGAACTTCCCGCGCTGGACGGAGGACGCGCCGGTCTCGGTCGGCGAGGTGAAAGGCGGCCGGCTCGTGCCGTATCCGGATACGGCCTGGAACTCCTGGCGCAACGTGAAGCGGGACGAGATCACGCCGAACGATCATTTCGTGTGCGTGCAGAGCGTCGTGACGGATGGGCGCGGTAGCCTCTGGGTCCTTGATGCAGCGGCCCCAGCGCTGGAGCAGATCGTCAAGGGCGGTCCGAAGCTCGTCAAGATCGATCTCGGGACGAACAAGGTCGTCAAGACCTATCCGTTCGACGAGCGCTCGGCGCCGCAGGGCACCTATCTGAACGACATCCGCTTCAGCCCGGACGGGCGCTGGGGCTATATCACGGACTCGGGCCGCGGCGCGATCCTGGTGATCGATCTCGAGAGCGGAGAGATCCGCCGCTTGCTCGACGGCGTCTCATCGACACAGGCCGAGAAGGGAGTCGTTGTGAAGACCGACGGCGTCGAACTGCGCCGCCCCGATGGGCGCGCGCCCGTCTTCAATGCGGACGGCATCGAACTCTCCAAGGATGGCACGACGCTCTATTGGCAGGCGATCTCCAGCCGCACCCTCTACTCGATCCCGACAGACGCGCTCCGCGATCCCGCGCTCCAGACAGCCCATCTAGAGGCCAAGATTCAGAAGGGCGCGACCGTACCGGCCGACGGATTGTGGCTGAGCAGCCGCGGGCAGATGTTCGTGACCTCGCCGGAGGACGATTCCGTGAAAATGCGCGCCCAGGACGGCACGTTCACGACGGTCGTCCAGGATCCGAAGCTGCGTTGGCCGGACACGATGGCCGAAGGTCCCGACGGCAAGATCTACGTGACGTCTTCCCGCATCCAGGACAATGCCTGGTTCAAGGCGACCAGCCCGTCGATCCGCACGGAGTTGTTCCGCTTCGCGCCACCGCCGCCGCGCTGAGCGCCGCTACAGGGCGGCCGGGTTCTGGGTCGGGCCGAAGGGGGCGGCCGCCAGCCGTGCCTCGTGTGCCCGAACCCGCTCGCGATGCGCGGTGTAGATGCCGCTCGCGATGATGATCGCGGCCCCGATGCCCGTCCAGAAATCGGGCACGTTGCCGAACATCGCGAAGCCGAGCGATGTCGACCAGATCAGCTGTCCGTAGGCGAAAGGTGCCAGAAGAGAGGCCGGCGCGCGCTGGAACGCCAGGAGCGCGAGGAGCTGGCCCACAGTCGCGAAGCCCGCCATCACGGACGCGAGTCCGAGTTCGACTGGAGAGGGCATGACGAGGTCCGGCAGCGCCAGAACCGTCGCGACGGCCATGCCGACGAGGGCGGTATAGGCCATCGCGGTGCCAGGGCCGTCCAGCCGTCCGAGCTTGCGAGTGAGGATCATGCCGACGGCCCAGCACGAGGCCGACATCAGCGGGAACAGGGCGGCCCCGTCGAAAGTGCCGGTGCCCGGCCGCACCACCACGATCACGCCGAAGAGCCCCACCCCGATCGCGGCCCAGCGCCGGATGCCGACCTTCTCACCGAGGAGTGGGATCGACAGAACCGTCACGACGAGCGGCGAGACGAAGTTGATGGTCGTGGCGCTCGCGAGAGGCAGGTGCCGCAGCCCCGCGATGAACAGGACGCTCGATCCGAGGATGCAGAGCGCACGTGCGATCTCCAACCCGAGGGCGCGCGTCCGCAGGACCGCTCCACGCGTGCGGAGCATCAGCGGACACATGAGCAGCGTGAGACCGATCCAGCGCAGGCACGCGATCTCGATCGGCGGCAGGCTCGTCGAGAGGTACTTCGAGAGGGCGTCCGAGACCGAGAACACAAGACCGGACGAGAGGACCAGCAGGATGCCCGAGAGCGGGCGGTCGACGCCGCGCGGGAGGGTGGACGAGGGCGCCGGGACCCCGACGGGCAGGGTGGCGCGTTCGGCGAGAGGCAAGCGCGTATCCGATTCGTGAACTCGCTGACGTCCTTAGCAGGAGCGGCCGCGATCGCGCCCGCCGGTTCGTGCGGACCTCCCGGTTCGTTCCCGCCCCCATCTCGTGTATTCAGCTTCGAACAGGCTTTCGCACGGGGATTGGCGCGTGGATCACGAGACGTTTCGGCACTGGGCCCACCACGCGGCCGATTGGTCGGCCGACTACATGGACGAGGTTGCGGATCTGCCGGTGCGGGCGCCGCTGGACCCCGGCGCCGTTTACCGTCAGATCCCCGAGATCCCGCCCGATGCCGGTGAGGAGATGGAGCAGATCTTCTCCGATCTCGACCGAATCATCATGCCCGGCATGACCCATTGGCAGCACCCGCGCTTCTTCGCCTACTTTCCCGCCAACGCGAGCCCGCCCTCCGTCATCGCCGAGCAGGTGACGGCCGCGATCGCCGCGCAATGCATGCTGTGGCAGACCTCGCCGGCCGCGACCGAACTCGAGACCCGGATGATCGACTGGCTGCGCCAGATGATCGGCCTGCCGGAGGGGTTCTCGGGCGTCATCCAGGATTCCGCCTCCGGGGCGACCCTCGCGGCGCTCCTGACGGCGCGCGAGCGTGCGCTCGGCATGCGGGGCAACCGCGAGGGGCTCAGCGGGCAGCCGGCGGTGCGCGTCTACTCCTCCGCTCAGGTCCACTCCTCGGTCGACAAGGCGGTCCGGATGGCGGGGATCGGCGACGCCAATCTCGTGCGCATCCCGGTCGGCGGACCGCGCTACGCGATGGACGTCGAGGCGCTGGAGCACGCCGTGCTGGCGGACGCCGAGGCCGGCTACAGGCCGGCCGCGATCGTGGCGGCGCTCGGCGGCACCTCGATCGGCGCGTGCGACGACATCGCGGGCGTGGCGGACGTCGCGGAGCGGCACGGCCTCTACCTCCATGTCGACGCCGCCTGGGCTGGCTCCGCCATGATCTGCCCCGAGTTCCGCGACCTGATGCGCGGGGCCGAGCGTGCCGACAGCTTCGTGTTCAACCCGCATAAATGGCTGTTCACCAATTTCGACTGCTCGGCCCACTTCATCCGAGACCCGAAGGCGCTGACCGATACGCTGGGCATCCGCCCGCCCTTCCTGCGCACGCTCGGCCAGGACGGCGTCGTCGACTACAACGAGTGGTCGCCTCCGCTCGGCCGCCGCTTCCGGGCGCTCAAGCTCTGGTTCGTCATCCGCTCCTACGGTGTCGAGCGGCTGCGCGACATGATCCGCGCCCACGTCGCCTGGGCGCGCGAGCTGGCCGAACTGATACGGGCCGCCCGCGACTTCGAGATCGTGACCGAACCCTCCCTGTCGCTCTTCACATTCCGCTACGCTCCGGCCGGCACGGACGAGGTCGAGCGCGACCGGTTGAACGCCGACCTCGTCGCGCGGATCAACGACGACGGACGGATCTATCTGACGCAGACGGTCCATCACGGGCGCTTCGTCATCCGCTTCCAGGTCGGCGCCACGACGACGACGCGGCGCGACGTGCTCGGCGCGTTCGACGTCGTGCGAGAGCTCGCGGCCGGGCTCGATGTCGCGCCGTTGCGCAAGGCGTCATAGTTTTTGATCCGCGATCACAGATCGTCATTGGCGGTCGCGCCCCGCCATGTGAGAGGGTCGGCCTCTCGCGGAGCCGCTCATGCCGACCCTCGTCATCGCGAACAAGATCTACTCCTCCTGGTCTCTGAGGCCCTGGCTCCTCATGCGGGAGCTCGGCATCCCGTTCGACGAGGTCGTGATCCCGCTGGACCAGCCGGACACCCGGTCCCGCATCCTCGCCTACTCGCCCGCCGGCCGGGTGCCGACCCTCGTCGACGGCGACGTGACGGTGTGGGATTCCCTCGCCATCATGGAGTACCTGGCCGAGCGCTACGGGCAGGGCCGCGTCTGGCCGGCCGACCCGAAGGCGCGCGCGCTCGCCCGCTCGATCTCGGCCGAGATGCATTCGGGCTTCCCGGCCCTGCGGTCGGCCTGCCCGATGAACCTCGCCAAGCGCTACCCTGGGCGTGATCGTGGCGAGGCGGTGGCGCGCGACGTGGCACGGATCTCTGCCTTGTGGGCCGATGCGCGAGCGCGGTTCGGGACCGCCGGCTCGTTCCTGTTCGGCCTCTTCTCGGCCGCCGACGCCATGTACGCCCCCGTGGTAACCCGGCTCGACACCTACGGGTTCGAGGTAGACGCACCGATCCGCGCCTACATGGACGCGGTCCTGACTCTGCCGAGCTTCGGTGAGTGGCGCGAGGCGGCGCTCCGCGAGACCTGGATCGTGTCCCATGACGAGGTCGACGAGGAGCCTCTCGTCGATCTCCGCGCGGCCCGCTAAGGCATTCCGGCGGCCGAGAGCGAACAGATGAACGCGATGAACACGCACTACCCCGATGCCGGGCTCGTCGGGACGAGTGCCCGGCACACGCTGGCCGTCATCGTGGACAACGAGCCGGGCGTCCTCGCGCGTATCGCAGGCCTGTTCTCGGGACGCGGCTACAACATCGAGAGCCTGACGGTCTCGGAGACCGAGCATGCACGGCACCTGTCGCGCATCACGATCGTGACGCTCGGCACGAACGCGATCCTCCAGCAGATCAAGGCGCAGCTGGAGCGGCTCGTCCCGGTCCATCGCGTCCTGGACCTGACGGTCCAGGGCAACTCGATCGAGCGCGAACTGGCCCTCGTCAAGGTGAGCGGGCGGGGCGAGCTGCGCCTGGAGGCGATGCGGCTCGCCTCGGCCTTGGGCGCGAAGACGGTCGACGCGACGCTCACCTCCTTCGTGTTCGAGCTGACGGGAACGACGGAGGAGGTGGAGCGCTTCATCGCCCTCATGATGGCGGTCGGGTTGGTCGAGGTCTCGCGCACCGGCGTCGCGGCCATGAGCCGGGGCGGCGAGGGCATGTAGTCCGAATTCGGCCACTACAACTGACGTTGAAGGAAGCACGCGATGGATGGCGCCACCCTGTACTACTCGCCGGGCGCGTGCTCGCTCGCCCCCCATATCGCTCTCGAGGAGACGGGCGAGCCGTTCGAGCTGCGTCGGATCGATTTCGGGCAAGCCCAGCAGCGCTCGCCCGAGTACCTGGCCATCAACCCGAAAGGTCGCGTGCCGGCGCTCGTCGATGGCGGCTTCGCGGTGAGCGAGAACCCGGCCATTCTGCGCTACGTGGCGCGGAAATACCCCTCCGCCGCCCTCTGGCCGGACGATCCGCGCGACGAGGCGCGCTGCCTCGAATGGCTCGCCTGGTGCGCGTCAAGCATTCACGTCGCCTACGCGCATATCCGGCGCGCGGAGCGCTACGCGACGGGCGACGTCGCGAAGACCGAGGTCGTCGCGAAGGGTCGCGAGACGTGTCAAGACGTCTGGAGCCAGGTCGAGGCCCGGTTCGCCGCCCCCGCGTCTGACTGGGCGGCGGGTACACGCTACAGCGTGGCGGATCCCTACATCTTCACGTTCTGGACCTGGGGGCGCGGGCCCACTCTCGGCTACGACATGGCGCGCGACTTCCCCGCCTGGACGGACCACGCGCGGCGCATGGGTGAGCGCCCGGCCGTGCAGCGCGCGCTCGCGACGGAAGGGATCGCGCTGCCATGAGCCCCCATGAGAGGAACGTACCGCCTCCTGCGGGTGTTCTGGTGATTTCGGATGGGAGAGACGTGATGAGATCTTTACTCACGGGTGTAGTCATCGCGGCCGCGATCGTGGGCTCCGGCGCGGCCGAGGCCAAGGGCTGCCTCAAGGGCGCGCTGGTCGGAGGCGTCGCCGGCCACGTCGCGGGTCATGGGGCGATCGGTGCTGCCGCCGGGTGCGTCGTCGGTCGTCATCAGGCGAACAAGAAGGACCGGCAGCAGCAGGCGAACCCGAACGGCCAGCCCGCTCCGCAGTAAGCCTGCGCGGGCTTGCGCTGACCAGCTTGCGCGGGCCGCTGCGGCGAATCATGAGGGGGCCCGTGAGATGTCCGGGGCTGACGTCATGAGACGATCCATCGCGTCGTCGATCTTCGTGCTCGCAGTCGCGACCGCCGCGGCCGCGCAGACGCTCAACGAGGTCGACGCGCGGGAGCAGGCCCTCGTCCAGGCCTGAGAGGCGACGCCGCTCGCTGCCCGTCGCGCGGTGTTCGTCATCGAGAAGGCGCCCATCTACGGGAGTTACACGGCGCGTCCCGACGCCGTCTTCAAGCCCGACGAGCCGCTCATCGCCTGTATCTAGCCCGTTGGTTGTCTCTGGAAACCGGCCGTCGAGGGTTACCGCTTCGGCGTCACCCTGGACTTCGTGGTCAAGAAGCGTGACGGCGCGATCCTGGACGGCCAGAAGAGATTCCTCGCCTACGATCAGACGAGCCGGGCGAGGCTGCGCGAATTGATGCTGAACCTGACGCTCACGCTCAGCGGGATCGTGCCGGGCGATTACATCGTCGAGTACACGATGCGCGACGCCTCCAGCACCAAGAGCGTCAAGATCGAGCTGCCGTTCACGATCAAGGCCTGAGACGGCGGCCAGTTTCGGCCCCGCCTGCTTGTCATCGCCGCGGCCCCCGCTACAAGCGAGCCGCTCATAAAGGCCGAATGAACGGCCGACATCATCACACGACAGGGCAGGACGACGCCCGCAGGGAACTTCGGATCATGCGCGTCTATTACGATCGCGACGCCGACATCAATCTGATCAAGGGCAAGACCGTCCTGATCGTGGGCTACGGCAGCCAGGGCCATGCCCACGCGCAGAACCTTCGGGATTCGGGCGTCAAGGAGGTGGCGATCGCCCTGAAACAAGGTTCCGCGACGCGCGCCAAGGCGGAGGGTGCCGGTTTCAAGGTCTTCACGCCGGCCGAGGGCGCGAAGTGGGCCGACCTCGTGATGATGCTGACGCCGGACGAGCTGCAGTCGGATATCTACCGCGACGACCTCGCGGCCAACATGAAACAGGGCGCGGCGCTCCTCTTCGCGCACGGGCTCAACGTCCATTTCAACCTGATCGAGCCGCGAGCGGACCTCGACGTCCTGATGGTCGCCCCGAAGGGCCCCGGCCACACGGTGCGGTCCGAGTACCTGCGCGGCGGCGGCGTGCCGACGCTGATCGCGATCCACCAGGACGCGACCGGCAACGCCCACGACCTCGGCCTCTCCTACGCGTCCGCGAATGGCGGCGGCCGCGCCGGCATCATCGAGACGACCTTCAAGGAGGAATGCGAGACCGACCTCTTCGGCGAGCAGGTCGTGCTCTGCGGCGGGCTCGTCGAGCTCATCAAGGCCGGGTTCGAGACGCTGGTCGAGGCGGGCTACGCACCCGAGATGGCGTATTTCGAGTGCCTGCACGAGGTGAAGCTCATCGTCGACCTCATCTACGAGGGCGGCATCGCCAACATGAACTACTCGATCTCGAACACCGCCGAGTACGGCGAGTACGTGACGGGGCCGCGCATCATCAACGACTCGACCAAGGCCGAGATGAAGCGCGTGCTCGCCGACATCCAGTCCGGCAAGTTCACGCGCGACTGGATGCTGGAGAACCGCGTCAACCAGACCTCGTTCAAGGCGACGCGCGCCCGCGCGGCCGCGCACCCGATCGAGACGGTCGGCGAGCAGCTTCGCGGCATGATGCCGTGGATCAAGGAGAAGGCGCTCGTCGACAAGGCGAAGAACTGATCGCACGGGCGCTCAGATTTACCCAGTGAGCGGCGGCACATCTCGCTCCGTCGCCGTCGGTCCCTATCGCATCCAGGTCGCCGACGATCAGCCGACCTTCTGGGACAAGGTTGCGGCGGGCGCCTGGGAGCCGGGCACGCTCGGCGCCGTCGCGGCCCGTGTCGGGCCGGGCACGCTGTTCCTCGATCTCGGCGCCTGGGTCG
>CAXUHE010000062.1:0-17875 GCA_964250725.1 uncultured Enterovirga sp. | reverse complement strand
CACGTCGAGGCAGGGGATGATGCGGATCTTCAGCAATTCGGTCTCGGGCGCAGGGTCACGGGGACGAATGTCGTTTAGGCCGACGGACGCCCGGATCATAGTCTCACGCAAGGTCCGGCCTCACCGCCGAGGGCGGAGCGACCGCAGGGCGGCCCTCATCATGTCCGGGGCGACGAGCGCCATGAGCCCCCCATAGACGAGCGCGCCGATCCCGACCTCGACGAACAATCCCGCGTGCTCGCCGATCGCGCCGTAGACGGGCCGCCGCAGCAGGAATACGAGCCCCGCCATGACGGCCGAACAGGCGAGGATGGGCGCCATCTCGCGCAGCGTCCTCGTGAGCGCGATCCCCGAGACGCGGCCGATGCGGTCGAAGATGACAGGCGACACGATGTAGGCGCGCAGAACGTGGCCGATCACCAGGGCGGACAACCCGAACGGGGCCGCGACGAGGGCCGCCGCGAGGGTCACGGCGAACTGGAGCGCGGCGAGCCACAGCGCGAGACCCGTCCGGTTCGCGGCCGTCAGCGTCATCCAGATGAACGAGGTCGCGACGAATTCCGGCGCGAGCAGGCACAGGATCTGGAGGACCGGTGCGGCTCCCGCCCATTGCCCGCCGAACAGGAAGGGGATCATGACGGGCGCCACGGCCGCCATGCCGAGGAAGCAGGGCAGCGCGATCGTGGCCGAGGCCGCGACGAAGCGGTAGAACGTCCGGGCGAGTTCGGGGCGGTCGGACTGGACCCGCGCGTAGGCGGGCAGCGCGACGGCGGTCAGAGGGATGACCGCGACCTGGCTCACGAGATCGATGCAGCGCCACGCGAGCCTCAGCATGCCGACATCCGAGGTCGACAGGAAGTAGGCCGCGATCACCTCCTGGACCCGGATGCTCGTCGTCAGGAGGAGCTGCGTCGAGAATACCCGCGCGCCGAAGGCGAGTTGCTCGCGGGCGTAGTGGGGTCGAATGGACAGGCCCGGCAGCCAGGGGAACGCCATCCAGGTCAGGACGGTGGTCATCGTCACGGCGGCGAGCCGCTGGACGACGAGGCTCCACGCACCGTAGCCGTCGAGCGCGAGCGCGATCGCCACGCTGCCGCCGACGAGGTTCGAGGCGAGCGCCCGGATGGCGAGGCTCCTGAAGCCGAATTCCCGCTGCAAACGGCCTTCGTGGATCGCCCCCAGCCCCGCGATCACGAACGTGACCGACAGGAACTGGAGGATGGGCTTCAGCTCGGGCAACCGCAGCAGCGCCGCGACCGGTCCGGCGGCGGCGAGCAGGACGAGGCAGTAGAACAGGCTCGTCGCGAGGGAGACCAGGAACGCCGTGTCGAGCAGGCTCTTCGAGATGTCGTGCCTCTGGACCACGTAATCCGGCAGACCGCCGCGCGTGACGATGAGGAGGATGTCGATGAAGACGACCGCGACCGCCACGAGGCCGAACTCGGCCGGCTGGAGGAGGCGCGCCAGGATCAGAAAGACGACGAAGCTGAAGAGGACGTTGCCGATCGTGCTCACCGCCACCCACTTGGCGGCGCCGAACGACCGGTCCGCGACGGTCTCGGGCGCCGGGCTCACGCCCGGCGATCCGGGCGGCCGGCCCGCCCGGGTCTCATCGGGCGCGCTCGGCGATCAGCTCGGCGTAGAGGTCGAGGTACTTCTCGGCGACGCGGCGCGACGTCGATTCCCGGATGACGTGCTGGAAGGAGCGCTCGTCGGGCAGCGAGGCGCGGCCGCGTGCGATGACGCCCCGGATCCTGGCCGCGAGGTCCTCCGCGTTGCCCGGCTCGAAGAGCCAATCCGTGTTGTCGTCCCCGATGAGCTCGGGGATGCCGCCGGACGCCGCCCCGATCACCGGGACACCCATCGCGTAGGCCTCGTAGACGGTCCGCGGCGACGGCTCGGCCCAGAAGGAGGGGACGACGAGGACGTCGACCTTTTCCAGGAACTCCTTCGGCTTCACCCAGCCGACGAACTCGATCGGCAATCCCCTCGCCTGCCCGGTGAAGCGCGGAATCGAGTCGTCCATCGCCTGGCCGGCGACCAGGCAGCGCCAGTCGCCCGGCCCGATCTGACCCAGGGCGTCGACCAGCGTGCCGACGCCCTTCTCCGTATTGATGCGGCCGAGATATCCGAAGGTCATCGGGCGGCCGGTCCGGTCGATCCGGCGCCGCGCGTCCGGATCGCCGTCGGGCACGGTGCAGGAATAGAAGATGACGCGCCGCCGCTCGGGCGCGAGGTGCCGGAACAGGCCGTGATCGACGTGGGTCTGCAGGATCGCGGTCCCGACGCTGACCACCGCGTCGACGGAGCGGTTCGTGACCTGCTTCGAGGCGGTCACCGCCTTGCAGCCGAGATGCCAGTGCGTGCAGGGCTTGCCGTGCTTGAACATCGCGGCGTTGCCGCAGATCAGGTCGTACTCGCACACCGTGTGGACGATCGGGATGCGCCGCTTCGCGGCCTCGCGCCACACGAGGGTCGAGATGTCGAGCAGCGAGTGCGTGTTGAGGATGTCCGGCCGGAAGTCGTCGAGCACCCGCCCGAACTCGCGCGCGACGGCGAAATTCCACTGCTGCTTCAGCTTCGCCCAGTTGCGCTCGAACCGGCTGTGCTTCGCCCAATCCTCAAGCCAGAAATCGTTGTGATGAGCCATCCGGTAGACGGTGACGTCGTTGAGCACCGTCTTCGGCTCGGCCTCACGCTCGATGCAGGCCGCCCCGACCTCGTGACCGAGCGAGACGAGCTCTTCCGCCAGATGCTCCACCGAGCGTTCCGCCCCGCCCACGATGTGAGGCGGATAGAGCGAACTCAGGTGAAGAATTCTCATCGGGGTCCCGGATCGTGACGTCACGAGGGCCGACACGATCGGTCCGCCTAGTCTCGGCCGAAGCTGTAAGGACCGGACGAGGTACCGATCAAGACGTTCCGGCCGGCCCCGCGCATCTATCGCTCAACATGGTAAGTCGCGACCGCGGCGCTCGATCACGTCGCGATAGAGGTCCAGGTAGCGCGCCGCGACATGTGGGCACGCGACGCCGGCCAGCACGGTCGCGGCATTGCGCAGCCCGCCCGATAGACGCCGGGGTTCGGCCACGAGCCGCGCCATCGCGGCCGTCAGCGCCCCCGCGTCGCCGGGCGGTACCAGCCAGCCCTCGGCGTCGGGACCGATCTGCTCCGCGATCCCGCCGATCCGGGTTCCGATGACCGGAACCCGACGTCCGTAGGCCTCCGCGACCGTCCGGCCGAAGGCCTCCGGCCAGATCGGCGGAACCACAAGGCAATCGATCCGGTCCAGGAACGCGTCGCGCCCGGCGAAACCGACGAACTCGATCGGCAGGCCGGCGGCCGCCCGGACATAGCGATCGAGCCCGTCGACCGCCCGCCCGGCCACCAGGAGCCTCCAGCCCGTCGGCGGGAGCGCGCGGCAGGCCTCGATCAGGATATCGGCACCCTTGGAGGGCTCGATGCGGCCGAGATACCCGAACACGACCGTGCCGGGGTCCGGCACGCGCGGCGAGCGGGGGGGGTCCGACAGCGCGATCGGGTTCCAGATCACCCGGCGGAGCTCCGGCACGATGCCGGTGAAGAAGCCGGCCGCGAGGTGACGCTCCAGGATCTCGCGGCCGACGCCCGCGACGGCGTCGACGGAGGTCTGGCAGGCGCGCTGCGGCAGGGCGTAGACGCGGCATCTGAGGTGCTGGCCCTCGCAGGCCCGGCCGTCCCGCATCATCGCGCCGTTCGTGCACAGGCTCGTGAAATCATGTACCGTATGGACTACGGGAACCCCCATCCGTCGCACCATCGGCCAGAGGCGCGGCGTCAACTCGGACATCGAATGCGTGTTGACGACGTCCGGACGGTAGGTCTCCACGATGCGGGCCATCCGGGCCAGCGTGCGGCCATCCCACTGCACGGCGAGCTTGTAGCGGATGCGGTCGAGCTTCGAGCGACCCGACCAATCGAGGACGTGGAACGGCGTCCCGTGGCCGGTCCGGAACACGCTCACCCCGTTGACCCGGTCCGGCGCCTCCTCGGCGCGCGAGACGCACGCGACCCCGACCTCGTGACCCTGGCCGACCAGCGTCTCGGCGAGCTGCGCGACCATCAGCTCGGCCCCGCCGACCTGTTCGGGATGGTAGAGCGAGGTGAGGTTCAGGATACGCATGGCCCAGCCGTCACCCGCGCCCGGCCCTGCATCACCGAGATCCGCCTGGGCCGGCGATGACGCGCGTGCTCGTCAATATGCCGAGCCAGTTCGGGGGTAAACACTCGGGCGTCGCCCGCGTGGCGTTCCACCTCCTGGAGCGCCTGATCGGGAACCCTGATTTCACCTACGTGCTGCGCTCGCCGTGGACGCGGGACCAGTTGCCCGAGCGGCTGCGGCGATCCCGCCTCGAGGTCGTGACGGTCCGTCGTCCCGGGATCATGGTGCTGGACGTCCTGCGGCAGGCCGTCTCGATGCCGCTCCTGTGCCGGCGCCTGCGCATCGACCTCGTCCTCAACGTCGACGCCTACGGGGCCGCGACCGGCGGACGGGCGCGCGTCATGATCGTGCACGACCTCTATTTCCGCACCATCCCGGAGCGGACGGGCCGGCGCGAGGCGCTCACCAGCGACCTCATCTTCCGCCTGATGCTGCGAGGCAACGCGGCCGCGATCTGCGTGTCCGACGCGACGCGGCGCGAGCTCGTGCGCTGGTATCCCGCGGCGCAAGGCATCGCGACGACAATCCACTCCGCCGGGACCCTCGGGGCGGACGTGCATGGCATCGAACCCTCCGAGGTCGCGGAGCGCTACGTGCTGGCAGTCGGCAACGCGACCCACAACAAGAATTTCGGCGTCCTCGCGCGCGCGATGGCCCAGGTCGGGCCTGCGCATCCCGACCTCGCGATCGTCCATGTCGGGGAGGACCCGGACGAGACCATCGCCTCCACCTTGCGGGGGCTCGGGGCGGATATCCGGCTCGTCAGGCTGACCCGTCTCGACGACGGGAGGCTCGGCGCGCTGTACCGGGGCGCGGCCTGCCTGTGCGTCCCGTCCCTCGCGGAGGGGTTCTGCCTGCCGATCCTGGAGGCGCAGGCGCTGGGTTGCCCGGTCCTCTGCTCCGACCGCTCCGCCATGCCGGAGATCGCGGGAGACGGCGCGCTCCTCTTCGATCCGACGGACGCGCAGGCGCTGGCGACCCAGCTCGGGCGGATCCTGGACGAGCCCGGGACGCGGGACGATCTCGTGTACCGAGGGCTCGCGAATGCCGGCCGGTTCTCGTGGGACCGGGCCGCGCGCGCCTACGAGGCGGTGCTGCTCGGCGCGCTGCATGGAAGCTCCGCTCCATGACGGGCGACCCGCCCGACCGGGCGGCGCTCTTCGTCAGCCACACGGCCGAGATGGGGGGCGCCGAGCTCTTCCTGATGGATCTCCTCCGTCACGGGCCGCCCGGATGGGGCGCCTGCTTCCTCGAGGACGGGCCGGCCGCGCGCGCGCTCGAGGCCTCGGGGCGTCCGGCGATCGTCCTCGCGGCGGGCGCGAGCGTCCTCTCGGTGCGCCGCGGGTCCTCCGCACTGAGGCTCGCGGGAGCGGCGTTCGGCGTCGTGCGGCTCGCCCGCGACCTCGCGCGCGCCGCGCGCGGCTACCGGGTCGTCTGCGCGAACTCGCAGAAGGCGCTGTTCGTCGCCGCGCTCGCGACCCGCCTCATGCGACGGCCGCTCGTGTGGATCCTGCACGACATCCTGACCGACCCGCATTTCAGCGCCGCCACGCGACGCGCCGCCGTGCTCGTGGCGAATCTCTGCGCGACCCGCGTCGTGGCGAACTCCGCGGTCACCGCTCAGGCCTTCGTGGCCGCGGGAGGCCGGGCCGCCAAGCTCCGCATCGTGCATAACGGCTTCGACCCGGCGGCCCATCCCCAGGGCAACCCGGACCGGGTGATGGCCGTGCGGGCAGAGTTCGGCTTCGACGGGCGACCCGTGATCGGGCTGTTCGGCCGGCTGACACCGTGGAAAGGCCAGCACGTCCTCCTCGCCGCTCTCGCCCGTGTCCCGGACGTGCAGGCGCTCGTCGTCGGCGGCCCGCTCTTCGGCGAGGCGGAGCACGAGGCTCATCTCGAGCGCCTGGCGCAGGATCTCGGCCTGTCGGAGCGCGTGCGCTTCACCGGGTTCCGCGCCGACGTGGCGAACCTCATGGCGGGGGTCGACATCGTGGTGCATGCCTCGACCGAGGCCGAGCCGTTCGGCCGGGTCGTGGTGGAGGGGATGCTGGCGGGCCGCCCGGTCGTGGCGGCGCGCGGCGGGGGCGTCGCGGAGATCGTCGAGGACGGCCGCACGGGGCTGCTCGTCGCGCCGGGCGACCCGGGCGAGCTCGCGGACGCGATCCGGTGCCTCGTGGCCGATCCGGTCCTCGCCCGCAGCCTCGCGGAGGCCGGCCGGGCCGACGTCGTGGAACGCTACGCCATCGCGGCGACCTGCCGCGACATGGCGGCTGTGCTGACGGCTGTGCTGGCGGAGGTGACGATGGCAGGGTGAGACGTCATCGCCGTCCCGCGCGACGCGAGATCGGGGCCTCGGCGACCGGGACGCCCGGCCACGCTCCCGCATATCTGGGCCGGCCCCGTTCCGCGATGCGCCGGGCGGAGCCCTCGCGCCCTGCATCCCAGCGCCTGCACAGCGAGACCCACAGGGAGGCGATCGCGAGCGCGACCACGAAGATGAAGTTCTGGTTGATGCTGAGTTCCTCGAACAGCATGGAGGCGGTCGCGCAACCGATCAGGTAGAGCATGAACGGGTGTGTCCGCCTCCACCGCACCGCCATGTAGGCGCAGGCCACGATGAACAGCACGGGGACGATCACGCCGTTCTGGAACGCGAAGGTGATGAAGGCGTTGTGAGGCGTCGCGTTGCGGCCGTTGGGCGTCTCGGTCGTCATCCGGAACGAGCGTTCCTCGAACCCGATCCCGAAGGGGTTGGCGAGCGCGATCCCGACGCCCGCGCGGATCGATTCCCACCGCTCGTCCGCGTTGGCGGCCGCGTGGCTGTCGTTCAGGAAGCGCTGCTCCATCGCGTCGCCGAACTCGTCCAGCAGCTTCGGTTCGAGCGTGCCCGCCACCGCGATACCGACGACCAGGGCCACGACGGTGCCGACCACGAGGCGAAGGTTCGCCAGCCGTCTGTAGCAGAGGAGCAGCAGCGCGACCGGCGCGAAGATGCCGCCGCGATTGAGCGTCGCCGCGACGGACGCGACCATGAGGACGAAATACCCGAGATAGACGAGGACGCTCCTCCAACGCAGGCTCAGGTAGAGCGCCGAGGCGGCCACGAGCGCGTAGACATGGCCTGCCTCGTTGCCGCTCGACCAGAGCCCGCCGGGCTTCGCCTGCGCGATCATCGCCGCCCCGCTCGGCAGCAGGTCAGGGTTGATGCCGAGACCGAACCTGTCGAGCAGAGGAACACCGGAGACCTGGAGAAACAGGACCGTGACGGAACCCACGAAGCCCGCCAGGGTGCCGATCGCGAACGACACGAGGACGCCCTCGTCCCGGGCCAGCACCACGAAATAGAACGCGTAGACCGTCGAGAGGATGAAGATCAGGACCAGGTAGACGTCACCGCCCGCCGGCTCGGTCTTGAACGCGATCGTGGTGACGCTGACGAGCAGCAGGATCGCGAAGAACGGCAGGCCGTACCGAAACGTGGTCCGCAGTCCCGCGATCAGCGCGAGATAGGGCACGAAGACGAACAGGAGCCCGTCGCTGAGCCGCAGGAACGGCAGCCCGAACGTCGCCGTCGCGACATCGAATTGCAGGGCGAAGCCGAACACGAGAACCGACAGGCGGACCAGCGCACGGTGGGCCGCGACGCTGCGCGATCGGTCTTCCGGCGCGGCGCTCCTGAAGACGTGCGAGTCTCGAAGTCCCAAGTCTCGAAGCCCCAAGTCTCGAAATGCCAAGTCTCGATACCCCAAGTCTCGATCGTCCTGCGTGAGGCTGCGTCGGTCGACTGATCCCACAGTCTCTACGCGGCCCGCGACACCGTGGTCCCGTAGGTCGGTCTCGCCATGATCCGGCGGACCGATCGTCCGATCCGGAGCGCCGGCCGCTCGATCCCGAAATACGTCGCGGTCGCCGCGAGAACGACCAGACACAACGATGCCGAGACCGCGACGCTCCGTCCAAGGGCCGTCAGCATGAGGGTCTCGAGACCGCTTCGCTGGACGACGCCGAACACCAGCGGGTGCACCAGGTAGACGGAATAGCTGATCGATCCGAGAAAGTACAAGATCGTGGACTTGATCCTGAGTTTCGCCGTGCAGACGTAGAACACCGCGATCGCGACCCCGTAACTGATCGCGTACCGGTACCAGGTCTCTCCGAACCCGTAATCGCGACCGTAGGCCCAATAGGCGACGAGCGGGAACACGGCGACGAAGGCGAGGATCGCGACGGATGACAGCTTCGCCGCCAGGCGGTCGCGATCCAGGATCGCCATCTTGTGCAGGGTGGCCCAATACATGAGGGCGAGGCCGAGCGGGATCGCGACCGGGAGCTTCACGTCGAGGGACCATCTCAGGTAGCTCGCGACGGCGGCCGCGAGCGTGCATGCGACGGAGCTCGCGAGGAACGCCCAGGGGTTCCGGATCAGTCCCGCGAGGGCGATCGCCGCGCAGCCGACGTAGAAGACGAGCTCGATCTGAAGCGTCCAGTACACGCCGATGACGTGGGGCTGTCCGAACAGGTTCTGGACCATCGTGACGTTGGCCGCGATCGCGAGCGGCGAGAAGGTCTCGGATCCCGGCCAGGTCAGCATCAGCCCGGCCGGGATGCTGAGCCAGTACAGGGGATAGAGCCGGAAGAACCGCCCGACCGCGAAGTCCCTCAGGTGATACGACGTCCCGCCCTTGAGGGAGGACGGGATCAGGAACCCGCTGATGCAGAAGAACAGGACGACCCCGAACTTGCCGAAGTCCAGGTAGTCGAGGACGAGACCCGACACGACGGTTCCGGCCGGGTCGTCCATGATCTTCAGGTGGTACGTGTAGTAGCCCAGGAGATGGGCCAGCGCGACGCCGAGAGCCGCGATGCCTCTGAGCGAGTCGAGCCAGTCCAGCCGGTCACGGATCTTCTCGTTCATTCGTGGGCCGCGACCTGGCTGCAATCAGTTTCGATCCGAACATAGCGCCCGATCGATCACGAACGAACGATCGGTTGCCCAGGCACAGACCGAAGTCCCCGTTAGCGTTAACCGGTCACCGCGTTCCTGCGATGATGCGCCTCCTCCGGTCCGCCAAGCCTGTCTCGACTGGACCGTTCGACGTTCTGAGGATATCCCGCCCGGCGGATCCGATCGGACGAGCGGATCCTGCGTCAGTCGAGACCCGGCCCGACCGGCCGTGCGCCTCCACGAGGGTCGGCCGGAGACGCGGCGGGGCTGAGCGGAGCCGTGAATGAGCCTGGCTGAGAGACTCGCGTCGAATGGAGGCATCTCGCCCGGATACCATCTGATGCGCCACGTCCTCTCGATCGCCGTCCTGATGATGCACGGGTTCTTCGTCATCAAGGGCAGCGATCCGGCGGGGATCGTACCGGACGGCGCCAGCGCGGCCTTCGCGAAGGCAGGCCTGTATTCCGGGGGCGGCACCGGGTTCTTCGGGTATGCCCAGCCGGTCGTCATGTCGCTCGTCGCGAGCTTCTTCGTGCTGAGCGGCTTTCTCGTCTCCGGCAGCGCGTTCCGCAACCGCGACGTCGGCACCTTCCTCTTCAACAGGATGACCCGCATCGTGCCGGCGCTGGCCTCGGAGGTCCTGCTGTCGGCGCTCGTCCTCGGGCCGCTGGTCACGTCGATGCCCGTGCGCGACTACGTCTCCGATCCGCAGTTCCTGAGATATCTCGGCAATATATTCGGCTTCGTGACGTTCACCCTTCCCGGCGTGTTCGCGACGAACCCCTGGCCCGACCTGGTGAACGCGAGCCTCTGGACGTTGCCCGCTGAGTTCTACTGCTACGCGATCCTGTCGGCCCTGATGATGACCGGCCTCCTCTACAGGGACAGGGTCGTCCTCGTGGCGATCGTGGTCGTGGTGGCGCTGCTCTGCGCCGAGGAATCGGTCCACGTCTTCGGCTGGCAGGCCCGCACCGACGTCAATCATTTCAGCGCGTGGTTCATCGTCTACGAGTTCATGCTCGGGGTCGCGTTCCGCGTCCTGTCCCGCAAGGTGCCCTACAGCGCCACGCTGTTCGCCGCATCGGCGGTGATCTACTGCCTGGGGGTCATGGTCGGATGGATGGATCCCATCACCGGCCTCTGTCTGGCGTATTGCACGATCTACGTCGGCGAGATGCGGTTTCCGGCGTTCGATCGCGCCGTCAGATCCGACCTGTCGTACGGTATCTACCTCTACGCGTTTCCCATCTCGCAGACGTGCATGTTCCTCATGAAGGACGCGCTCCAGGGGCTCGGCACGGCCGCGAAGGCCGCGATGCTCCTCCCGCTCTTCGCGGGCGCCACGATCGTGTTCGCCTACGCGTCCTGGATCGCGATCGAACGCCCCGCATTGAGGCTGAAGTCGGCGATCGGACGAGGCGGGCGGGCGAAGGCCGTCGCGCCCGCCATGCAGCGATCCTGAGTTCGCGACGATGATCCGGCGTTCGACGACACCGCGCGGGGCGGCCGCTGGAGATGTCCGGCGCGCGAGCGTGACCCGTGCGGCGGGGGGCGAGGCGTGATCCACAACATCCAGGTCCTTCGCGCGCTCGCGGCCTACATGGTGTTCCTGCTCCATTTCTCGATCTACCTGAGGCCCGTCGCGCCGGGCGCGGCGTCGATCGGCATCGGGGCCGCGGGGGTCGACATCTTCTTCGTGATCTCGGGCTTCATCATGGTGGCGACCACGATGGGGCGCCGCACCACCCCGCTCGCGTTCCTGCTCAAGCGCATCGCGCGCCTCGTCCCGGTCTACTGGTTCGTCACGCTCGTGATCGTCCTGCTCGTGATGGTCGGGTTCCGCCCCATCGGCGTCCTCGAGATCCGGCCGAGCTACGTCGTCCAGTCGCTCCTGTTCATCCCCTTCATGCGCGGCGAGTTCGTCGAGCCGCTGAACTCGGTGGGCTGGACGCTGAACTACGAGATGTTCTTCTACGTGGTCTTCGCGGCCCTCCTCGTCGTCAGGTCGGACGGCTGGCGGATCGCGGGACTCGTCGCCGTCCTGGTCGGGCTCGGCCTGTCCAGCCTCGCCGACCCGGCCGGGCTCCTTGCCCGATATTACACGCGGCCGATCGTCATCGAGTTCGCGCTCGGCGCGGTGCTCGGCTACGCCTACATGCTGACCCTCGACCGGCCCGCCGCGGCCTGGCGGCTCCCGGGCTACGGCCTGATCGCGGCCGGCGTTCTGCTCCTCGTGGCGAGCGAGGTCGTGGCGCAGCACCTGGCGGTCCAGATCGAGCTGCTCGCGTTCCCGAGGCCGCTCGTCTGGGGAACGTCGGGCCTCCTGATCGTCGCCGGAGCGCTCGCGGCGGAGCGGAGCGGGGCGGTGTGGAGGTCGCGGGTCCTGATCCAGCAAGGGAACGCGAGCTACTCGATCTACCTCGTCCACAACCTCGTCCTTCACACGGCCTTCAAGATCGCGGGCGCGATCGGATTGGGCGGGATCGCGGGCGTCGCCGTCATCTTCGTGCTCGCCTTCGGGACGACCTGCGTGCTCGGAATGTTGCTGTACCGGTGGGTCGAGCTGCCGATGAACCAGGGGCTGCGGAGCGCGTTCCGATCGATCGGAGCCCGGATCGGGGCGCCCTCGATCGCGGTCGCGCCCTCGCATCCGGGTGTCTCGTGAGCTCCCTTTCCCGCCGCGACGCGCTCGCGGCCGGGTTGGCGGCGGGCCTCGGCGTCGCGGGCGGGCCGGCCGCGGCCCTCGCGAGCCTGACGATCCGCAGGTCCGAGGACTTCGTCGACTCGGTCGGCATCAACACCCATTTCGGGCATCTCGACACGCCCTACGCGCGACGGTTCGACCTCTGCGCGGACGCTCTCGCCCGGCTCGGCATCCGCCATCTGCGCGACGACGTGATCTGGGGGGGCGAGACCCCGCCGCCTCAGTTCGAGGCGATCCGGACGCTCGCCGGGCGCGGGCATCGGTTCAGCCTGATCTTCTACGATCCGAACGGGCCGGGGCCGCTGACGCCGCCCGAGCGGATGCCCGAGATCGCGGCGCTCTGCGGGGGAGGTCTCGCGATCGTGGAGGGCAGCAACGAGCCACCGCTGCTCTCGAACCGCGCCTCCTTTCCGGCGCGGTCGGCCGTGCATCAGCGCGCGCTCGCCCGGATCGCGCGCTCCGATCCGCGCCTCGCCGGGATCAAGGTCGCCGGGCCGAGCTACATCTTCGGCAACATCGCGCTCGCGCAGGACCTCTCGGGCGCGGTCGATTACGCGAACGTCCACGCCTATCCGGGCATGGAGCATCCCGAGACGGGCGGCCCGGGCAGCCTCAAAGGGTTCGTGGCGGCGGTCAGGCCGGTCTTCGGCCCGGCCCCGGTCCTCGTCACCGAGAACGGCTATCACACGGCTCTCGCGACGGCCGGCGGCCACCTTCCGGTCTCGGAGGGGATCAGGGCCCGCTACCTGCCGCGCCTGCTCCTGTGGGCCCATCTGTCGGGCGTCACGCGCACCTACCTCTACGAACTCGTCTCGAGCTTCGATCGCGGCGACGCGGATCCCGAGGGCCGCTTCGGTCTCCTCACGCATGACGGCACCGAGACGGCCGGGTTCGCGGCCGTGCGCAACCTGATGGCGCTGTTCCGGAGCCCGGTTGCCGCTCGTCCCGACGACGGGCCTCCCGTGTCGATCGACATCGACGGCGCGGCCGAGGGCCTGCAGGCGGCGGCGTTCCGGCGCCCCGACGGCACGGTCCTCGTGCCCGTCTGGCTCGGTGTCTCGGGCTGGGACCCCGGCGCGCGACGCCCTCTGCCCGATGGTCCCGGACGCCCGATCGAGATCCGTCTCGCGCGCGCGCCGAAGACCGCGTCGATGCACCGCTTCGCCGATGACGGGAGCGTCGCGGTCGACCCCGTCGACGCCGCCCGGACGATCGGGATGAAGGCGACGAATCGCCTCGCCGTGTTGTCGCTCGCGTTCTGATCGGCGGCGAACCGGCTCGATCGAGCGCTACTCTCCCGCCAGCCGGAGCGGCACCGGGCCCCGTGCCGCGCCCGCGATCAGCGCGAGCGCCTCGGCCGGATCGATGCGGCCATCGTAGAGCGCCCGGCCGGAGATCGCGCCGGACAGGACCGCGCAGTCCGGCTCCAGCAGCCGCTCGATATCGCCGATCGACGCGAGCCCGCCGGACGCGATGACCGGGATTCGGACGGCGCGCGCCAGTGCCAGCGTCATCGGGATGTTGAGCCCCGTCAGGACGCCGTCGCGCGCGATGTCCGTATAGACGATCGCCGCGACGCCCGCGTCCTCGAAGCGGCGGCCGAGCTCCTCGGCCGTGACGGTCGAGGTCTGGGCCCATCCCTCGACCGCGACGCGGCCCTCCTTAGCGTCGATCCCGACCGCGATCCGGCCGGGGTGGAGGCGTGCCGCCTCGCGCACGAAGTCGGGGTCGCGCACCGCCGCGGTCCCGATGATGACCCGGGCGACGCCGCGCGCGAGCCAACCCTCGACGGTGCGCATGTCCCGGATGCCGCCGCCGAGCTGCAGGGGCACGCTCACGCGCTCCAGGATGCTCTCGACCGCGGCCGCGTTCATCGGGCGGCCCGCGAAGGCGCCGTCGAGATCCACGATGTGGAGCCAGGGGAAGCCCTGGGCCTCGAAGGTCGCGGCCTGGTCAGCCGGATCGTCGTTGAAGACCGTCGAGCGGTCCATGTCACCCTGGATGAGACGGACGCAGCGCCCCTCCTTGAGGTCGATCGCCGGGAAGAGGATCACGGGCGCCAGCGCAGGAAGTTGCCGAGGAGCCGCAGGCCGAGCGCCTGGCTCTTCTCGGGGTGGAACTGGGTGCCCGCCATGTTGTCGCGCGCCACGATCGCCGTGACGGCGCCCCCGTAGGAGGAGACCGCCACGACCTCCTCCATCTCGGTCGGCTGGAGCGCGTAGGAGTGGACGAAATAGGCGTGCGCGCCCTCGGGACCCAGCGCGATCCCGTCCAGCAGCGCGTGGTCGCGCTGGGGGTGCAGCGTGTTCCAGCCCATGTGGGGGATCTTGAGCGAGGGATCGTCCGGCGTCACCGCCCGCACGTCGCCGTGGATCCAGTCGAGCCCCGGGGTGGTGGCGTATTCGAGGCCGCGCGTCGCCATGAGCTGCATGCCGACGCAGATGCCGAGGAAGGGGCGGCCGCGCTCGACCACGGCCTCCGTCAGGGCGGCCACCATGCCGGGCACCGCGTCGAGCCCGTGCCGGCAATCCGCGAAGGCGCCGACGCCCGGCAGCACGACGCGGTCCGCCCGGCGTACGATTTCGGGATCGGACGTCACGTCGACGCGCTCCTCCAGCCCTGACTCGCGCGCTGCGCGCTCGAAGGCCTTGGCGGCCGAGTGCAGGTTGCCCGACCCGTAATCCACGAGCGCGACGCTCATCGCCCCTCGCGATCGGGGAAGAGCCCGATGATCGGCTCGGACGAGGTCGCGTAAGCGCGCGAGGTCGTGCGCGACGTCGCGCGAGATCCGGGCGAGGTCGCGTCCGGGGGCCCGAGCCACCTCGCGAAGCTCTTCGCCTCCGCGTCGGCCGCGTCGACCGCCGTCACCACGTCGCCGACCGGCCGGCCGCGGCGCTCGTAGACGAGGCGGCGCAGCGACGCGGCCTCGAACCCGAACAGCAGGTGCATGAGGATCTCGACGCCCAGGATCGCGCCGGTCCGGAGCCCGAGCGCGGAGAGGGCCACCCCCACGAGCCCGACGACCAGCGCGGCCACGATCCCCAGGACCCAGTGCCGGTGCCAGAACAGCCACAGCATCGGGGTGATGAAGGCCCACCACGAGAAGCCGTCGCGCACGATCTCGGAGCGTTCGAGCGCGTCCGGATCGCCCGGGATCGCGTGTTCGGGCAGGTGAAGGGTGTAGGTGGCCGACATATGCTCGAAATCCAGACCCGATCAGAGCGCGCCCTTGGTGGACGGGATGCGCTCGCCCTCGCGGGGATCGGTCGCGACCGCCGCACGCAACGCCCGCGCCAGCCCCTTGAAACAGCTCTCCGCGATATGGTGGCTGTTCTGGCCGTAGAGCGTCTCGACGTGCAGCGTGAGGCCGGCATTCATCGCGAAGGCCTGGAAGAACTCGCGCACGAGTTCGGTATCGTACTCACCGATCTTCTGCGTCGGGAAGGTCGTACGGAACACGAGGAAGGGGCGGCCGGAGATGTCGATCGCGACCCGCGTCAGGGTCTCGTCCATGGGCAGGTCAAGGCTCGCGTAGCGCGCGATCCCGCGCTTGTCGCCAAGCGCCTGCGCGACCGCCTGGCCGAGCGCGATGCCCGTGTCCTCGCTCGTGTGGTGCCCGTCGACGTGCAGGTCGCCCGTGACCGTCACGTCGAGGTCGATCAGCGCGTGACGTGCGAAGAGCTCCAGCATGTGGTCGAGGAACCCGATGCCCGTCGCGACGCTCGCAATCCCGGTGCCGTCGAGGGTCAGCGCGACCGCGACGTCGGTCTCGTTCGTGCGGCGGGCGACGCGTCCGGCGCGCATGGGATCTCCGTCGAGTTCGTGTCTCGCGGAACGTCCGCGTCGAGGGGCTGCCTCTTAGCAAGGCAGGACGCGCCGCGCCAGACGAGCGCCCCCGTTCATGTGGCTGCTCCTCGCGCTCGCCCCCGGTGTTCCTCCTCCTGCTCGGGATGACGTCCCGCATCGTCTCGGGGCGCCCGCCGAGATGCCCGATCCACGTGCCGGTCCATGCGATCCCGGCCTTTCCCATTCCCGCTCATCCGGCGATCGATGGATGCGCCGACGGGCGTCGCGAACTCCAGGATCGCGAGCTGGGTGATGCTCGGGCCGGTGGTGCTGCGGCGATCGGCCAGACAAGCGTCGCCTCGCGATATGCCGCCCTGGCATAGCTCGTCATAGTCGAAAGGTCCTTGCTCACCCGTCGGAACTCAGGCTCTCTGCTGCGAACGGTCCGAAGAGACTGTCGAGGGAAGGAGACTCGGATGTCCTTGCTGCGTCAGCTCTATGTGCAAGTCCTGATCGGCATCGCGCTGGCGGTCGTGCTCGGCATCGTGGCGCCCGCGGCGGCGATCGGGATGAAGCCGCTCGGCGATGCGTTCATCTCTCTCCTGCGCATGCTGCTCGCGCCGATCATCTTCTGCTCGGTCGTGCTCGGCCTGACGCATGTGCGCGACATGGGGCAGCTCGGGCGTCTCGCCTTCAAGGCGCTCCTCTATTTCGAGGTCATGACGACGGTCGCCATGGCGCTCGGGTTCCTTGTCGTGAACCTGATCGAGCCCGGCGTCGGCCTGCACGCGACCAATCTCCTGGTGAACGACAGCGTCTCGAAGATCACCTCGGCGGCGAGCCAGTTCACGGCCGTGGGGTTCTTCCTGTCGATCATCCCGAACACGCTGGTCGACGCCTTTGCCAAAGGCGAGATCCTGCAGGTGCTGTTCATCTCGATCCTGACCGGCGCGGCGCTCAGCGTGGGGGGCGCCAAGGCGGATTCGACGGTCTTGAAGTTGATCGCGGAGGGCCAGCACGTCCTCTTCCGCATCCTCGGCTTCATCATGCGTCTCGCTCCGATCGGCGCATTCGGCGCCATGGCGGCCGCAGTCGGCGCGTTCGGCGTCTCGACCCTCTACTACCTCGCCAAGGTCGTCATCCTGTACTGGGCGACGTCGATCTTCTTCGTCGTCGTCGTGCTCGGCGCAGTCACGGCCCTTGCGGGTCTGTCGATCTTTCGCATCCTCGGCATCATCCGCGAGGAGTTGCTCCTCGTCCTCGGCACGGCGTCCGGCGAGGTCGCGTTGCCGCGTCTCATGCTCAAGCTCGAACAGGCCGGCTGCGACGGCGCGATCGTCGGCTTCGTCCTGCCGGGCGGCTACAGCTTCAACCTGGACGGGACGTCGATCTATATGGCGATCGCGGTCGCGTTCATCGCACAGGCGACCGACACGCCGTTCACGCTCTGGCAGCAGGCGGGTGTCCTGGCCATCCTGCTCCTGACGTCGAAGGGCGGCACGACGGTCGCGGGGGGCGCCTTCATCAAACTCGCGGCGACACTCCAGACCGTACGCACCCTGCCGCTGAACGGGCTTGGCCTTCTGTTCGGCATCGACCGGCTCATGGCGACCTGCACGGCGCTCACGAACGTCGTCGGCAACACGGTCGCGGTGTTCATCGTGGCGAAATGGGAGGGTGCCTTCGACCAGGCATGCTTCGACGCGTACCTGGCCGACCAGCGGGCCGCGCCTCGGAGGCCCTCCGGGGCGGACCTGCCCTCCGGCGGCGGGACGGGAGCCGTCGCGACACAGCCTGGCGCCGGCGCGTGACCGGCGGCTCAGCCTGCCATCGGAGCCTCGATCAGGCGGGCGCCGAGCCACGCGCCCGTACGGACGAGTCCGGCGATCTCGTCACGGACGAGCTGCGTCAGCTCGGCGACGAGCCAGCTCGGTTTTCTGACGGTCGAGGTGCCGATCGAAACGGTCGAGACCAGGGGAGGATTGTCGATCGCCTGCGCCAGAACCGAGCCTCCCGCGAGCTCCCGCGCGATGCCCGCATGCGTGAGGATCGTGGCCCCGAACCCGCCTGCCACCATGGCCTTGGTCAGCGGGATCGAATCGACCTCGATCGCGATCTGGAGACGCGCACCGTGCTGAAGTGCGGCTCGCTCGACGAGCCGGCGGTTGCTGTGAGGCATGCTCGGCAGGATGAGCGGGACCCGTCCGATATCTCGAAAGCGGATATGGCGCGCGCGACC
>CAXUHE010000061.1:16040-18266 GCA_964250725.1 uncultured Enterovirga sp. | reverse complement strand
CAGGCAGCCGCGACAGGATCGTGAACCAGAGCGAGGTCGCGACGGCCTGCGCGAGAGTCACGTGGAAGAGGAAGGCGAGCCAGGTGGTGCCGAGCTGCGGCAAGGCACGCGGCACTCCCTCGAAGAGAAGCATCCCGCCCGCCGTCAGGACGGCGCCGAGCGCGAGCTGCCACGTCGCGATCACCTGCGGCGAGGCATGGATGGGGTAGCGCTTCAGGAGTACGCTCCCGATCGCCCAGGAGACCCCGGACAGCACGGCGAAGAGCAGCCCCCAGGAGAGCTGCCCGGCCTGCACGATCGGCCAGCCGAGCGCCCCGAGCCCGGCGGCTCCGAGCGCCAGCCCGACCACGCGCCGCCCGTCGATAGGCTCGCGCAGCACGATCCGCGACAGGATCACGACCCAGATCGGCATCGTGTAGGACAGGACGGCGCTGCGCGTCGTCGAGGCCGAGAGCTGCGCGAAGGCGCTCAGCATGGTGTACATGACGGTCGAGAACAGGCCGACGACGAAGAGGCGCGCCCAGTGCCGGCGCGGCACGTCGAGCGATCCGCCCCTCGTCCGGATCCAGGTCGCGACGATCAGGCTGGCGCAGAGGAATCCGACGGCGCGCAGCGTCCAGGGTCCCATCTCGACGAGGCAGAGCCGCACCGCCGGCCAGTTCAGCCCCCACAACAGACCGAGCAGCGGGACGAGGAGGACAGTGCGCCTCACCGCGTACATCGCCTGTGAGGCGTCAGTCCTTCCACAGCCACGCCGCGCCCCTCACACCGGAGGAATCGCCGTGTCTGTTGCGCACGACCGGAGTCTCGAACCCGTCCGAGAACACGTAGGGCGTGATCGCGGCCGGCAGGTCGCGGTAGAGCTCGTCGACGTTCGACATGCCGCCGCCGAGCACGATCACGTCCGGATCGAGGATGTTCACGACGTGCGCGATGCCGCGCGCCAGCCGGTCGACGTAATCCGCGTAGGTCGCGGCCGCGCCGGGATCGCCCGACCGCATCAGGTCCGCGATCTCGGCCGCGACGAGCTGCTGGCCGGTGCGCTCGCGATGGTCGCGCTGGATGCCGGTGCCGGAGATGAAGGTCTCGAGGCAGGCCCGCTTGCCGCAATAGCATTGAGGGCCGGGGCGCTCGTCGTCGCGCGGCCAGGGCAGCGGGTTGTGGCCCCACTCGCCCGCGATACGGTTGCGGCCGCCCAGCGCGCGACGGGCGATCGCGATGCCGGATCCCGCCCCCGTGCCGATGATGACGCCCCACACGAGCCCGTAGCCGGCGCCCGCACCGTCGACCGCCTCCGAGACCGCGAAACAATTGGCGTCGTTCTCGATGCGCACCTCGCGCCCTAGCGCTGCCATCAGGTCCTTGTCGAGCGGACGGCCGATATTCCAGGTCGAGTTGGCGTTCATGATGAGGCCGGTGCGGGGCGAGATCGCCCCCGGGATGCCGATCCCGACGGTGCCCGTCCGGCCCGCCTCCCGTTCCAGCTCGGCCACGAGCGCGACGATCGCCGCGAGGCAGCCGTCGTAATCGCCCCTCGGCGTGCCGACCCGGTGCCGCGCCAGCACCGCGCCGTCGTGGTCCAGCGCCACGCCCTCGATCTTGGTGCCGCCCCAGTCGATCCCGATGCGCATCTCGGGCGTCTCAGGCCACGAGCGCCAGCGCGGCATCGACCTCGCGGGCGCGCCCGAGATCGCGCATCACGGTCGCGAGGTGCGGCCGCGCCGCCATGAGGTTCGCGTGCACGCGCGTGACCGCCGCGGAGAGCCCGCCGCGACGCCCGAGCGCCTCGTCCGCGAAGCCGATCATGCGCGCGTTGGGCCAAGCCTGGGGACGGATCGCGACGAGCCGCGCCGTCAGCTCGTCATCCGTCTCGTCCGGGTAGGATTGCGCGAGGAACATCAGCATCGCGGCCGTCGAGCGGGAGATGCCCATGTGACAGTGGATGAGAAGGTGGCGCTCCCCCTCGGGCGTCGCGTCATCGCCGAGCCGCGTACCGAGCGCCAGGATCTCGGCGACGTGCTCCGGCCGGGGCGCGATCTGGCCCGGCACCTCCTCCACGATGTCGTGGAAGCGCAGCACCGTGCGCCGGTGCTCGCCGTAGCTGGCGAAGGGCGGCTCGGGCCAGCCGGGATCGAGGATCGACAGGACGTCGGTCACACCGCGCGTGCCGTGGCTTTCCAGCTCTTCGAGGCCGCAGACGGTCAGCAGTGAGATCGGGGGGCGTTC
>CAXUHE010000061.1:0-16030 GCA_964250725.1 uncultured Enterovirga sp. | reverse complement strand
TGTCCCAGGGCAGGACGATCCAGGTGTCCTGGCTCACCTCCGTCACGAAAGTATCGATGACGGGGCGTCCGGCGGGCTTCGCGTAGACCGTCGCGACATGCGCCTTCGGCAGTTGCCGCCGGACGAACTCGACGGTGCGGCCGGTATCCGTCAGGTCGTCGATGACGAGCACGCCTGTCCCGTCGCCCGCCCCGAGTTCCAGGATCGCTGGCGCGATCGGCTTCAGGAGCACCGTCTCGCCCTGCACGTCGTAATCGTGGTAGCTCGCCACGCACACCGTCTCGATCAGGCGGAGTTCCAGCTCGCGCGCCACGATCGCGGCCGGGACGAGCCCGCCCCGCGTGATGCACACGATCGCCTTGAACGGCCCCTGGTCCGCCAGACGCCACGCGAGCGCCCGTGCGTCCCGGTGGAACTGGTCCCAGGAGACGGGAAACGACTTCTCGGACGGCATCGCGATCGATTCCCTCGGTTCGTCTGCCTAGCGGACACGATCCCGGCCGTCACGGCCGCCCGGTGTCGTTGCCGGCTAAAGACGTGCTGGCAGGCGCGCTTCGCGTGGGATAGCGTGTCTCGTCGACGGCGTCCGGGACAACGAGGCGCCGCGGCTGAGGTGAGGCACGCCGGCCCTTTCGGCCGCGACGACCGAGGCGCGGGTGGGGTACGTCTTCCAGTTCGGCGAGATGTGGGCGGCGTCCGACGAGTTCGTCGAGGGCGCACTCGCGACGCTGCGGCTCTCCGCGCTCTCGATGGTGCTGACGCTCGGGCTCTCGATCCTGGGCGCGCTCGTGCGCACCTCCGGCCCAAAGCCCGCGCGCATGCTGATCGTCGGCTACGTGGAGGTCATCCGCAACACACCGCTCCTCGTGCAGATCTTCTTCATCTTCTTCGGCCTGCCCTCCTTCGGCATCCGGCTCAGCGCGGATACGGGCGCGCTGATCGCGCTGACGCTGAACGGCACAGCCTACACGATCGAGATCGTGCGCGCCGGGATCGAGAGCATCGGGGCAGGCCAGTCCGAAGCCGCGACCGCGCTCGGGCTGCGCAAGCTCCAGGTGTTCAGGCTGATCGTCATGCCGCAGGCCCTGCGGGTCATCGTGCCCCCGCTCGGCAGCCAGTTCATCCTGCTGATGCTGAACTCGTCGATCGCATCCGCCATCGCGGCCGACGAGCTGACCTCGGCCGCACTGAACATTCAGGGACGGACGTTCCGCGCCTTCGAATCCTTCATCGTGGCGGGCGCGATCTACTTCCTCCTGTCGCTCGCCTTCTCGGGCGCCTTCTCCCTCCTCGAACGCGCCGCCTTCGGCCGCATCAAGACCCGCTGATGCGCGCACTCTCGGTCTCCGACTTCAGCTTCCTGCTGCTCGCCGCCCGCTGGACGGTGCTCCTGTCGCTGATCGCCTTCGCGGGCGGGGCCGTCATCGGGCTCGCGGTCGCGCTGATGCGGGTCTCCGAGACCCGCTGGCTGCGGTGGTCCGCGGTCGGGTTCATCCGCGTGTTCCAGGGCACGCCGCTCCTCATCCAGCTCTTCCTCGTGTTCTTCGGGGCCGATCTCCTCGGGCTCAATCTCGGGGCATGGCTCTCCGCCGCGCTCGGCCTCAGCCTGAATGCCGGGGCGTTCCTCGGCGAGATCTGGCGCGGCTCGATCCAGGCCGTGCCGGGCGGGCAGGTCGAGGCCGCGCGCTCGCTTGGCCTGCATTACGGCCCCCTGATGTGGCGTGTCGTGATCCCGCAGGCGACGCGGCTCGCCGTGCCGCCGACGGTCGGTTTCGGCGTGAACCTCGTCAAGTCGACATCGCTCGCGGCGATCATCGGCTTCGTCGAGCTGACGCGCGCCGGGCAGCAGCTCAACAACGCGACCTTCCGGCCCTTCCTCATCTTCGGGACGGTCGGGCTCATCTACTTCGTCCTGTGCTGGCCCCTCACGCTCGCGGCGACGCGGCTCGAGAGGCGGCTCGCCCTCGCCTACCGACGCTGACCCGTTCACCCTGGAGAGACCCGATGCGTATCCTGACCTACCTTCTCGCATTCATCGCCCTCGCGGGCGCCGGGCTCGTCCGCCCGGCCGACGCCCAGACCGTCGACGAGATCGTCGGCCGCGGCACGATCAATATCGGCGTGCTCGTCGACCTTCCGCCCTACGGGCTCCTCAACGACAAGCAGGAGCCGGACGGCTACGACCCCGAGGTCGCGCGGCTCCTCGGCAAGTACCTGGGCGTGAAGGTCAATCTCGTCCAGCTCGTCGCCGCGAACCGCATCCCGTTCCTGGTCACGGGCAAGGTCGACATCCTGATCGCGACCTTCGGGATCACGCCCGAGCGCGCGAAGCAGGTCCTGTTCTCGAACCCCTACAGCGCGATCGAGAACGTCGTGTACGCCCGCAAGGACAAGAAGATCTCCGGCATCAACGACCTGAAGGGGCTGCGCGTCGCGGTGCCACGCGGCGGCGTGCAGGACGTGATCCTGACCCAGACGCTCGGCCGCGAGGTCACGATGGTGCGCTTCGACGACACGCCGTCCAGCCTCCAGGCGATGCTGACGGGACAGGTCGACGCCATGGCGGAGACCGGCATCACCTCGGACGCCTTCTTCGCGAAGAACGGCGGCGACCACCTCGAACGCAAGTTCGTCCTCCTGCAGCAGCCGAACGGCATGACGATGCGCAAGGACCAGTTCAACCTGCGCCAATGGGTCAACACCTTCCTCTACTTCACGAAGAACAACGGCGAACTCTCGGCGCTGCACGAGAAATGGTTCGGCAAGCCGCTCCCGAACCTGCCCTACCTGTAACCCGCTCGTCCCGGCGAAAGCCGGGCTACGATCCACGATCGTCATGCTGAGGAGAGCTGCGCAGCAGCTCGTCTCGAAGCACGCGACCAGCGTTGCGCGTGCTTCGAGACGCGCCTTCGGCGCTCCTCAGCATGACGAGGTCTGAGACGAGAAGTCCCGCGGTCTTGCCCGGGGCCGCACGCTCGGGCAGGTTTCGCCGCATGTGGCTCATCCGTCTCTACATCCGGGTTCTCGGGCAGCTCGGGTCCGACCTGAAGGTCGGCGCTCTCCTCTCACTCGCGAATATCGGCCTCGCGGTCGCGGCCTTCGCAGAGCCCGTCCTGTTCGGCCGGATCATCGACCGGCTGACCGGGGGCGGCAGCCAGGCCGCGACCGCGGTGACCTTCTCGAGCCTCCTGCCGCTGCTCCTCGCCTGGGTGGCGTTCGGGCTGTTCACCATCGGGGCCGGGGTCCTGGTCGCGCTCCACGCCGACCGGCTCTCGCATCGCCGCCGGCTCACCACCATGGCGACCTACTTCGAGCACGTGCTCGAACTGCCGCTCGCCTTCCACACCTCCACCCATTCCGGCCGCGTCCTCAAGGTGATGCTGGAGGGCTCGAACGGCATGGCCTGGCTCTGGCTCGGCTTCTTCCGCGACCATTTCGCGGCGATCATCTCGCTGACGATCCTCCTGCCGCTGACGCTGTTCCTGAACTGGCGGCTCGGAGCGCTGCTCGTCGTGCTCGTCGTCGTGTTCACGATCCTGACCGCGATCGTGCTGCGCAAGACGGAGGAGATGCAGGGCACGGTCGAGGGCTTCCACTCGCGCCTCGCCGAGCAGGCCTCCGACGCGCTCGGCAACGTGCCGGTCATCCAGTCCTTCACGCGTGTCGCGGCCGAGACGGGCGCGCTCCGCTCGACCATCAGTCAGCTTCTGGCGGCCCAGACCCCCGTGCTCTCGTGGTGGGCGCTGGCCTCGATCGCGACACGCGCCGCCGCGACGCTGACCGTGACGTCGATCTTCATGCTGGGCACCTGGCTACACCTTCAGGGCTACGCGACCGTCGGCGACGTCGTCATGTTCATGTCGATCGCCACGATGCTGATCGGCCGGCTGGAGCAGGTGGTCGGCTTCGTGAACCAGCTTTTTCTCCAGGCACCCAAGATGCGGGAGTTCTACGAGATCCTGGACACCGCGCCCTCCGTCCACGACCGGCCGCACGCCCAGAATCTCGACCGCTTCGAGGGCCGGGTCGAGTTCGACAACGTGTCGTTCTCCTACGACGGCAAGCGGACCGCGATCGCGGACGTCTCATTCACCATCGAGCCCGGCCAGAACGTCGCGCTCGTCGGCTCCACGGGCTCGGGCAAGTCGACGACGCTCGGCCTGCTGCACCGCGCCTTCGATCCGCAATCGGGCGCGATCCGCATCGACGGCATCGACATCCGCGACATCTGCCTCGCGTCGCTGCGCCGCAACATCGGCGTCGTGTTCCAGGAGCCGATGCTCTTCGCGCGCTCCATCCGCGAGAACCTCCAGGTCGGGCGTCCCGGCGCGACCGACGAGGAGATGCGGGTCGCGCTGGAGCGCGCCCAGGCGATCGAGTTCATCCAGCGCCAGTCGGACGGGCTCGATTCGGTCATCGGCGAGCGCGGCCGCTCGCTCTCCGGCGGGGAGCGCCAGCGTCTCTCGATCGCGCGCGCGCTCCTCAAGAATCCGCCGGTCCTGATCCTCGACGAGGCGACGAGCGCGCTCGACGCCTCGACCGAGAAGAAGCTCCAGGCGGCGCTCGACGAGGTCATGAGAGGACGCACCACCTTCGTCATCGCGCACCGCCTCGCGACGATCCGCAACGCCGACCGCATCCTCGTGTTCGACGGCGGGCGGGTGATCGAGAGCGGCACCTTCGACGAGCTTGTCGCGCGCGGCGAACGCTTCGCGGAGCTCGCCCGCGCCCAGTTCATGGCGACCGAGCCGGAACGTCCCGCGACACGGCCGTTGCTTACGGCTGCCGGGGCGGGCTGAGGTGACGACCTCGTCTGCGACCGTTAAAATGCAGTTCTCGTCATGCTGGAAGGGCACGTGATGACCGACACGATCTCCGACCGCACGGACGACGTCGCCGAGGCGATGCGCGAGGCCGTCCGGTCGGGCGAGTACCCGTCCGAGGCGGCGATCGTGACCGAAGCTTTGGAGACGTGGCGAACGAACCGCGTCCTCGACGCGATCGACCCCGTCTGGCTGAAGAGGATGTACGACGAGGGTGTCGCCAGCGGGATTCACGGGCCGCTCGACATGGATGAGATCATGATCGAGGTGAGGGAGCTGGCGCAGGCCGCACGACGTGGCTGACGTCCAGCTCTCGGCCCTGGCCCGGGCTGATCTGGTCGATCTATTGCTCGCGATCGAACTGCAGAACCCTTCGGCGGCGAAGCGGCTCGAAGGCCGGTTGAGAGACAAATTCAGCCTGCTTGCCGATTTTCCGTTCGTCGGATCGAGCCGGCACGATCTCGGGGAGAACGCCCGCATTCTGACCGAGGGCAACTACGTGATCCTCCACGAGGCCGACGAGGCGGTCGTGACCGTTCTGCGCATCGTCCACGGCGCGCGGGACCTGACCTCGCTCTAGCCCACCGCGGCCAGGAACGCCCGCACCTGGTCCGCGTCGACGTCCGGCGCGATGAAGCTGCGCCCGATGCCGCGCGCCAGGATGAAGGTGAGGCGCCCGGCCTTCACCTTCTTGTCCTGCGCCATCGCGGCGAGGATCTCCTCGGGCGTGCCCGCCCAGCCCGGCACCTGCGCGATCCGGGTCGGCAGCCCGACATCCGCGAGATGCGCCGCGACGCGGTCCGCATCCCGCGCCGGGCAGAGCCCGAGCCGCGCCGAGAAGCGGAACGCGAGGCAGAGCCCGATCGCCACCGCCTCGCCGTGGACGAGCCGCGCGCCGTCGTAATCGACGAGCCGCTCGAGCGCGTGCGCGAAGGTGTGGCCGAGGTTGAGGAGCGCGCGGTCGCCCTCCTCCCGCTCGTCGCGAGCGACCACGGCCGCCTTGGCCCGGCAGGCATGCGCGACGGCCTGCTCGCGCTCGGGACCGCCCGCGAAGACGCCGCGCCAGTTCGCCTCGCACCAGGCGAAGAAGGCCGGATCGTCGATGAGTCCGTATTTCGCGACCTCCGCAAAGCCGGCCCGCAGCTCGCGGGGCGGCAACGTGTCGAGCGTCGCGGTATCCGCGATCACGAAGACGGGCTGGTGAAAGGCTCCGACCAGGTTCTTGCCGGCCGGCGTATTGATGCCGGTCTTGCCCCCGACCGAGGAATCGACCTGGGCGAGGAGGCTCGTCGGCACCTGCACGAGCCTGACGCCGCGCCGCAGGATCGCGGCCGCGAAGCCCGCGAGGTCGCCCACCACGCCGCCGCCCAACGCCACCACGAGGTCGCCGCGTTCGATCCGGGCATCGAGCAGCGCGTCGCAGACCTCCGCCAACCGGGCGTAGCTCTTGGAGACCTCGCCCGCTGGCACCACGATCTCGGCCGTGCGAAGCCCCGCACGGTCGAGACCGCGGCGAAGCACTGGCGCGTGCAGGGCCGCGACATGCGTGTCGGTCACGATCGCGGCGGCGCGTGCGCCGAGGACCTCCGCACGCGCACCGACCTGCCCCAAGAGGTCGCGGCCGACCACGATATCGTAAGCCCGCTCAGCCAGCGCGACGCGGATCGTCTCGGGCCGGCCCTCGACCGTCTCGGCGGCCACGGACGGGTTCGTCACCCGCCGTCGAGCACGTCGAGATGCTCCCCGATCAGGCCGAGCAGCCGCGATACGACGCTCTCGTGCGAACCGTCCTGCGATTCGAGCGTGAGGTCGGCCAGCGCGTAAACGGGATCGCGCAACGCGATCAACCGGCGCATCGTCTCGTCGGGATCGGGCGTCTGTAGCAGAGGGCGGTTGACGCGCCGCCGGACCCGCCGCATCAGCGTCTCGTGATCCGCCCGCAGCCAGACCGCGATCCCCCGCTCGCCGATCCGGCATCGCGTGTCCTCGTTCATGTAGGCGCCGCCACCCGTCGCCAGAACCAGCGGACCCTCGTCGAGCAGGCGCGCGATGACACGGCGCTCGACGTCGCGGAACGCACTCTCCCCGTAGATCGCGAAGATGTCCGGGACCGGCATGCCGGCCGCGGTCTCGATCTCCGCGTCGGCGTCCTTGAAGCCGAGGCCGATCCGGCCTGCCAGACGACGCCCGATCGTCGTCTTGCCCGCGCCCATGATGCCGACCAGCACGATCGAACGGCCACGCAGCCGCTCGCGCAGCAGCACGGGCGCGTCGACGCGGCCCGGCGGCCCGTCGGGCCGGCGGTCGGCCGTCTCGTTCGAGGTCAGGGCCTGGCTCATGGGGCGTGTTCTACCACGCCGCCACGCATCCGCCACATACGCTCGTCCGGGATCGCACGGTGACGCTCCCGGCCGGCCGCTACGCGAGCCTTTTCCTCGACATGCTGTCCGCCGAGCGGGGCGCCGCCGGCAACACGCTCGCGGCCTACCGGCGCGACCTCGAGGACTATCTGGCGTTCCTCGCCGAGACGGGCGCGACGCCCCTCTCCGCAGAGCCCGCCACGATCCGGACGTTCCTCGCCGAGCTGGAGGTGCGTGGGCTGAAGGCCTCATCTGCGGCCCGGCGGCTCTCGGCCGTGCGCCAGTTCCACAAGTTCCTCTACGTCGAGGGCCACGCGCCCGCGGACCCGACCGCCTCGACCGCCGGCCCGAAGCGCGGGCGCGCGCTGCCCAAGGTCCTCTCCGTCGCGGAGACCGACCGGCTGCTCACCGCGTCGCGGGAGGCCGGGCCGGACCCGAGCCCGGCGGCCCGCCTGCGTACCGCCCGGATGGCGTGCCTGCTCGAGCTCCTCTACGCGACGGGCCTTCGCGTCTCCGAGCTCGTCAGCCTGCCGCGGCAGGCGGCCCGGACGCGCGACCGCTTCCTCATCGTGCGCGGCAAGGGCGGCAAGGAGCGGCTCGTGCCGCTGACGGAGGTCGCGCGGGATCTCGCGCGGGCGTATCTCGCGATCCTCGACGAGCGCGGCATCCGCGGGCCCTGGCTCTTCCCGGCCGATAGCGAGTCAGGGCACCTGACGCGGCAGGCTTTCGCGCGCGACCTCAAGACGGTCGCGGCAGCAGCCGGGCTGCGCGGCGACCGCGTCAGCCCGCACGTGTTGCGGCACGCCTTCGCGAGCCACCTCCTCCAGAACGGCGCCGACCTCCGGGTCGTGCAGGAGCTGCTCGGCCACGCCGACATCTCGACCACGCAGGTCTACACCCACGTCCTCGACGAGCGCCTGCGCGGAATGGTGCGAGATCTGCACCCGCTCGGCGACGAGCCGGGCTGAACCGTCAGCCGCGCCGCAGCAGGAACACGCCCTGCTGGCCGAACAGGTTCCAGAACCACCACGGCATGTGGAACCGCACGGGCTGACCGCCGGCGTCGAGCGCGTGCGACTGCTCCATCCGGGCGCCGACTTCACGGCAGAGCCCCACGAAATCGCGCATGGTGCAGAAGTGGATGTTCGGCGTCTCGTACCAGGCGGCCGGCATGTTGTCGGTCACCGGCATGCGGCCGCGCACGCCGAGCTCGTAGCGCACCCGCCAATGGCCGAAATTCGGGAACGACACGATGGCGTGGCGGCCGATGCGGATCATGTGCTCGAGCACCGTGCGGGGCTGGCGCGTCGCCTGGATCGTCTGGGACAGGATGACGTAGTCGAAGCTGTCGTCCGGGTAGTCCGCGAGGTCCGTGTCGGCGTCGCCCTGGATCACCGCGAGCCCCTTCGCGAGGCAGACGCTCACGCCCTCGCGCGACAGCTCGATGCCGCGCCCGTCGACACCGCGGCGGTCGCGGAGCAGCGCGAGCAGCGATCCGTCCCCGCATCCGACGTCGAGCACCCGCGTGCCCGGCTCCACCATGCCGGCGACCAGGAGGTGGTCGCGCCGGGCCTCGTCCGGAGGGGGACCGCCTCTCCCCTCGTGCGGCAGGATCGATCCGGTCAGGCGAAGAGCTCGGACAGCCTCTCCCCGAGGGGGAGAGGTCGAGTCGGCGAAGCCGACCGGGTGAGGGGGACGCGCCCTCTCCGGAGACGGTGCTCCCCCCTCGCCCTGCCCTCTCCCCCTTGGGGAGAGGGACCCCGCGTCATCCTCGTTCACGACAGCCCCAGCTCGCTGGCGGCGGAGTCCAGAAACCCGCGCGCGGCCGCGAACATCTCCGGCTCGTCGAGCAGGAAGGCGTCGTGGCCCTTGTCGCTCTCCACCTCTACGAACCCGACCTTGGCGCCGCCCGCGTTCAGCGCGTGGACGACGGCGCGCGACTCGCGCGTCGGGAACAGCCAGTCGGAGGTGAAGGAGATGACGCAGAACCGCGCGGGCGAGTTGCGGAACGCCCGCGCGAGCACCCCGCCGTAATCCGCCGCGAGGTCGAAATAATCCATCGCGCGGGTCACGTAGAGGTACGAATTCGGGTCGAACCGCTCCACGAAGGAGATGCCCTGGTAGCGCAGGTAGCTCTCGATCTGGAAATCCGCGTCGAAGGTGAAGGTCGGGGCCTCGCGGTCCTGGAAGGTGCGGCCGAACTTGCGGTGGAGCGCGCCCTCCGACAGGTAGGTGATGTGCGCCCCCATGCGGGCGACCGCGAGCCCCTTGCGGGGGCGCGCCCCCTCCTCGAGATAGCGCCCGGCGCGCCAATCGGGGTCAGCCATCACGGCCTGCCGCCCGACCTCGTGAAAGGCGATGTTCTGCGCGGAGTGGCGCGCGCCCGACGCGATCGGCATCGCGGCGAAGACGCGCTCGGGGTAGCTCGCGGCCCATTGCAGGACCTGCATCCCGCCCATCGATCCGCCGATCACGCAGAACAGCCGCTCGATCCCGAGACGGTCCATCAGCATGGCCTGCGAGCGCACCATGTCGCGGATGGTGACGAGCGGGAAGTCGAGCGCCCAGGCCCGGCCCGTCGCAGGGTTCGTCGAGGCCGGGCCCGTCGTGCCCATGCAGCCGCCGATCACGTTCGTGCACACGACGAAGAAGCGGTCCGTGTCGATGGGCTTGCCCGGCCCGACCAGCGTCTCCCACCAGCCCGGCTTGCCGGTGAGCGGGTTGGGGTTCGCGACGTGCTGGTCGCCCGTCAGCGCATGGCAGATCAGGATCGCGTTGGTGCGATCGGCGTTGAGCCGGCCGTAGCTCTGGTACGCGATCTGCCAGGGACCGAGATCGATGCCGGCGTCGAGCCGTAGCGGCGCGTCCGCGCCGAACCGCTCGACCGGGCTCGACGGGGTCTCGGCCTCGGACCGGCGCGACGGATCGACCGCGGACAGGCTGAACGCGAGGTCATTCATGCCTGGCGTTGTGTCGCGAGCGCGACCCCTGAGTCAACGAAGCTGCCGCTTTGGTTGGCACCTGCGGAGCGGCGACATAAACGGACACATGGCCGACAACCGCACGAGCCCCGATCCAGGGAACCCTGCCCCGCCGCCCGGCCTCGCTGTCCTGCGGGCCGAGATCGACCGCATCGACGAGGCGATGCACCGGCTCCTGATGGAGCGCGGGGAGATCATCGACCGGCTGATCGCCACCAAGGGCACGACCGAGTCGGGCTCCGCCTTCAGGCCGGACCGCGAGGCCGCGATGATGCGGGCGCTGGCCGCGCGCCATCGCGGCATCCTGCCGCTCGACACGGCCGAGAGCATCTGGCGCGTCATCATCGCGACCTTCACCTACGTCCAGGCGCCCTACGCGGTGCTGGCCGACATCTCGGGCGGGGACGCCGCGATGCGCGACTCGGCGCGGTTCCATTTCGGCTTCACGGCGCCCTATCGCGCGCACGCGTCCGGAGCCGACGTGATCGCGGCGGTCGACCGCTCGCGCGGCGACCTCGGGCTCGTGCGGCTCGACCAGGGCGCGACGGCGGGCGCGTGGTGGCGCAGCCTCGAGCCGCCCTCAGCCCCCAAGGTCATCGCCCGGCTGCCCTTCATCGAGCGCCCGACCCACCCGGCCGGCACGCCCGTCCTCGTCGTGTCGCGCCCGCTCTCGGGGCCCGGCGCGCGGGGCGTCGTGCTCCACTCCGCCCGGGTCGAGCGCTGGAACGGAGCGGCGGAGCGGGCCGTCGCAACGGCCGGCGGCGAGGTGCTGGCGAGCGCCGGCGAGGCCGGGGGACTGACGATCCTGGTCGCGACGGCAGGCACGACCGAGGCGGCCGAGCTCGCCCGCATCCTCGACGGGGCGGGCGCGAGACCGCGCGGCGTCGTCGAGGTCGGCGCGCATGCCGAGCGGTTCAGGGTGACGGACGAGATCACGCTGCCGGGAGGGGATCCGGCGGAGCCGCCCGCCACCACAACATGAGCATGGCGCCGAGCGAGAGCAGAGCCGCCGCGAGCCCGAGCGTCAGGAACGCCGCGACCCCGTAGGCGTGCAGCGTCGCGGCGAACAGGAAGGGGCCCGCCGCGAAGGCGAGGTTCTGCGGCACGGAAAGCCGGCCGACCATGATCGCGTAGGCCTCGCTCCCGAAGAGGTGGAGCGGCGTGACGGCGCGCGCGATCGACATGAGGCCGGCCGACGCTCCGTACCCGATCACGAAGACGATCGCGGTCACGGTCCCGCCGCCGACGAGCAGGATCGCGAGCGCGACCGGCATCAGCGCGGCCGCGAGCACGCCGGTCGCCAGGATGCCTAGCCGCGCGCCGCCGAGGATCTCGAACAGGCGCGCGAGGACCTGGCCCGGACCGAGCAGCGCCCCGATGGCGAGCGCGGAGCCCTCCGAATGGCCGAGCTCGCGCAGCACCGCGAGGATGTGCAGCGGCAACCCCCAGGTGATGAAGCCCGCCATCGAGAAGGCGAGGGCAGCGAGCCCGAACCCGTGCCGCACGTCACGCGGCGGTACCACCGGCGCGCCGGGATCGGCCCCCGCCGAACTCGCGAGCCGTGCGCGGCGCCGCGACGGCAAGCCGAAGGCGTGCAGCGGCAGGCAGAGCCCGAGATGCAGCCCGGCCGCCACGAGGCACGTGCCCCGCCAGCCGAGCCAGTCCTGCAGCCAGATGAGGAGCGGCCAGCAGGCCGTCGAGGACAGGCCGCTGAACAGGAACAGGACCGCGATGCCGCGTCGCGCCCGGGCAGGGTCCACCTGGATGATGGAGGTCGAGCCCGCCTGCATCAGCGCCATCGGGACGGCGATGCCGATCACGAGCCAACCGAGCGTGTAGACGACGGGGCCGCGTGCCGCCGACAGGACGACGAGGCCGAGACCGATCAGCGCGGAGCCGAGCATCATCCAGGGCCGCGTGCCGTCCGCCTTCAGCCGGCGGCCGATCGGGGCCGCGACGGCCGCGCCGACGAGCAGCATGATGGTGACGCCGCCGAACACGAGTTCGGGCGAGAGCCCGGTCCCGGCCACCATCTGCCGCGACAGGATCGCCGGCAGGTAGAAGGTCGTGCCCCAGCCGATGATCTGCGTGATGCCGAGTGCCGCGACCGCCCGCACGAGAGGGCCGCTCCACTCGCTCCGCGGCCAGAACCGCCCCACTTCTCGCCTCCCTATCCTTGGGTCCCGGCCGTCGCATGGCCGGTCCTGCCTCGCAACCCGCGCGAGGCGCAACCCGCAGCGTCGCGCTTTGCGCGTGAATTACCGGAGGCATTGCGGTACGACGCCGTCTCATCCGCCCGAACCGGTTCAAGACCATGCCGAGCCCTGCCGCCGCGACCTCGCGACTCGACGTCCCTCTGCCTCGAGCCGGCGTGCTCGACATCGAGGCCTACGTGGGCGGCCGCCACCACGTCGAAGGCGTGGAGAAGATCTACAAGCTGTCCTCGAACGAGACCCCGCTCGGTCCCTCGCCGCACGCGATCACGGCGTTCAAGGCCGCGGCGGACAGCCTGGAGATCTACCCGGATGGCGGCGCGACGGCGCTCCGGACCGCGATCGGCGCGAAATACGGAATCGATCCGGCCCGCATCGTGTGCGGCACGGGCTCGGACGAACTCCTCTCGCTCCTGGCGAACGCCTTCGTGGGTCCGGGCGACGAGGGGATCTACAGCCGGCACGGATTCCTCGTCTACGAGATCAACATCCGGGCGGCGGGCGGCGTCCCGGTCGTCGCGGAGGAGAGCGACCTCACGGCCTCGGTCGACGCGATCCTCGCCAAGGTCGGCGACCGGACGAAGATCGTGTTCCTGGCGAACCCGAACAACCCGACCGGGACGTATCTCCCCTTCGACGAGGTGCGGCGGCTCCACGCCGCCCTGCCCCCGCACGTTCTCCTGGTGCTGGATGCGGCCTACGCGGAATACGTGCGGCGCAACGACTACGCGTCCGGGCTCGAACTCGCGCTGACGGGCGACAACGTCGTGATGGTGCGCACCTTCTCGAAGATCCACGGGCTTGCGGCGCTGCGGCTCGGCTGGCTCGTCGGGCCGGCCGCGATCGTGGATGCGCTGAACCGCATCCGCGGCCCCTTCAACGTGAACGCCCCCGCGATCGCCGCGGGTGCGGCCGCCATCGCGGACGACACACATGTCGCGGCGGCGCTCGCGCATAACGACGAATGGCTGCCGCGGCTCGCCGAGGCCTTCTCGGGAATGGGGCTCGCCGTCACGCCGAGCGTCGGCAATTTCGTCCTGATTCATTTTCCCGACACGCCGGGGCGGACCGCCCGCGAGGCGGACGACTTCCTGTGCCGCCGCGGCCTCGTCCTGCGCGCCGTCGCGAGCTACGGCCTGCCGGACGCGCTCCGGATGACGATCGGCTCGTCGGAGGCGAACGAACTCGTGATCGCGGCTCTGGGCGAGTTCATGTCGGCTGGCCGGCATGGCTGAAGCTGGCGGCGCGCTCGGCCCGAAGCTCGCCGCACCGATCGTCGACACGCTGGCGCTCGTCGGGCTCGGGCTCGTCGGCTCCTCGATCGCCCGCGCGGCACGTGCCGCAGGTCTGGCGCGGCGGATCGTGGCGATCGACCGCGACCCGTCCGTCGTCGCGCGCGTGGTCGAGCTCGGGATCGCGGATGAGGCGACCGGCGATCTCGTGGCAGGTGTCGCACAGGCCGACCTCGTCGTGCTCGCGGTCCCGGTCGGCGCCTTCGCGGCGGTGGCGAAGATCATCGGCCCGGCCCTGAAGCCCGGCGCGATCGTGTCAGATACGGGCTCTGTCAAAGCCTCGATGATCGAGCAGGTCGCACCCCATCTCCCGGCCGGGGTGCATCTCGTGCCCGCGCACCCGGTCGCCGGCACCGAGTATTCCGGGCCGGACGCCGGCTTCGCGACGCTGTTCCGGGGCCGCTGGTGCATCCTGACGCCGCCGGACGGAACGGAGCCCGCGGCGATCGACCTCGTGCGCGCGGTCTGGAGCGCGATGGGGGCGGACGTCGAGATCATGGAGGCGCATCACCACGACCTCGTGCTCGCGATCACGAGCCACGTCCCGCACCTCATCGCCTACAACATCGTCGGGACAGCGGCCGATCTCGAGACGGTGACTCGGGGCGAGGTCATCAAGTTCTCGGCCGGAGGCTTCCGCGACTTCACCCGTATCGCTGCCTCCGACCCCACGATGTGGCGCGACATCTTCCTGCTGGAGATGCTGGCGCGGCTGAACGAGGATATCGCGGTGCTCTCGCGCGCCATCCGCTGGGGGGACGGCGACGCACTCTTCGACCTGTTCACCCGCACCCGCGCCATCCGCCGCGGCATCATCTCGCAGGGCCAGGAGACGCCGGAGCCGGATTTCGGACGGCGTCGCGACGGCGCTCAGTAGAGCGGCGGGATGCGGACGCCCGGCACCGTGAACGGCCCGAGGACGAGCCGGCCGCCATCGAGCCGGAACGGCGGAAGAGGCTTCAGTGCCGGCGCCTTCGGGTCCGCGGGCGCCGCCTCCTGGCGGACCGCCGAGCGTCCCCCGAGGAGCGCGCCCAGAAGGCCGCCTCCCGCCAGCAGCGACTTGTCCCCTACGTAACGCCCGAGCAGGCCCTCGAGTCCGAGCGCCGAGACGTTCACCTCACCCTGCGGCCGGTGCAGCTCGTCGATGGTGAATGTCCCCGCGGCCTCGATCCGGCGCGCGCCCTTCGCCATGCCGAACCGCGTGAGGCCGAGCCGGCCGCCCGAGCTCCGCCAGCGTTCGAGCTCGCTCCAGATCGGGCGCGCCGGCAGGTCGTTCGCCTGGGTGACCAGAAGTCGAAGATCGAGATCCGCCGCCTCCGCGCCGCCCACGAGTTCGTCGAGACCCGGCACCTTCGCGGCGACCGTGCTGATCGCGCCGTCGAAGGCGGACCTGTCGGCAGGGTCCGGCCGGACGTGGATTTCGAGGTGGCGCGAGGCGAGGTCGAGCGGCGCGATGTCCGGCGCCGTGGCGTGGATCGTCGGCTCGTCAAGCACGACGGCCGTGCGGGCGAACCGCCCTCCCTCCAGCACGACGCTCGTCTGGAGCAGTTTCCAGGCCGAATCGATCGTCCGCGCTCCGGCGACGACGTGAAGCGGCGACGCGGCCTCCGCGATGATGTGGTTCGGATTGTAGATCTGAGCCGCCACGAGCACGCGTCCGAGCGTGGCGCTGACGTCGGGCCGCTCCAGCGACAGGGTGGCGCACACGATCTCGATGCGGAACGGGTACCCGCCGACCTGCCGGTCGGCGCAGGTCCAACGCCGGCCCTGCACGGCCTCGGCCGCCACCCACTCGTCGAGCCCGCCCACGACCCGTCCCCGGATGATGAACCACGCGATGCTCCAGCCGACCGCCACGAGAGCGAGCACGAGGTAGGGCGCGTAGAGCCGCCAGCGCGAGAGCCGGCGCGGCTTCAGGGCTTCGGGCGACACGCGCTTTCTCCGTTGAACCGATCCGTCCGCGCTGGTAGCGCCCCATGATGGCGAAGACGAGGGCGACGCGGTCGCGATGACGTTACCCGACGAGGATCTCTGGGTGTTCGGCTACGGGTCGCTCATGTGGCGGCCGGGCTTCGCGCATACGGAGCGGCATCTCGCGCATCTCCACGGCTATCACCGCTCGCTCTGCATCTTCTCCCATGTCCACCGGGGCACGCCGGAGATGCCCGGACTGGTGCTCGGTCTCGACCGGGGCGGCCGGTGCCGCGGGGTCGCGTTCCGGGTGCCGGGCGAGGCGGCCGACGAGACGATCACCTATCTGCGCGCGCGCGAGCAGGCGACCTCGGTCTATCTCGAGCGTCATGTCACCGTGCGCCTCGCGACGGGCGCGTCGGTCAGGGCCGTGAACTACGTGGCGGACCG
>CAXUHE010000060.1:1412-18366 GCA_964250725.1 uncultured Enterovirga sp. | reverse complement strand
AGCCGTTGCCGATATGGTAGGGCAGCGACATGCCCGTGTAGCGGATGCGGGTCGGATAGAGTTCGACCAGCAGGGCCGCGATCGGCCCGTAGACCATCGTCACGTAGAGCACGAGGACGAAGAGCAGCCCGGTCAGGGTGAGCGCGCGGCTGTCGCCGAAGACGGCCCCGAGCGAGGGCGCCTTGAGAACGGTCGCGTCGCCGGCCTTCGGGTAGCCGGCCGCCTGTGCGGCCGCGACGAGCGCCGCGCCCGTGTTGTCGGCGGTCGCGACCGGTGCGCCGTTCACGGTGGAGGCCAGCGGGGAGCCCGCCGGTCCGGCCACGAGATCGTAATGGATCGAGTTCGTCGCGAGCGTGCGCCGCACGACGTCGCAGGGCGTCGTGAAGGTGCGCACGCCGACCGGATCGAAGAGCGAGCCGCACGAGGCGGGATCACCGCTCAGCGTCACCTTCACCTGCTCGGTCGCGGTGACCAGCTTGGGGTTGGCGGTCTTGGCGATGCCCTGGAACAGCGGGAAATAGGTGATCGCCGCGATCAGGCAGCCCGCGAGCAGGATGGGCTTTCGGCCGATCTTGTCCGAGAGCCATCCGAACAGGATGAAGAAGGGCGTACCGACGAGCAGCGCCAGCGCCATCACGAGGTTGGCTGTCGTCCCGTCGATCTTCAGCGTCTGCGTCAGGAAGAACAGCGCGTAGAACTGCCCCGTGTACCAGACGACCGCCTGGCCGGCGGCCGCGCCGAAGAGCGCGATGAGGCCGATCTTGGCATTGTCCCAGCGCCCGAACGCCTCGGAGAGCGGAGCCTTCGACTGCGTCCCCTCGTCCTTCATCTTCTGGAAGGCGGGCGATTCGCTGAGCTGCAGCCGGATCCAGATCGAGAAGGCGAGGAGCACGATCGAGAGGAGGAACGGAATGCGCCAGCCATAGGCGGCGAAATCCTCCGCCGACATGCTCAGCCGCAGCCCGAGGATGACGACGAGCGAGAGGAACAACCCGAAGGTCGCGGTGGTCTGGATCCAGGACGTATAGAAGCCCCGCCGTCCCTGCGGCGCGTGCTCGGCCACGTAGGTCGCGGCACCCCCGTACTCGCCGCCGAGCGCCAGGCCCTGCAGCAGCCGGCAGACGATGAAGGCGGCGGGCGCCAGATAGCCGATCGTCGCGTAGCCCGGCAGGAGGCCGACCACGAAGGTCGACAGGCCCATGATCGTCATGGTGACGAGGAACGTGTACTTCCGGCCGATCATGTCGCCGATGCGTCCGAAGAGGATCGCCCCGAAGGGACGGACCGCGAAGCCCGCCGCGAAGCCGAACAGCACGAAGATGAACTTCGCCGTATCGTTCGTTCCGGGCACGAAGTTCTGGCTGATATTCGCCGCGAGCGATCCCGCGAGATAGAAGTCGTACCACTCGAAGACCGTGCCGGCGGAGGACGCGATGATGACCTTGCGCTCCTCCCGGCTCATCGGCCGGGCGGCTTCCGCCCGGATGGGTGTGGCTGCGACCGCCATGACGTCTCTCCCCCGCGTCGTTCGCACGGCGCGTGCCCGTCCGGCCGCGTCATTGACGTGCTCATTTGCGGTCCTTGCGTAGCGTGAGCGGGCAGATCGGTCGACGCGCGCAGGGTCGACATTTCGTCGTGCAACCTAGGTCTAACGTGTGCGTTGCGTGACCGGATGCTCGGCGGCGTCGGACGGCCTGGGAGGAGGCCGGACAACGGAGGATCTCGCATGCGACCCACTCCATCTTCCTTCCTCTCAGTCCTGGCCATCCTCACATCCGTGGGCGTGACCGGCGCGGACGCCCGTCCCCTCGGGGGCCGACCCGGCATCTCGGTCCGGTCAGTCGGGATGTCCGCCCACGGCTTCGGGCGACCGACATCGTTCGGGCGACCGACATTGTTCGGGCGCTCCGGCCCCGGTCCCGGCGATCGATCCGCTTTCGGTCGCGGTCGACGCGGCTTCGACTTCGCAGGCGGGTACGGCGGCTTCGGGTATGGCGCCTACGGATCGTCGGGCTATTACGGATACGGGTCAGGATACGGCTACGGCGGTCCCATGCCCGGCGCGGGGTACCTCGATGGACCATATGGGCCGCTGATCGTGCCCGGCTATGGCGGCATCAGCGAAGCGCCGGTCCAGGCACCGGCGATCTACGTCATCGCCAAGCCGTCCGCATCCCGGCTGTCGGCATCGCGACGCCTTTCGGGCGGGACGAGCCCGCGGCTCGCCTCCCTGTCAGACCGGCCGGAGCGGGCCGGGCCTCGCGTCATCGAGATTTCGCCGCAGGTCTCGCGCTGATCTGCGACCCGCGAGAGCGTAGAGCGCGATCGCGGCCGCGTTCGAGACGTTGAGGCTGCGGATGCGGCCCGGCATGTCGAGCCGGGCGACGGCGTCGCAGCACTCGCGCGTACGCTGGCGCAGGCCGTGGCCCTCCGCGCCCAGCACCAGCACTGTGGCGGGCGCGGGCTGGACGTCGCCCAGCGCGACGGAGCCCTCCGAATCGAGCCCGACGCGCAGGAAGGCGCGGCGGCCGAGCTCGGTCAGCGCCTCGGCAAGGTTGCGCACGACGATCGCCGGCACGTATTCGAGCCCGCCGGACGCCGCCTTGGCGAGGACGCCGGTCGCCGAAGGGCTGTGGCGTGCGGTCGTCAGGATCGCGGTCGCGCCGAAAGCCGCCGCGCTGCGGATGATCGCGCCCACATTGTGCGGGTCCGTGATCTGGTCGAGCGCGACCACGAGCGCGCCCGGACCCAACGTCTCGAAGGTCACGGGCTCCAGGGGCTCGGCCTCGAGATACAGGCCCTGGTGCACCGCGTCGGGCTCGAGGAGGCGGGTGATGTCGCCCGCATGGACGAGCTGTGGGGCGATCGCGAGATCCGGCAGTTCCTCCGCGAGCCGTCGCGCGGCGTTCTCCGTCGCGAGGAGCCGCACCGGAACCCGCTCCGGGTTGCGCAGAGCCTCCGCGACCGGGTGCCAGCCGTAGAGCACCGCCGGGCCGTCGGGCGTGAAGTCCGGACGGCGATGGGCCAAGCGTCGCGGCCCGGCTCCCGCGTGAGGTCGATGGCGTGTCGTCACGCGGCATCTGTCGGGGAGCCCGGCCGCCTTGTCCAGCGCGGGCGCGCGCCCGGCTCGGGTTGACACCTCCGGGTGCGCTCACCATAACGCCGCGAACCTTGGGCGGGCGACCGTCCGGGGCACGGACCGTCGCGGTCTCTGCGAGCGGATCATCCGTGGACCGGGGGAATGTCCCGAGCGGCAAAGGGGGCGGACTGTAAATCCGCTGGCTAAGCCTTCGTAGGTTCGAGTCCTACTTCCCCCACCACGATCCGTCGATTAGCGTGTCCGGCACGCGGGTGTAGCTCAATGGTAGAGCAACAGCCTTCCAAGCTGATGACGAGGGTTCGATTCCCTTCACCCGCTCCAACGTTATCAACATCTTAGCCGATCCATTCGGAATAACTCAGAGCCCGACTACCTTACGGAGCGCTTCGTCGATCCTGGACTGCCACCCCGGCCCGCTGGCTTTGAAGCGATCCAGGACGTCCGGACTCAGCCGGAGAGATACCAGCGTCTTCGTCGGCGTCTTCTGCGGTCCGCGCATCCGGCGCGCACTCGCCGTCAGTTCGGGAAAGGCCTCCGCGAACGGGCGGGCGGTCGCCAGTTCGGCGTCGGTAAGCTCCTGGCTGTCGACGGCATCCCAATCCGCTCTCGTGTAGCCGTGCGCGGTCGCATGCGCCGGGTCGAATCGCTTCATTCAAGTAGCCTCGCCTCTTTGGCCGATGCCGGCCTCATGCTGATCACGGACACCGCCTCGGTGCCGAGGGTGACGAAGATAACGGTGATCGCGTCAGGCAGCCTACCGACCGCCGCCAGTCGCCCTTGCTTGACGGTCACGACAGTCGCCGCCTCGAAGAAGGCGACGGTCAGGTCCGCGAAGTCGAGCCGATGCTTGGCGAGGTTCGCCATCCGTTTCGGTTCGTCCCAAACGATCTTCACCGGGCAGATCATAGCTATGTCTGCGAAACCCATCAAACATATTGTATCTACAATTGAAAATCGACGAACCTGTCGGATATCAGGCTCCTCGCGCTGTTGCTCCTGTCAGCTAAAGCCCGGACGACGTACCCTAGGCTCACGGTATCATTTGCTCACGATCCGGACACCTGCGCCGTCTCCGGCTCGCGTGCCGGGCCGAACCGTGGAAGGAGAGCGTCATAGCCCTCCACCAAGGACCTCAGCACATGGCCGACACCACGATCGACAAAGTGAGCAGCGCCTCCTCGCCGACCGGGCCGGACGGCCAGGTCTATCTCGCGTCCGGCAAGCGGGTGTCCATGCGGATGTGGAAGAACGAGGAGCCGCACGACAAGGCGCCGGTGCGGCGCGACTACGAGACGGTCGGGTTCGTGGTCTCGGGGCGCGCGGAGCTGACGCTGGAAGGCCAGACGATCAAGCTGGAGACGGGCGATTCCTGGCTCGTCCCCGCGGGCTCGGAGCACACCTACAAGATCGTCGAGACGTTTACCGCGATCGAGGCGACAGCTCCGCCCGCCCAGGTGCACGGGCGCGACGAGGGCTGATCGCCAGATGGCCGGCGCGGGCCCGAGATCCTCTCGTGTGTCCCGCGGGCAACTCTTCCGGACAATCGTTCGCGACCTCGTCAAGCAGCTGTTAACGCCATGTCTGGCATTCGCTAGGGAATGTTCCGCGTAACAGAGAGCGACGGCCGAATGCCACGCGCTGTGCCCATCCGAAGCGATAGTCGACCTTCCCGCCGTTCGCCCTTGAGGGTCGCCGTCGCGGCGCTCGTCGGGCTGGTCGCGGCCTCCTGCGCCCAGCAGCGCTACGCCGAGACGCTCGGCGACGCCCGCCCGCATCCCGGCGTCGAGAAGGCTCGCAAGCTCCCGATCCACGGCATCGACGTCTCGAAATGGCAGGGCCGGATCGACTGGACCAAGGTCGCGGATGCCGGCACCCAATTCGCCTTCATCAAGGCGACGGAGGGCGGCGACCACGTCGACGAGAAGTTTCTGGAAAACTGGGTCGGCGCGAAGAAGGCGGGGGTTCCGCGCGGAGCCTATCACTTCATGTTCTGGTGCCGCTCGGCCGCGCAGCAAGCCGCCTGGTTCCGGCAGGTCGTGCCACAGGACCCGGGTGCGATGCCGCCCGTGCTCGACCTCGAGTGGAACGGCGAGTCGAAGCTCTGCCCGCACAAGATCAATCGCGAGCAGGCGCTCTCGATGATCCGCACGATGCTGGACGCGATGGAGCGTCACACCGGCAAGCGACCCATCATCTACACCGACATCACCTTCCACAACGACGTGCTGGAAGGCGAACTCGGCGACTACCCGCATTGGATCCGCTCGACCGCCGCCGAGCCGCACGAGCGCTACCGCGACCGGCGCTGGACGATGTGGCAGTACACGACGACGGGCCGGGTGCCGGGCATCCGCGGCGACGTCGACCGCAACGCCTTCTACGGCTCCGAGCGGGACTGGACGGCGTTCCTGCGCAGCGATTGCGACCCGCGCTACGACGTCTGCACCTCGCATGCGAACGTCGCGGCGGCGGACCGGGACGAGGACGGCGATCCTTACGCGGCGACGGCGCGCTACGCCTCGGGACGATAGCCCGGACCACCCGCCGGCCGGCGTGACAGAGTCGGGCCATCCTCCTACAACGCTCGCAAGAGCGGGAGGACGGCCATGCTGCGCAACACGCGCGAGTTCGATTTCGACCTGGGTGAGACGGCGGACGCGATCCGCGGGAGCGTGCGCGATTTCGCGTCGGCCGAGATCGCGCCCCGCGCCGATGAGATCGACCGCACGAACACCTTCCCGCGCGACCTCTGGCCGCGCATGGGGGCGCTCGGGCTCCACGGCATCACGGTCGAGGAGGAGTATGGCGGCACGGGGCTCGGCTATCTCGAGCATGTGGTGGCGATGGAGGAGGTCTCGCGCGCTTCCGCGTCCGTCGGCCTCTCCTACGGGGCGCACTCGAACCTGTGCGTCAACCAGCTCCGCCGCAACGGCTCGGACGCCCAGAAGCGCCGCTACCTGCCCAAGCTGATCTCGGGCGAACACGTGGGCTCGCTCGCCATGTCCGAGACGGGCGCGGGGTCGGACGTCGTGTCCATGAAGACCCGGGCCGACCGCCGCGGCGACCGCTGGGTGCTGAACGGCTCGAAGTTCTGGATCACGAACGGACCGGAAGCCGAGACGCTGGTCGTCTACGCGAAGACCGATCCGAATGCAGGCCCGCGCGGCATCACGGCGTTCATCGTCGAGCGCGGCATGGCGGGGTTCTCGACCGCGCAGAAGCTCGACAAGCTCGGCATGCGCGGCTCCGACACCTGCGAGCTCGTGTTCCAGGATTGCGAGGTCCCGGACGAGAACGTGCTCGGCGATGTCGGGCGCGGCGTGAACATCCTGATGTCGGGGCTCGACTACGAGCGCGCCGTGCTGGCGGCCGGACCGCTCGGCATCATGCAGGCCTGCCTCGACGTCGTCATGCCCTACGTGCACGAGCGCAGGCAGTTCGGCCGTGCCATCGGCGAGTTTCAGCTGGTGCAGGGCAAGGTCGCGGACATGTACGTGACCATGAACGCCTGCAAGGCTTACGTGTACGCGGTCGCCAAGGCCTGCGACCGCGGCGAGACCACGCGCGAGGACGCGGCCGGCGCCATCCTCTACGCGGCCGAGAAGGCGACCCAATGCGCGCTCGACGCGATCCAGCTGCTCGGCGGCAACGGCTACATCAACGAGTACCCGACCGGGCGCCTCCTGCGTGACGCCAAGCTCTACGAGATCGGCGCCGGCACCTCCGAGATCCGCCGCATGCTGATCGGGCGGGAGCTGTTCGAGAAGGGGGCGTAGATGCGGGAAGATTGGGAGGCGGTCGTCCGCGCGGTGTAGGATGTGTTCTCGGATCTTCCTCGATCGACGATCCCGGTATCGGACGATCTGATCGCAGCGCGGCATCTCGAAGCGGCTCGCGAGGATCGAGAAGCCGACGAATGGCTTGGATTGAATGCCCTGCACGCGCCTATGATCGTCTCGTCCCCCAATGAACCGCCACGATGATCAGGCTCTGGGGCCGCCTCTCCTCCATCAACGTGCAGAAGGTCGTGTGGGGGCTGGACGAGCTCGGCCTCGCCTACGAGCGCATCGAGGCGGGCGGCGCGTTCGGCGTCGTGAACGAGCCGGCGTTCCGGGCCATGAACCCGAACGGCCTCGTGCCGACGATCGAGATTGACGGCTTCGTGCTCTGGGAATCGAACGCGATCCTGCGCCATCTCGCGGCGACGCATCTTGAATCCGGGCTGTGGCCCGCCGACCCGAAACGGCGAGCCGACACCGACCGGTGGATGGACTGGCAGAACACAGCCGCCACCCCGGCGGTGCGCGACGCGTTCTGGCAGTTCTACCGCACGAAGCCGGAAGATCGCGACCCCGCGATCCTCGCGCGCTCGGTCGAGGCCAGCGCCCGCATCGCACTGATCCTGGAGGGTCACCTGGCGAAGCGCGCCTACATGACGGGCGAGACGTTCACGCTCGCCGACATCGTGGTGGGATGCCACGCGAGCCGCTGGCTCAAGATGCCGGTCGAGCGCCCACCCTGCCCGCAAGTCGAGGCGTGGTACGGGCGGATCAGCGGGCGGCCGGGCGCCGCGACGGTGATCGCCCAGCCGCTTACCTGACGAGCGCGGGCACCGGGGCACGACGCGTCGGCGCGGCGGCGCGCATCAGCGCGACCATCACGAGGATGGTCCCCACATAGGCCATAGCCTGCAGCTCGGTCGGGCGGTCCGTGTAGCCGACGAGCGTGTGGAGCACGCGGCCCGCGACGCTGTCCTCCGCGAGCCATCCCGAACTGTCCCAGAGCCGGCGGTCGAGCGCGTCGATCACCCCGGCGCTGGCGAGCGACTGCGCAGCCTGAGCCGCGAGGCCGGCCGCGACGAGCACGATGAGCACGCTAGTGACCGCGAAGAGGTGGCGGGCCGGGATCGTCAGCAGCCCCGCGTAGCTGACGGCCGACACGATCGCGCCCGCCGCGAGCCCGAACACGCCGCCCGCGAAGATCGCGGAGCCCGAGGCGCCGTCCGCCAGGATGCCGTAGAGGAACAGCACGACCTCCGACCCCTCGCGCAGGACCGCGACGCCGACCACGATCGCGAGCGCCGCGAGCGGCCGCGTCCCGGAGGTGACCGCGTGGCCGACGGCCCGCATCTCGGCCGCCATCTCGCGGCCGTGGCGCGCCATCCAGGCATTGTGCCAGGCGAGCATCGCGACCGCGACGATCAGCACGGCCGCGTTCAGGAGCTCCTGCCCCGCGCCCTCGAAGAGCTGCGAGATCCAGTTCGCGAAGACCGCGAGCAGGGCGGCGCCCGCGAGGCCGGCCCCGAGCCCGAGCGCGACCCAGCGGCCCCGCCCGACGACGCCGCGAGTCGCCGCGAGCACGATCCCGACGATCAGGCCGGCCTCGATCACCTCCCGGAATACGATCAGCAGGGCACCGAACATGGGGGTCTCCTCGGGAGTGACAACTTCAGGCTGGTCTACACGGTCGCGCCCGGTCTCATCCTGAGACGCACGACCGCAGGTCGAGCCACGACATTCGTCTCTGGGACACCCCCAGCCTATCCCGAGGTGGCACCGCAGGGGGCCTCGAGGGATGCTCCCTATGGCGCTCGCCTGCGTGCTCCGAGGCCGGGCTTCGCTCGGCACCTCGGCATGAGGAGGTCAGCGGCTCCTCACTCGGCGATCACCACGCCCTTGGCGGTCTCGGCATGGTACTCGCCGACGAACGGATAGCGTCCCGGATCGAGCGCGCTGATCCGCACGATCCCCTCCGACGCGCCCGCGATCACCTTCTCGGCCTTGAGCGCGGGACTGTCGAACTCCTCCGACATCGGGTCCTGGTTCACGACCTTGATGAGGATGCGCCGGCCTGCCGGCACCCGGATCTCGGCCGGCTCGAAGCGGTGGTCCTTGATCTTCAGCGTGACGGCGAACGGCTCCTCGGCGCGCGACGGCGAGGCCGCGAGAATGAGGAGCAGCGCAAATGCTCCGCTGAGCTTCATGGCATGTGGACCGAGATCAGGGTCGAGCACGGGGTACCTCTCCCCAGGGGGGAGAGAGCCTGCCCCGGACCTGATCCGGGGTCGATACGGCAAAGCCGACCGGGTGAGAGGGATGCGCCCTCTCCGGGTAGCCTGTAACCCCTCGCCCTATCCTCTCCCATTGGAGAGGGATCCCGCGTTGCATTCGGATCTCGAACAGCACCGAACTTCACTGCGAGGCCGTCTTCGCCGGATACGCGAACGTCCAATCCACCGAGAACGGCTCCCACCAGGCCGGGATGCCCGTCTCCTTGTCGACGTGACGGTAGAGCCCGTTGTCGGAGGGCGGGGTCAGCTGGAACGTCACCTTGTACTGCCCGGGGCCGCCGAGATCGACGTTGTTCGCGTAATGCACCCCGTCATTCGCGCTCATCGGCACGAGATAGCCGGATTTGCGGAACTTGGCGTCGCCGACCTTCTCCAGCTTGTAGAGGATCCTCACATTCGGGATCCACTCGTCCTCCTTGAAGCCGTGCTTCTCGCCCTTGGCGGCGTGGACGTCGAGTTCGAGGTGGACGGGATCCTTCCCCATCGTCATCCCGGCGCGCATCGGCGACATCTCGATGCCGAGGAGGTAATGCGGCACGAGCTGCATCTCGTTCTTCACGATCGGTTCCCCGACATAATATTCCTTGGCGAAGGAGGACGTCGTGAGAAGCGACGAACAGAGCAGCGAACCTGCCAGGACGAACAGCTTGCGCATCTTGAGTTCCGAGTTGGTGATGCCCGTCGATACGGGCAAACGCAGTGGAATACAATGATCTGCATCCACCCTCACAGAATAGAACGGTTCAAAACTGTGGCACTTGCCTCGGCGACGCATCCGTCATCTTGTGCGAAGGTTCACGAACGCGCGACGCGCGCGGCGGGATCGGTCGAGGGTCGCGCGAGTTGACGCATACGGGCACGTCGACGACGAGCCGGCCGACGGAGCAGAGCATGGCACAGGCGCATCGCGTGGAGGCAAACGGGGCCTCGATCCCGGCGATCGGGCTCGGCACCTTCAAGATGACCGGCGAGACCTGCGAGCGTGCGGTCGCGGGGGCGCTCGCCTGCGGCTACCGACATATCGACACGGCCCGGATGTACGACAACGAGGAGGCGGTGGGCGCGGGCCTGAAGGCCGGCGGCGTCCCGCGCGACGAGGTCTTCGTCACCACCAAGGTCTGGTGGGAGGATATCGCGCCAGGCGATCTCGAGCGCTCCGCCGAGGCCAGCCTCAGGCGGCTCGGACTGACACAGGTCGACCTGCTCCTCATCCACTGGCCGAACGCCGCCATCCCGGTCGCGCAATCGACGGCCGCGCTCTGCGCGGCGAAGCGCGCCGGTCTCGCGCGCCATATCGGCGTCTCGAACTACACGGCTGCGCTGCTCGAGGAAGCGGTCGGCGCGTCGAGCGAGCCGCTCGTCACGAACCAGGTCGAGTATCACCCCTATCTCGACCAGTCGCGCCTCAGGGCCGCGATACGCCGCAACGGCATGGCGATGACCTCCTATCGCCCGCTCGGCGGCTCGGACATCCTGAACGACCCGACCCTGACCGACATCGCGGCGACGCATGGTCTCCAGCCGGCGCAGATCGTGCTGCGCTGGCACGTGCAGCAGCCGGGCATCGTGGCGATCCCGAAATCGGGCACGCCGGAGCGCATCCGCGACAATATCGCGGTGTTCGACTTCGCGCTCACCGACGACGAGATGGCGCGGATCTCCGCCCTCGCACGCCCGGAGGGGCGGATGGTCAAGCCGCCCTTCGCGCCACGCTGGGACGAGGCGGCTTGAGAGGTATGAACATGACACTCGACAAGGCGATCGCGGACGCGCTCCGGGCGACCTCGACGGGCACGATCACCACGATCCTGTTGAAGAAGGGCATCCGGCGCACCTGGATGGCCGGGCCACGCCCGATGTTCCACGCGAGCACCCGGATCGTCGGGCCGGCCTTCCCGCTGCGCTTCGTGCCGGCGCGGGAGGACCTCGCGACGCCGGATTCATGGTCCTCGCCGACCTCCACCCGGGGGGCGATCGAGGCGATGCCGGAGGGCGCGGTCGCGGTCGTGGACGCGATGGGCCTCGTCGAGGCCGGCATCTTCGGCGACATCCTGTGCGCCCGCATGAGGAAGCGCGGCGTCGCGGCGCTGGTCACCGACGGGGTGGTGCGCGACGGCGAGGGCGTCTCCGGCACCGGGCTGCCGGTCTGGTGCGCGGGCATCGCGGCTCCGGCCTCGGTCGCCGGACTCACCTTCGTCGGCTGGGGCCAGCCGATCGGCTGCGGCGGCATCGCGGTGTTCCCGGACGACGTGATCGTGGCGGACGGCGACGGCGCCGTGGTGATCCCGGCCGCGCTCGTCGAGGAGGTCGCGAAGGCCGGCCCCGAGCAGGAACTCATGGAGATGTGGATCATGAAGGAGGTCGAGCGCGGCCTCCCCCTCCCCGGCCTCTACCCGATGAACGCCGAGACCCGCGCCCGCTACGAGGCCGAGCGGGGGTGATCAATCCTCGGGCGCATCGCCCACGATCGCGATGCGGTAGACGCCCTTGAAGTCGTCCGGGTCGACCGGGCGACCCTTGCGCGTGATGACGATCCGGCCGTCCTTCATCATCCGGACGGCGACCCGGCGGACCTGCGTCATGAGCCGGCCCCAGGCCTCCGGCCTGTCGCCCGCGAGCGCCCGCGCGGCCTCGGACGGGCAGATCGTCTTGCCCCTCCCGCGCGCGGCCGCGAGGTCCAGGATGGTCGCCTCGATGCGCTCCGGGGCGATCTGGTCGGGTGAGCTCATCGGGGTCTCTCGGGCCAGGGGCCTTCGCCGAGCGCCGCGAGCGCGTCGGAGGCGAACTGACGCCGCCACATGACGAAGAGCACGGCGGCGGTCGAGGCGATCATCACGTAGGCGTTCACGAACCAGCCGAGATACGCGACCGCGAAGAAGAAGGCGCGCTGGCCCCTGTTGAAGTGCCGGCCCGCGACCGTGTTCATGGAGGCGGCACGCCAGGCCGCGACCTCGATCTCGCGCGGGTCGGTGCCGCGGCCCGGCATCGCGCCGATCAGGATCGCCGAGTAGTTGAAGAGCCGGTAGGACCACGAGAACTTGAAGAACGCGTAGACGAAGATGACCGTGAGCCCGAGCGTCTTCAGCTCCCAGACGAGTTTCGTGGTCACGAACCCGAAGGGCAGGTCCGCGAACAGCGTCAGCACCTCCTGCGTCGAGCGCAGGAGCGCCAGCGACGCGCCGATCGCGAGGAGCGAAGTGGAGGCGAAGAACGCCGTGCCGTTCTGCAGGCTGGAATTCAGGTTTCCGTCCAGGATGCGGTTGTCGCGCCCCGCCGATTCGCGCATCCAGGCGTAGCGATGGCCGTGTATGAGACGGTTGAGGCTCTTGCGGCCGATATTGTGCTCGACGCCGTAATGGTAGCCGCTCCAGCAGGCCGCGTAGAAGAGCACCGCCACGATGTCGATGGCGGTGAATCCCGCGAGCCCCATGCGTTCGATCCGAGATGTGGTGAGCGCGCTGGGACTCGAACCCAGGACCTACAGATTAAAAGTCCGTTGCTCTACCGGCTGAGCTACGCGCTCGCTCGAGCCGTGAGATAGGGGGAAGCGGGAAGCGGGTCAAATCGGATGTCGGGCGGATCGATGAGGGGGAACGACGCGGCGCAGGACTGGCCGGCCTTCATCGGGACGGCGGTCTGGACGGGGCTCGGGCTCGTCGTGCTGTTCTACGGTTTCGTGATCGCGATGGACCCGTACGGGACGCGCGTCGTCGCGGGCGGCCGCGAGGTCCCGATCATGGATATCAACCAGCGCTACATGTATCCGCAGATCGCCCGGGCGGCGGTCTACGATTCCGCCGTGTTCGGCACGTCGACATTGCGGCTCCTCGACCCGGAGCGGCTCGACAACAAGCTCGGCGGCCGTTTCGCCAACCTCGCGATGAATGCCGCGACGCCCTGGGAACAGGCGCAGCTGCTGGGGCTCTACCTGCGCCATCGAGCGACGCCGCGCACCCTCGTCCTCGGGGTCGATCGGCACTGGTGCCTGCCGGAGGATGCGCGTCTCACCCTGCGCTCCTTCCCGCCCTGGCTCTACGAGGAGGGCTGGGTGAAGGACCTGCCGCACCTGTTCAACCTGAAGGCCCTGGAGATCGCGGGCCGCGTCGCGCTGGAGCGCCTCGGCCTCGCGCGCGAGCGCATGCGGCGCGACGGCTATGGCGTCTTCACGCCGCCCGAGAGCCGCTACGACCTCGCCCAGGCGCAACGCCACATCCGGGCGAACTCCTCGCCCTTCCTGGAGGGCGACGAGCCCGCGCCGGCCTCGGACGGCACGGGCGGAGCGGAACCATTCCCCTCGCTCGTCTGGCTGTCGGGGATGCTGGACCGCGTGCCGCGCGAGACCCGCACGCTCGTCGTCATGCCGCCGATCCATGTCGTGGCGCAGGCAGCCCCGAACACGCCCGACGCGGCGCGCGAGCGCGCCTGCACGGCGCGCGTGCTCGACCTTGCGGCCAGGCACGGCGCGGTCGTGGTCGACTACCGGCGGCCCTCCACGATCACGACGCAGGATTCGAACTACTGGGACCCGCTCCACTACCGGATCGGGATCGCGGCCCGGATCGTGGACGACCTCTCGGCCGTCTCGGCCGGCGGGGGCGACGCGGGCGACGGGACATATCGCGTGATCAGGCCTGCGGAGTAGCCCCGGCCGCCCACCCCGCGCGCGTCTCCGTGATGAACTCCGCGAGCCGCCCGGCCGCGATGGCGGCGCGCAGGCCCGCCATCAGGTCCTGGTAATAAGCGATGTTGTTCCAGGTGAGCAGCATCATGCCGAGGATCTCGCCCGCCTTCACGAGGTGGTGCAGGTAGGCGCGGGAATACGTGTTCGCGGCCTCGCAGGACGAGGCGGGGTCGAGCGGGCGGACGTCGTCCGCGTGGCGGGCGTTGCGCAGGTTAATGCGGCCGTGGCGCGTATAGGCCATGCCGTGGCGCCCGGCGCGGGTCGGCAGCACGCAGTCGAACATGTCGATGCCGCGCCGCACGGCCTCCACGATGTCGTCCGGCGTGCCGACCCCCATGAGGTAGCGCGGCTTCGTGGCCGGCAGGTGCGGCACCGTGACGTCGAGGGTCGAGAGCATCACGGCCTGCGTCTCGCCGACCGCGAGGCCGCCGACCGCGTAGCCCTTCAGGTCGAGACCGGCCAGCGCCCGCGCGCTCTCGACGCGCAGCCGCTCGGTGACGCCGCCCTGCACGATGCCGAAGAGCGCGCGGCCCCTCTGCTCCCCGAAGGCGACGCGGCAGCGCTCCGCCCAGCGCAGCGACAGCCGCATCGCGGCCTCGACCGCCTCGTCGGAGGCCGGCAGGCGCACGCATTCGTCGAGCTGCATCTGGATGTCGGAGCCGAGCAGCCCCTGGATCTCCACCGCGCGCTCCGGCGTCAGCACGTGGCGCGAGCCGTCGACATGCGACTGGAAGGTCACGCCCGTCTCGTCGAGCTTGCGGAGGGCGGAGAGCGACATGACCTGGAAGCCGCCCGAGTCGGTGAGGATCGGGTGCGGCCAGTTCATCAGCGCGTGCAGGCCGCCGAGCCGCTGGACGCGCTCCGCGCCCGGCCGCAGCATGAGGTGGTAGACGTTGCCGAGCACGATGTCGGCGCCCGTCGCCCGCACCTGCCCGGGATACATGGCCTTCACGGTCGCGGCCGTGCCGACCGGCATGAAGGCCGGCGTCCGGATCTCGCCGCGCGGCGTCGCGATGACGCCCGTGCGGGCCGCGCCGTCGCTCGCGCGGAGCGTGAAGCCGAACGTGTCGCTCACGCGCTCGCCCGCTCGATCAGGCAGGCGTCGCCGTAGGAATAGAACCGGTAGCCGGACGCGACCGCGTGCGCATAGGCGTCGCGCATCCGCTCGAGCCCCGCGAAGGCCGAGACCAGCATGAACAGCGTCGAGCGCGGCAGGTGGAAGTTCGTCATGAGGACGTCGACCGCGCGGAACCGGTAGCCCGGCGTGATGAAGATGTCCGTCCAGCCGCTGAACGGGCGGATGATCCCGTCCGGCCCGGCCGCGCTCTCGAGGAGCCGCAGCGACGTCGTGCCGACCGCCACGATCCGCCCACCCTGCCGTCGCGTCTCGTTCAACGCGTCCGCGGTCGCGGCGTCGATCACACCCCACTCGGCATGCATGCGATGCTCTCCCGTCTCCTCCGCCTTGACGGGCAGGAAGGTGCCGGCCCCGACATGCAGCGTCACGAAGTGCCGCGTCGCGCCCGCCCTCTCGACGCGCCGCGCGAGGTCCTCGGTGAAGTGGAGCCCAGCAGTCGGGGCCGCGACCGCGCCGTCCTCGCGGGCATAGTGGGTCTGGTAGTCGGCGGCATCCCGTGCGTCCGTCGCGCGCCTTCCCGCGATGTAGGGGGGCAGCGGCACCTCGCCGACCGACGCGACCGCGGCGTCGAGCGCCGGGCCGGCGCGGTCGAAGGCGAGGAGCACGTCGCCGCCCTCCCCCCGCTCGAGGATCTCAGCCTCGCAGGCACCGAAGCCGACGCTGTCCCCGACGGCGAGCCGTTTCGCGGGCCGGGCGAAGGCGCGCCACCGGTCGGGCGCGACGCGGCCGTGGAGCAGGATCTCGATCCTGGCCGTGACGTCGTTGCGGGTGCGGGTCCCATGCAGGCGGGCCGGCACGACGCGCGTGTCGTTGAAGACGAGCGCGTCGCCCTGCCGGATCAGGTCGGGCAGATCATGCACGGTCCGGTCGGCGAAAAGGCCAGAGGTCGGGACGTCGAGCAGACGCGCAGCCTCGCGCGGGACGGCCGGGCGCAGCGCGATCCGCTCCTCCGGCAGATCGAAATCGAAGAGGTCGACGCGCATGGGGTGGCTGTCATCGCTCGCGCGGTTATCTCCACGGGATCCGAGCTGCCGCGGGATCCCTCTCCCAGTGGGAGAGGGTAGGGTGAGGGGTTCGGACTTCTCCGGAGAAGGCGCTCCCCTCACCCGGTCGGCTTATGCCGACCGACCTCTCCCCTCGGGAGAGGTGACCCGCGCTCTTCGCCCGAATGACGCGCGATCCTATACGCCCGCGTCGGCCATCACCTTCGCGCTCACGATCTTGTCGGGGTTCGGCACGGGTTCGCCGCGCGCGAACTTGTCGACGTTCTCCATGCCCTCGCTCACCTTGCCCCACACGGTGTACTGCTTGTCCAAAAAGCTCGCGTCGTCGAAGCAGATGAAGAACTGCGAGTTCGCCGAGTTCGGGTTCGAGGAGCGCGCCATCGAGCACACGCCGCGCACGTGCTTCTCGGCCGAGAACTCGGCCGGCAGGTTCGGGTGCTTCGAGCCGCCCGTGCCGGTGCCGGTCGGGTCGCCTCCCTGCGCCATGAAACCGTCCAGCACGCGGTGGAACACCACGCCGTCGTAGAAGCCGTCGCGCACGAGCGTCTTGATGCGCTCGACGTGCTTGGGCGCGAGATCGGGCCGGAGCTCGATCACGACCTTGCCCTTGGAAGTCTCCAGGATCAGCGTGTTCTCGGGATCTGACATGTCATGTTCCTTCCAGTGTTTCAGGCGGAGCGGGCGCGAGGGCCCGCGTAGATCAGGCGGATGGTGAAGGGCCGTCCCGCGATCGAGCCCGCGAGACCGGTCGTCATCGCGACCGGCGTGCAGCGCCGCACCGCGTCGATCGCCGAGCGGACCATCCGCTCGCGCATCGGGCTGTCGGCCTCGGCCGCCACGAACGTGACCCGCGGCTCGCCGATGAGCCTGCCGTCGCGGGCGAGGCTGAGCCGCACGGTCTGCTCCAGGCGCTCGATGCCGCCGAGCCCGGCGGGCGGGCGCCAGCAGGACGCGATGCGGC
>CAXUHE010000060.1:377-1402 GCA_964250725.1 uncultured Enterovirga sp. | reverse complement strand
GCCCGCGATCTCCCGGATCGACTCGGCCGGAGCGGCGTCGCGCGGCAGCGCGGCGGCCGGACCGCATGCCAGAGCGAGCGCAGCGAGAGCCGTGAAGGCGACCGGGCGGCCCAACCTCATTTGGCCGCGGCGGCGAGCTGCATGCGGACGATCTTGTCGGGGTTCGAGACGGCGCCGTTCGACGCCTGATCGCCCTTCTTGATCTTGTCGACGACCTCCATGCCGGACGTCACCTCGCCGATCACCGTGTACTGGCTGTTCAGGAACGAGGCGTCGCCGAAGCAGATGAAGAACTGCGAGTTCGCCGAGTTCGGGTCGGACGAGCGCGCCATCCCGACGGTCCCGCGCTTGAAGGGCGTCGCAGAGAACTCGGCCGGAACGTTCGGCAGGTCGGACCCGCCGGTACCGTTGCCCTTCGGATCGCCCGTCTGGGCCATGAAGCCGCCGATCACCCGGTGGAACACGAGGCCGTCGTAGAAGCCGCGGCCGACCAGCGTCTTGATCTGCTGCACATGCTTCGGTGCGAGGTCGGGCCGGAGCCGGATCGTGATCCGCCCGTCCTTCGTGTCCATGAGAACGGTGTTCTGCGGGTCGGCGGCGAGTGACTGGGCGGTCGCGGCACCGGCCGCGCCGAATACCACGGCCAGCGCCAGAGGAAGCGCCAGAAGAGCGCGCATCATGGGAGAAGCTCCGTCTTGGGGATGGATCAGGTCGGACTCGGCCGGACCGTCAGGGTGCGAACTTGGCCTCTGCGAACTTGGCCTCTGCGAATCTGGCCTTCAGCCGCGCCGCGACCGCGGCCGGCACGAAGGGATCAACGAGGCCCCCCATGCCGGCAATCTGCCTCACGAGCGTGGCGGTGATAGGGCGGACGGCGGGGGAGGCCGGCAGGAAGATCGTCTGGATGGCGGGCGCCATGGTCTCGTTCATCGAGGCCATCTGGATCTCGTAGTCGAAATCGGTGCCGTCCCGCAAACCGCGCAGGATCACGGTGGCGCCATGCTCGCGGGCGGCCTCGACCGCCA
>CAXUHE010000060.1:0-367 GCA_964250725.1 uncultured Enterovirga sp. | reverse complement strand
GAGCGTCGCGCCGCCCTCGGCGGCGGCCGGCGCGCAGACCTCCTCCAGCATGGCGCGGCGCTCGTCCACGCTGAAGAGCGGCGTCTTCGCGGAATGCGTGCCGATGGCGACGACCAGCCTGTCGACGAGACGCCCGGCATGACGCACCACGTCGAGATGCCCGTTCGTCACGGGATCGAAGCTGCCCGTGAAGAGCGCGGTGCGGATCATGGGGGCGGGTTAGCGGGTGGGAGGCGGGTGGGCAAGTCGGAGCGGCAAGACGGAGCGGCAAGACGGAGCGGCCGATCAGGGCACGTTCAGCAGCACGGCGAGCTTCGCCGGATCGAAGTTCTGGCCGAGCTTGAGGCGGCGCGCCGCGATCACCGTG
>CAXUHE010000059.1:0-18409 GCA_964250725.1 uncultured Enterovirga sp. | reverse complement strand
GAGGCGGGGCGCGAGCGGGCGCTCCTTCGCCATGTCCATGCGCTCGGGCAGCACGATCGACGGGTCGTGCCAGGGCGCGGCATCGTTCTCCGCGAGTTCCGGACCCGCGGGCGCGCCGAGCGCCGCCGCGTCGCCGCCCGAGATCGGGGTCGCGCCGAGCGCGTCGGGCGAGAGCAGCGCCGAGAAGTAGCCGGAGAGCCAGGAGCGCTGCTCGGGCGTGAAGGGCGCGCTCTCGGGGATCGTCAGGACGGGGGTGGGCGTGTGGACCGTCATGCCGCTTCTCCGACCTTGGCTCGGAGCGTTGGATCGGGCGCGGGAGAACCCTCTCCCCGGGGGGGAGAGGGCAGGGTGAGGGGGAGAGCGCCGTCCGGAGAGGAAGGCGCCCCCTCACCCGGTGCGCCTGCGGCGCACTCGACCCCGGATCGTGTCCGGGGCAGGCTCTCTCCCCCTTGGGGAGAGGCTAGCGCGCCCGCTTCGATCAGCGCCCGCAATGCCTCGACCTCGTAACGGCGCGTGAACTCCGCCACGCCCTCCCCCGGGCCGGTCCGGTGCGCCATGTAGGCGCGCAGGATGCCCTCGACACGGGCCGGCGCGTCGGTCGCCTTCACGGCGGTCCAGAGCTCGCGGCCGATCGCCGGGTCATCCGCGAAGCCGCCCCCGACCACGATGTCGAAGCCCTCGACCGTGTCGCCGTCCTCCCCGACCGGCACCTTGGCGCCGATGAGCCCGATGTCCCCGATGTAATGCTGGGCGCAGGAATTGTGGCAGCCGGTCACGTGGACGTTGACCGGCACGTCGAGTTCCACCCGCGTCTCCACGTGGGCAGCGATCTCGAGCGCCCATTCCTTGGTGTGGGCGGCCGCGAACTTGCAGCCGGTCGCGCCCGTGCAGGCGACGAGCCCGGCCCGGATGCTGTTCGCCGAGGTCGACAGGCCGAGCGCCGCGACCCGCGCCTCGACCTCCGCGACGCGCGCGTCCGGCACGCCGGAGACGATGAAGTTCTGCCAGACGGTGAGCCGGATGTCGCCGTCGCCGCACTCACGGGCGATCTCCGCGAGAGCCCGCATCTCGTCGGAGCTCATGCGGCCGACCGGCAGCGAGACCCCGACCCAGTTGAGCCCCGGCTGAGCCTGGGCGTGGACGCCCAGATGCGAGAAGCGGTCGAAGGGCCCGCGCGGCGCGAGGTGCTCCGGCGCGACGCGCTCCAGCTTGCGGCCCATCTTCTCCTCGACGGCCGCGAGGTAGCGGTCAAAGCCCCAGGCGTCGAGCACGTACTTCATGCGCGACTTGTTGCGGTTCGTGCGGTCGCCGTTCTCGATGAAGACGCGCAGGATCGCGTCCGCGACCGCGTCGCATTCGGAGGGGCGGCAGACCACGCCCGTGTCGCGCGCGAGGTCGCGGTGGCCCGAGATGCCGCCGAGCACGAGGCGCATCCACACGCCCGGCTCGATCGGCGCGCCGGCAAGCACCTGCACCGCCTGGAAGCCGATATCGTTCGTCTCCTCCAGCACAGGCAGCACGCCGCCGCCGTCGAACGCGACGTTGAACTTGCGCGGCAGCCCGTAGAGGGAGCGGTCGTTCAGGATGTGGAAGTGCCAGGAGCGCGCGAGGGGGCGCGTGTCGAGGATCTCCTGCGCGTCGATCCCGGCGGTCGGCGAGCCGGTGACGTTGCGGATGTTGTCCGCCCCGGCGCCCCTGGCCGTCAGCCCGATATCGACTAGTCCCTCGACGAGCGGGCCCGCGTGCTCGGGCGCGATCTCGCGGATCTGGAGGCCCGCGCGGGTCGTGACGTGCGTGTAGCCGCCGCCATGCGCGTCCGCGAGGTCGGCGAGGCCGGCGAACTGCCAGTGCTTCAGGATCCCGTTCGGGATCCTGACCCGGCACATGTAGGAGACCTGGTTCGGCGCGACCCAGAACAGGCCGTGGTAGCGCCAGCGGAAGTTGTCGTCGGGCTTCGGGGCCTTGCCGGCATCGGCATCCGCCTTCAGCCGCGCGTAGCCGTCGAACGGGCTCTCGGCACGCTTCCACTTCTCCTGGTCGTTCAGCTTGCCGCCGGCCGCCACGATGCGGTCTTGCGCCTTGAGGTGGATCGCGTCGGGGCCCGTCGGCTCGGCCGGGACCGCGGCCGCGGCGGGCTTGCCCGGCATCACGCCGGCGTTGCGCATGGCCGTGACGCCGGACGCGAAGCCTTCGAGGTAGCGCTGCTGCTCGCCCGAGAACTCGCGGTCGGGATCGCTGATGGCATCGCTCATGAGATCGCCTTCGGGATCACGCGGCCAGACGCTGCGGCGCGGGGGGCTCAGGCATCTCCGCGCGGCCGAACATCAGCTCGTTGCGGAAGGACGTCACGGTCTCGCCCGTGCGGATCAGGTCCATGTACCAGCGGCTCTCCGCCACGTCCCCGATGAGGAGCGCGCCCGCGAGCCGGCCGTCGCGCACGAGGAGCTTGCGGTAGATCCCGCGGCGCGGGTCTGACAGGACGATCGGGTCGCCGGCCGCGTCGTCCGCGATCTCGCCCGCCGAGAAGACCGGCAGGCCCGACACCTTGAGGCTGGTCGCGAGCACGGTGCCCGCGTAGGCCGCGTCCTGGCCGCCGAGATGGCGCGCCAGCACGTCGGCCTGGTCGTAGCCGGGCTCGACGAGCCCGTAGACGACGCCGCGATGCTCGACGCATTCGCCGATCGCGTGGATATCCGGCGCGGAGGTCGTCATCCGGTCGTCGACCACGATGCCGCGATTGACCGAGAGGCCCGCCGCCTTCGCGAGATCGGTCAGCGGACGCACGCCGACCGCCACCACTACGAGGTCGGCCGGCAGCACCTCGCCGTCCGCGAGCCGCACGGCGCGCACACGCTCCTCCCCTTCGAAGGCGGCCGTGTCGGCCTTGAGGATCACCCGCACGCCCTTCGCCTGCATGGCCTGGAGGACGAGCCGCCCCGCCCGCGTGTCGAGCTGGCGCTCCATCAGCCGGTCGTTGACGTGGAGGAGCGTCGTGTCGACGCCGATCCGGGCGAGCCCGTAGGCGGCCTCCAGCCCGAGGAGCCCGCCGCCGATCACCACGGCGCGTGCCCCCGGCCGCGCGACCGCCCGCATCGCGTCCACATGCGCGAGGTCGCGGAACGCGATGATCCCGGGCAGGTCCATGCCGGGCTTGGGCAGCCGGATCGGCGAGGACCCGATCGCCAGGACGAGCCGATCGTAGGGCAGCGTCTCGTCCCCCACCGTGACATTGCGCCCGGCGACGTCGATCGCCGAGACGGGCTGGCCGGTGCGCAGCCGGTGCCCCTCCGTCTCGTACCAGGCGGCGTCGCGGAAGCGGCAGGCGGCCTCGTCCATGTCGCCCGCAAGCAGGGCGGAGAGGAGCACGCGGTTATAGGCGGGCGAGGATTCCGCGCCGATCACGGTCGTGTCGAACCGGTCGTGCGCGTGGACGGCGAGCCGCTCCAGGAAACGGAGCGACGCCATCCCGTTGCCGACGACGACGAGGCGCTCCCTCATGGCGCGCGACCTCTTCTCCCCGCCTGGCGCGGGTCCCCTCTCCCATGGGGAGAGGGACAGGGTGAGGGGCGTGCCTCATCCGGAGAGGGCGATCCCCTCACCCCAACCCTCTCCCTCCGGGAGAGGGAGCGCGTCGCGCTCATGCGGTCCGGCATCGCGGCACGCTCACGCGGCGATCGCTGGCAGCGCGTGGCGCGCGTAGAGGAACTCGATCACGGCCGCGCGGGCATGCGCGTAGAGCGCGTCCTCCATGAGGTCGAGCCGGCGGCGCGGGCGCGGCAGCGGCACCTCCAGCACCTCGCCGATCGTCGCGGAGGGGCCGTTCGTCATCATCACGATGCGGTCGGAGAGGAGCACCGCCTCGTCGACGTCGTGGGTGATCATGATCATCGTGTTGCCGAGCCGGGCGTGGATCTCCATGACCTGGTCCTGGAGGTGCGCGCGGGTCAGCGCGTCGAGCGCCCCGAAGGGCTCGTCGAGCAAGAGCACCTTCGGCTCCATGGCCAGCGCGCGCGCGATGCCGACGCGCTGCTTCATGCCGCCCGAGATCTCGCTCGGCCGCTTGTCGGCCGCGTGCGTCATGTTGACGAGCTTGAGGTTGGCGTCGATCCAGTCGCGGCGCTCGCCGGCGGACTTCTTGCCCGCGAACACCTTGTCGACCGCGAGCGCCACGTTCTCGCGCACCGTCAGCCAGGGCAGCAGCGAGTGGTTCTGGAACACGACCGCACGGTCGGGACCGGGCGAATTGACCTCGCGCCCGTCGAGCAGGACGGCCCCCGTCGAGACGCGCAGCAGCCCGGCCACGATGTTGAGGAGCGTCGACTTCCCGCAGCCCGAATGCCCGATGATCGACACGTACTCGCCCTTGGCGACGCCGAGATCGACCTCGCGCAGGACCTCGCTCGTGCGGCCCGCGCGGGTGAAGCTGATGCCGACCCGGGAGATGTCGAGATAGGCCATGATCGCCTCCGCTACTGGACGCTGGTGCCGCGGGTGACGACGTTCGCCACCAGCGCCACGAGCTTGTCGAGGATGAAGCCGATCACGCCGACATAGATCAGCGCCAGGATGATCTCGGAGATCTTGGACGAGTTCCAGGCATCCCAGATGAAGAACCCGATGCCCACGCCGCCGATCAGCATCTCGGCCGCCACGATCGCGAGCCAGGACAGGCCGATGCCGATGCGCAGCCCCGTGAAGATGTAGGGCGCGGCGGACGGGATCATGATCTTCCAGAAGAACTCGAACCCGTTCAGCCGGATGACGGCAGAGACGTTGCGGTAGTCCTGCGGGATGTTGCGGATGCCGACCGCGGTGTTGATGATGATCGGCCAGACCGACGTGATGAAGATCACGAAGATGGCGGAGGGCTGGCCGTCGCGGAAGGCCGCGAGCGCCAGCGGCAGCCAGGCGAGGGGCGGCACCGTGCGCAGCACCTGGAAGATCGGGTCGAGCCCGCGCATCGCCCAGGTCGACTGGCCGACGAGGGTGCCGAGCGCGATCCCCACGACAGCGGCGATCGAGTAGCCGAGCGCCACGCGCTGGAGGCTCGCCGAGATGTGCCAGAACAGGCCCTTGTCCGTGCCGCCGTTGTCGTAGAACGGGTGGACGATCAGGTCCCAGGTCTCGTCGATGACGCGGGTCGGCGGCGGCAGGCCCGCGCCGGGCCGGCTGCACAGGATCTGCCAGACGACCAGCAGCAGGACGAGCACCACGACCGGCGGCACGAGCTCCGCCGCCACGGCCCTCAGGCGCTTCGCGACGATCGGCCCGATCGGCGGCCGCGCGGCGGCGGAGCGCGCCGTCGTGGACGCCATGGGTGACTTGATGGCGGTCGTGCTCATGCGAGGGCTCCGCGGATGGTCAGGCGACGCGCTTGATGTCGAGCGCCGCCAGGTAGGCGGACGGGTTCTCGGGATCGAAGACCTTGCCGTCGAAGAAGGTCTCCTTGCCGCGCGACTTGGAGGCCGGGATGTCCGCCGCCGCGACGCCGAGCTCCTTCGCGGCCTCGCGCCAGATGTCCTCGCGGTTGACCTTGGCGATCAGCGCCTTCGTGTCGGTCCCGCCCTCGAGCTTGCCCCAGCGGATGTCCTCCGTGAGGAACCACAGGTCGTGCGACTGGAACGGGTAGGAGGCGTGGTCGGCCCAGAACTTCATCACGAAGGGGCTGTTCTGCACCACGCGGCCGTCGCCGTAGTCGATCGTGCCCTTGGCGCGGCCCGCGACGTCGGAGGCCGGGATGTTGATCCACTGGCGCTTGCCGAGGATCGCCGCGAGCTCGTCCTTGTTCTCGGCCTTGTCGCACCATTGCTGGGCTTCGAGCACGGCGGTCAGCATCGCTTTCGTCGCGCGCGGGTACTTCTCCACGAAGGAGGAGCGCATCGCGAAGGCCTTCTCCGGGTGGTCCTTCCAGAGCTCGCCCGTCGTCAGCGCCGTATAGCCGAGCTTCTGCTCGACGAGCTGCGCGTTCCAGGGCTCGCCCACGCAGAAGCAGTCCATGGTGCCGACCTTCATGTTCGCCACCATCTGCGGCGGCGGCACCACGATCGTCTCGATGTCGCGGTCGGGATCGATGCCGCCGGCCGCCATCCAGTAGCGCAGCCACAGGTCGTGCGTGCCGCCGGGAAAGGTCATCGCGGCCTTCACGGACTTGCCGGACGCCTTCTTCTTCTCGATCGCGGCCTTGAAGACCTTGGCGTCGAGCGCGATCTTCTGGCCGAGATACTCGCTCGCGACCGAGATGCACTGGCCGTTGGTGTTCAGCCGCGCCAGGATCTGCATCGGCACGGGCACGTTGTTCTGCGTCACCTTGCCCGCGGTGATGAGGTAGGCCATCGGCGTCAGGATGTGCGCGCCGTCGATGCCGTTGCCCTCGCCCCCGAGCACCAGGTTGTCGCGGGTGGTGCCCCAGGAGGCCTGCTTCAGGACCTCGACGTCGGGCATGCCGTACTTGGCGAAGATGCCCTTCTCCTTTGCGACGAAGAACGGCGCGGCGTCGGTCAGCGCGATGAAGCCGAGCTTCGCGCCCTTCACCTCGGGACCCGCGCCCTGCGCGAACGCGCCGCCGGGGAACGTGGCTTTCGCGGCCGCCGCGAGGGCGAGCGCCGCGCCGGCGCCCTTCAGCGCGGACCTGCGGCTCGGCACGATCAACCGGTTCGTCATCTGATCCCGCTCCTGAGATGTACCCGCCAAGCAAAAAACCGCTGGCCGACACTCCAGATCGCGGCGGGTCGAAACCCGCGCTGTGGAGGCCAGCTCAGCGGCGCTGCTGACGGCAGATATAGTGTCATCGCCATTGACGACATCTCGGAACTACTCGAAACGGGGGCTGAAATCCAGCCTGACATCGGTCCAACTCGGCATTGCGTGGATCAGTTCATGCTGATATTTTGCGCGATATCGGTGGTGCGCTGCACAAACCGATGGCATTTTGCAGGCGGACTGCCTACCACGAAGGTCAGATCGCGGCGTCATACAGGGCGGGATCGTAGAGTTCGGCTGCCTGATTTTCGTTCAGTCCATCAGGCCGGACCTGTCCGGCCTCCGCCATGAGGCGGTAGACCCAGCGGCCATGCGCGGGATCGGGCCGGTGCAGCGAGCCCCCGAGCCGCAGATAGGCGGGGTCGGATCGAACGGGCCCGCCTTCCCCCAGCAGGAGCCGGCCATCGAGCGTGCGCCGGATCAGGGCGGGATCGAGCGCGAGATGGTGCGGCGCGCCGAGAAGCTTCGCAAGCTCGTCATGGTTGCGGGCATTGCTGCACCACTCGGCCGCCGACACGAGTGCGGAGACCAGAGCCCCGCCGAGCTCCGGCGCGATCCGGCCGCGCGGCCAGGCCAGCACCTTCTCGGGCGCGTCCGGGACGATGTCGGTGCCGAGGACCGCGATGCGGCCGATTCCGGCCTCGACCGCGACGCTGTTCCAGGGCGACCCGACGCAGAACCCGTCCGCCGCCCCGTCCCGCAAGGCCGCCACCATATAGGGCGGCGGCACGACCGTGAGGCGGACGTCGCGGTCCGGGTCGATCCCGCCAAGCGCCATCAGCCGGCGAAGCTGGAAGGTGTGGGTCGAGAACGGGAACACGGTCGCGAGCGTCAGCGGCGCCGCCGCCCGCGCGGCCCGGTCGCGCACCGCTTCGGCGAGCCGGGCGGCCAGCGCCTCGGCGGTGCCGGTTTCCCCCCTGCCGGTCAGCTCGCGCCAGAGCGCGGTCGAGACCGTCACCGCGTTGCCGTTGAGGTTCAACGCGAAGGGCGCGACGAGCGGCAGGGACGCGCCCGGCGTGAGGCCGAGCGACGTCGCGACCGCGAGCGGCGCCAGCATGTGGGCGGCGTCGAGATGGCCGAGCACCAGCTTGTCGCGCAAGGTCGCCCAGGAGGGCTCCCGCTCCAGGATCACCGGCACGCCGCGCGCGGCCGTGAACCCGAGCTCGACCGCGGCGATCAGCACCGCGGCGTCGGTCAGCGGCACGTAGCCGATGCGAAGCGGGTTGATCCGGAGCGGGTTCAGGCCGGCTGCGCTCATGTCAGAAGGTCGAAGCTGGTGATGAGCGCCTGCGCGATCTCGGCGATCTTGCGCTTCTCGTTCATCGCCTTGCGCCGCAGCAGCGCGTAGGCCTCGTCCTCGCTCAGACCCTTCGCCTTCATGAGGAGGCCCTTCGCGCGGTCGATCACCTTGCGGGCCGCGAGCTCGGTCTTGGCCTCGGCCAACTCGCGCTGGAGCCGCGCGAAGGCGTTGAAGCGCAGGATCGCGACGTCGATGATCGATTTCACGCGCTCGCTCTTCAGCCCGTCGATCACGTAGGCCGAGATCCCGGCATCGACCGCCGCCTGCATCATGGCGGCGTCCGACTGGTCGACGAACATCGCGACCGGGCGCGCCACGAGGCGGGACACGTGGAAGAGCTGTTCCAGGAGGTCGCGGCTCGGGCTCTCGAGATCGATCACCACGACGTCGGGATCGGCCTCGCCGAGGCGCGCCAGGAGATCCGCGGTATCGGGGATGACGACGACGTTGCGGATACCCGCCGCCCGCAGGCCCTCCTCGACCACCGCGGCGCGCGCCCGGGAGAGGTCGATGACCGCGACCGTCAGTTCGTGATCGGGCAATCCCTCGGCCATCGCTGACGTTGAGATCGGCAAGCCGCGTGCCAGGGTGCGAGGAACCGGGTGCCGTCCTGCCGCTTGTACGCTCGCAACCGAAGGCCGCCTCATGAATCCAGTCTGGACCCGCTTCCTGATCCCGGTGCTCCTCGTTGCCGGACCCGCGATGGCGCAGGAGGTGCCGAGCAAGAGCGCGAACCCCGAGATCGAGGCCTGCAAGACGACGGGGCTTCTCGCGTTGCGCGAGAAGTCGCCCGCCACCAAGGATCTCCTGATCGATCCCGACGCCGTCACGATCGCCAAGGCGGACACCAAGGTCGAGGACACGCCGATCAAGGTCGTGCTCATGGGGGATGCCTACCTGGAGCGCGGCAAGACCGAGAAGCCCTACCGGTTCGTGTGCCTGATCGGCGAGAAGGGGAAGGTCGTGCTGACCTTCTTCACGCAGCAGTGAGAGGCATCCCCGTGTCGCGCTTCCACATCGCCCTCGGGCTGATGACCCTCCTCGCCCTCGCCGGCTGCAACGGCAGCCAGACGGGACAGGCCAACGACGACATGAAGAAGGCGCTCGACCAGATCGCCCAGAACACGAAGGACACGGCCACGCAGACGAAAGACATGGCGGGCGCGGCCAAGACCTCCTCGGACGACATCAGGACGCTGTCCGGTCGCGTGGACGAGTTGCAGCGCTCGCTCTCGGCCGCGCTCGCCAAGCAGAAGCGCGGCGCGATCTTCCTTCAGCTCGACGTCGAGGCGTCGTGCGACAACGACGAGAAGTGCGAGAACACGGCGCGGGCGGTGTGCAACCGCATCAGCTACCCCAACGCGATCACGTCCAAGTTCACGCCGGGCGTTCGCCCGACGCTTGGATCGCTCGTGTGCTTCGACTGACGAGCGCGAAGATCCTTCGGCGCGAGATCGTCGAGGTTACCCCTGGATCGCGTCGCGGCCGTTCGCTTAGATGCGTCGATGAACGGTCGCGACACGTGTCGCGACCCGGGAGAGGCGCAGCATGGACACACTCGCATTCTCGTCCGCGAGCGCGCTCGCGAAGCTGGTGCGCGGCCGAGATATCGGCTGCCTCGAACTCACCGACCTCTACATCGAGCGCATCGAGCGGCTCGACGCCCGCCTGAACGCGGTGGTCGTGCGCGACTTCGAGCGCGCGAGGGAGGCGGCACGCCGGCTGGACGGTGCGAGCGAGGCCGGCGGCCCCCTGCACGGGGTGCCGGTCACGCTCAAGGAGAGCTACGACGTCGCCGGGCTGCCGACCACCTGGGGCTACGCGGAGAGGCGTGACAACGTCGCGAGCCGCGACGCGCTCGCGGTCGAGCGCCTGAAGGCGGCCGGCGCGGTCGTGCTCGGCAAGACGAACGTGCCGAGAGCGCTGGCCGACTGGCAGAGCTACAACGACGTCTACGGCTCGACGAACAACCCGTGGGATCTCGCCCGCTCGCCGGGCGGATCGTCCGGCGGCTCGGCGGCTGCGATGGCGGCGGGCTTCTCGGCCCTGGAGATGGGGTCCGACATCGCGGGCTCGATCCGTCAGCCCGCCCATAGCTGCGGCGTCTACGGCCACAAGCCGACATGGGGATTGATGCCGCCGCGCGGCCACTCGCTCGCGGGCGCGGCCGCCATGACGGACATCTCCTGCATCGGGCCGCTCGCGCGCTCGGCCGAGGACCTGGAGCTCGTGCTGGGTCTCGTCGGCCACCCGGACCCGGTGGACAGCGTCCTCGCGCTCACCCTGCCGCCCGGCCCGACCTCGCTCAAGGGCCTGCGGGTCGCGCTCTGGCCCGAGAACGAGGTGTGCCCGACCGATCCCGAGATCGTCGGCAAGCTCGACGAGCTCGCGGCCTTCCTGGAGCGTGAGGGCGCGGTGGTCGGGCGCGCGACACGGCCGCCGATCGAGGACGCCGAGGGCTTCGGCCTCTTCGGCCAGCTCCTGGTCTCGGCGCTGAGCGGGCGCGCGTCGCCGGAGGAGTTCGCGCGGGCCACCGCGAAGATCGCCGCGCTCGACCCGGCCGACCGGAGCATGCAGGCCCAGCTCACGCGGGCTGCCAATATGAGTCATCCGGATTGGCTCGCGCTGAACGAGCGCCGGCACAGGCTGCGGCAGGGCTTCGAGGCGTTCCTGGGAGAGTGGGACGTGCTGATCTGCCCGATCTTCGGGCTGCCGGCCCTCACCCACCAGCAGGAGGGCGAGACGCACGACCGCACGCTGACGGTCGGCGACAAGACGATCCCCTACAACTCGCAGATGTTCTGGCCGGGCGTGATCGGGGTGTTCCACCTGCCCGCGACCGCGATCCCCCTCGGCCTCACGCGGGACGGCCTCCCGGTCGGCGCGCAGATCGTCGGGCCGCTCCACGGCGACCGGATCACGATCGCGACCGCACGGCTCCTGGAGCAGGGCTGGCGCGGCTTCGTGGCGCCGCCGGGTTTCGCCTGACGGTCAGGCCCGGCTCAAGGCCCTCGCGTCCGGCTCGGCGCAGCCGCGTCGGCCGAGATCGGCTTCGCCACAAACAACGTTAACGGTTTCATCGGATGATGCGTGGCACGGCGTCCACCCGGTCCACGCATGTCCGATCGTTCCCAACGCAACCGAGATCCTTCCGGGGAAGCCGTGCGCTGGCCGCGATGGCTCTCCTCGGTCGAGGTCGGCTGGCGGATCGGGTTGCTGGCGGGACTGCCGCTCATCCTCTCGTTCGTCGTGCTCGCCACCGCCTGGCTGAACGGGTCGACCCTCGAGGTGAAGCTGGATCGAAGCGGCTACGCTCTCCGCAACGCGCTGGCCACGAAGGCTTTCGGGGACCGGGTGACGGCCGCGCAGATCGCCGTCGGCGAGTTCATGCGGCAGCCGTCCGATACCTCGCTCTGGGCGCTCGCATCGGCACGCGGGGCGGCCGCGACCGCGCTCAAGAGGCTCTCGGCCGAGGCCGGTTCCTCCGATCCCGCGCGCGCCGTCGAGCTCGCCGACCGGCTGACGGAGCTGGGACGCGCCGTCGATTCGGTCGCCGCCGCGCAGACGGAGCTGGGTTTCGACGGCAAGGCGGGCCTGCGCGTCGCGCTGGACGGTGCCGGGACGGCCCTCGAAACCGCCATCGCGGATGTCGTGGATCCCAGCGACCCGTTCGGCTTCGCCATCACGCAGAAGAGCCAGGAACTGCGTCAGATCCAGTTCAGGGCGGTCGGACAGCGGCAGGACGCCATGCTGAAGGCGTTCCGCGACAAGGCGGAAGGCACCGGTCTCGGCATCTCGGCCTCGTATATGGGGCCGTCCCAGAAGACCGCGATCTCGGAGCCGCTCAGGGCGTACGCCACTGCCTTCGAGGCCTGGTGGGCCGGCGCGGAGGCACTCGACACGGCGGCCTACCTCGCGCAGGACCGTTTCCATACGGTCGAGGTCGCGGCGGACACGATGGTGCTCGCCTCGTCGGACGTCGTGATGGCGGCGACACGCGACGTCGTGGAGACCCAGCGGGACGCGCTGCGTATCATGCTGACGACGACCGCGACCGGCGCGCTCCTGTGCGCGCTGCTCGGGCGGCTGATCGGACGCGACATCTCGGGCCCGATCCGTGCGCTCTCCCACGATCTCACGCGCCTCGCCGGAGGAGACCTCTCCGTCCGCTCGACCGAAGTGGTGGGACGCGACGAGATCGCCCTGATGGGCCGGACCGTCGCGGTGTTCCGGGACGGCCTCGTCGAGCGCGAACAGCTGACGTTCCAGCAGGACGAGTCCTCGCGTGCGGCGGGCCGACGCGCGGCGACCGTGGACGGGCTGGTGAGGGAGTACGAGACGATCTCGCAGGCCGTGCTGTCGCAGATCGGGGCCGCGAGCGTCAGCCTCGCCCGGACCTCCTCGACGCTGACGGGCTGCGCCGACCGCGTCTCGACGATCGCCGTGTCGGCCCACGCGGCCGTGCATAGCGGGATGGGCAGCATCGCGGGCGTGAGCGAGGCGACGCAACGCCTCGCTAGCTCGGTCAACGAGATCATGGCGCAGACGAGCGCCTCGGCGGCGGTCGCGCGCACGGCTTTGGGCGACGTCCAGCGCACCGTCGGGGCGATCGGGGAACTGGCCGGGTTCGCGACGCGTGTCGGGGAGGTCGTGAGCTTCATCCAGGCGATCGCGTCCCAGACCAATCTCCTGGCGCTGAACGCCACGATCGAGGCCGCACGGGCGGGCGACGCGGGCAAGGGGTTCGCGGTCGTGGCGGCCGAGGTGAAGGGGCTCGCGAGCCAGACCGCCAGGGCCACGCAGGGCATCTCGCAGCAGATCGGCGAGATCCAGGCCGCCTCGACGGGCGCCGTGACGGCCATCGACGGGATCAGCCGGACGATCGACGAGATGGCCCGGATCGCCGCGGCGGTCGAGGCCGCCGTGGAGGAGCAGAGCCGGGTCGTGGCCCTGATCGCGCAGGGCATGCAGCAGGCGAAGCGCGAGGCCGCCACCGGCGCGGCGGAGATCGAGGGCGTGGACGTGGCCGCGGCCTCGACGCAGCAGATCGCCGACGAGGTCGGCGCGCTGGCCGAGAGGCTCGGACACCAGGCCTCGACCCTGCTGGCCGACGCGTCCGATTTCCTCCGGTCGGTGAAGGCCGCCTGACCTCGCGGACGCCGCCGGGTCCAGGGATGATGTTGACCGCGTTCGGCCGCCATGGTCACGTCGGGGTGGATCGCCCGGACGGGTCAGGACTCGCGACATGGATGGAATAGCCCCCTCGGCAAACCTGGATACCGCGGATTTCGCTGCGGGCGCCGCCTATGTGGGCGGCCGATTCGTGCCGATCGGGCAGGCCGCGATCCCGGTCACCGACTGGGGCTACCGGCGCTCGGACGTCACCTACGACGTCGTCGGCGTGTGGAACGGCACCTTCTTCCGGCTGGAGGACCATCTCAACCGCTTCGCGGCCTCGATGGCCTCGCTCAGGATGTCGCCGTCCGAATCCATCGACGACATCCGGGGCATCCTGACGCGCTGCGCGCAGCTCCTCGGGCGGCAGGAGGCCTACGTGGCGATGGATTGCCTGCGGGGCTCCCCCGCGCCCGGCATGCCGCGCCACCCCGCCTATTGCCGCAACCACGTCGTCTGCTACGCGATCCCCTGGGTGTGGGTCGTGCCGGAGGACGTGCAGGCGCGCGGCGCGCACCTGATCACGGCCCGCACGCCGCGCATCCCCGAGGCCTGCGTCGACCCGCGCGTGAAGAACTTCCACTGGGGCGACCTCACGCGCGCCGCCTTCGAGGCGGAGGACCAGGGCGCGGACAACGCGATCCTCCTCGACCTCGACGGCCACGTGACGGAGGGGCCGGGCTTCAACGTGTTCATGGTGAGGGACGGGCGCGTGGTCTCGCCGGACCGCGGCGCGCTGGAGGGCGTGACGCGCCTCTCCGTGTTCGAGCTCTGCGACGAGCTCGGCCTGCCCTGGGAGGCGCGGGCGATCACTGCGGACGAGATCGCGGACGCGGACGAGGTGTTCCTCGCGACGACGGCCGGCGGGATCATGCCGGCTTCGCGCCTCGACGGACGGATCATGGGCAACGACCGGCCGGGACCGGTCTCGGCCGCCCTGCGCGAGCGCTTCTGGGCCCGGCGGCGCGAGGGTTGGCACGCCACGCGCATAGAGGGCGTGACGGCCGCTTGAGGCCGCTACGCGGGGGCGGATCGACATGGGTGAAGCAGGTTGGGTCCGCGTGCGGCGGTCGCTTCTCGGCGCGATGCTCGCGACGTTCGGCCTATCCGCGCTCCCCGCCCAGGCTCAGGTGAAAAGCGCGACGCTCGACGCGGTGCGCAAGCGCGGCGAGCTCGTCTGCGGCGTCGATACCGGCATCCCGGGCTTCGCCTTCCAGGACTCGGCCGGCAAGTGGAACGGGCTCGACGTCGCCTATTGCCGCGCCATCGCGGCCGCGGCGCTCGGCAACCCGGACAAGGTCAAGTATGTCGGGCTCACCACGAAGGTGCGCTTCACCGTGCTCCAGTCCGGCGAGATCGACGTGCTGATCCGCGACTCGACGATGACCTTCACGCGCGACACGCAGCTGAACCTCGCCGAGGTCGCGGTGAACTTCTACGCCGGCCAGGCCTTCATGGTGAAGAAGGCCCTCAACGTCGCGTCCGCGAAGGGGCTGAACGGCGCCACCATCTGCATGCTGACGGGCGCGACGCTGGAGCTGAACATCGCGGATTACGGCGCCGCGAACGGCATCAAGATCGAGTCGCTGCTCTTCGAGAAGCCGGAGGAGGCCTTCGCGGCCGCCGAGGCCGGGCGCTGCGACGGCTACACCGACGATTCGGGGTCGGTCGCGGCCGCACGCTCGACCATGAAGGTCCCGGACGACTGGACCATCCTGCCCGAGGTGATCTCGAAGGAGCCGCTCGGCATCCACGCCCGCGAGGGTGACGAGAAATGGGCCGACATGCTGAAGTGGGTCCACTTCGCGCTGATCACCGCGGAGGAGTTCGGCATCACCAAGGCCAATGTCGACCAGATGAAGTCGGGCGATCCGAAGGACCCGGCCGTGCGCCGCCTCCTCGGGCTCGAAGGCGGCTTCGGCACCCAGCTCGGCCTCGACGACGCGTGGTCCTACAACGCGATCAAGGCCGTCGGGAACTACGGCGAGATCTACGACGCGTTCTTCGGCCCGAAGGCGCTGGGCCTGCCGCGCGGCCTGAACAATCTCTGGTCGAAGGGCGGCCTGCAATACGCCCTGCCGTTCCGCTGACCGGCGGACGGCCGTAGCAGGCCGGTCCGTGGCGCTCGCCCTGCGCCCGACGATCACCCTCAGCAGCATCGGCGTCCGCCGGTTCGCCCTGCAAGCCGCGCTCCTCGCGGGCGTCGCGCTTCTCCTGGCGCTCGCGGTCCACAATGTCGGGGAGAGCCTGGAGGCGCGCCGCCTCGGGATCAGCTTCGCGTTCCTGATCCAGCGCGCCGGTTTCGACATCCCGTTCAGGCTGATCGCCTGGACGACGGCCGACACCTACGGGCGCGCGCTCCTCGTGTGCCTCCTGAACACGCTGCTCGCCGCCGGCCTCGGGATCGCGGTCGCGACCGGCCTCGGGCTCATGCTCGGCATCATGCGATTGTCGGACAACTGGCTCGTGCGCAGCGTGTCGCTCGGCTTCATCGAACTCGTCCGCAACACGCCCCAGCTCCTGCAGATCGTGTTCTGGTACGTGGTGATCCTGCAGACGCTGCCGCAGGCGCGCGCCGCCTTCGCGTTCCCGGGCGGCGCGTTCCTCAGCGTGCGCGGGCTCGTCGTCCCGGTGGTGATCTGGCGACCCGACGCGCCCGTCCTCACGTCGCTCGCCGGGGCAGCGCTCGTGGCGGCGCTCGTCCTGCGCCTCCTCTCGCGCCACCGGCCGCGGCTGCGCCCGCTCGCCGGGATCGGGCTCGTCGTCGCGCTGGGCCTCCTGGTCGCGGCAGCCGAGAGGGTCGAGGAGCCGGTCCTGCGCGGCTTCAACTTCGCCGGCGGCTTCACGGTCCCGCCCGAGCTCATCGCGCTCGTGGTCGGCCTGTCGCTCTACGCCTCGGCCTTCATCGCGGAGATCGTGCGCGGCTCGATCGAGGGCATCGCGCGCGGCCAGGGGGAGGCCGCGATGTCGCTCGGCCTGACACGCATGCAGGCGCTGTTCCTCGTCGTGCTGCCGCAGGCCCTGCGGATCATGGTGCCGCAGATCACCGGGCAGTACCTCAACCTCACGAAGAGCACCTCGCTCGGCGCGGCGGTCGCCTACCCGGAGCTCGTGCAGATCTTCGCCGGCACCGTGCTCAACCAGTCCGGCCGCGCGATCGAGACGATCACCATCGTGATGGTCGTGTTCCTGGGGATCAACCTCGTCACGACCGGCCTCATGAACATGTACAACCGCCGTGTCGCCCTCGTCGAACGATAGCCTTCTCGCGGGTGCGGCCATGTGGACGCGCCGCAACCTGTTCGGCTCGGTGTGGAACACCGCGTTGACGCTCCTCATGCTCGCGGTGATCGGCTTCGCCGCGCAGGCGCTGGTGCGGTGGGCGCTCCTCGACGCGACCTTCGCGGGCGCGACGCGGCGCGACTGCACGGGGGCGGGCGCCTGCTGGGCGTTCATCCGCGTGCGGATCGACCTGTTCTTCTACGGCGCCTACCCGGCGCCCGAACGCTGGCGCGTCCACCTCGCGCTGGCGCTCCTCGTGGCGGCGGGGATCGCCACGTCCCGGAGCGACGGGCGCGCCCGACTCGTTCTCGGGGCCTGCCTCGTGACGGTCGTGCCGGTGCTCGTCGGGCTCCTGATGGTCGGCGGCTTCTCGATCGGATCTTGGGGCCTTCCCTACGTGTCGACCAACGCCTGGGGCGGCCTCATGCTCAACGTCATGCTGACGCTGGTCGCGAGCGTCGGGGGCTTCCTGATCGGCGTGCTCCTGGCCTTCGGCCGGCGGTCGAGCCTGCCGGCCGTGCGGTGGCTCGCGATCGTGTTCATCGATTTCTGGCGCGGCATCCCGCTCCTCACCGCGCTCTTCATGGCGCTGATGCTGACGCCGCTCTTCCTGCCCCACGGGGTCACGGTCGACAACCTCGTGCGCGCCATGATCGCGCTGACGCTCTTCACCTCCGCCTACATGGCGGAGACGATCCGCGGCGGCCTCCAGGCGCTGCCGCGCGGACAGGGCGAGGCGGCGGCCTCGCTCGGCCTCCACGACCTCGCGATCAAGCTCCTGATCCTGCTGCCGCAGGCCCTGCGGCTCGTCATCCCGGGGCTCGTCAACATCGTGATCGACCTCTTCAAGGACACGACGCTGGTCTCCATCGTGGGGCTGTTCGACCTGCTCGGCGTCGTGAACCAGGCCGCGCGCGACCAGGCCTGGCTCGGGATGGGGCGCGAGGGCTACGCCTTCGCGGCCGGCGTCTTCTTCCTGTGCTGCCTCGCGATGTCGCTCGCGAGCCGCCGGCTGGAGCGACGACTCGCGGGCGGCGTGCGCCAGCCGCGGCGCGCGAAGCTCAAGACCGGACTGGCGCGGTCGCCCGGCGAGGTGCCGCAAGCGCTCTCATGATTCGCGAGCTGGCGTCAGCGACGCCAGGCCCTCGCGGTAGGTCGGATAGGCGAGCCGGACCCCCAGTTCGTCGCGGATGAGGGCGTTTCGCACCCGCTTGTTCTCGCCGTAGAAGCTGCGCGCCATCGGGGTCAGCTCGGCCTCGTCGAACGGGACCTCGGGCGGCGGCGGCACGCCCGCGAGCTGCGCCGCGCAGGCCACGACATCCTGCGGCGGCGCGGGCTCGTCGTCCGTGACGTTGTAGACCGCGCCCGCGCGCGGCCGGCCGAGCGAGGCGGCCAGCACCGCCGCTATGTCGTCCACATGGATGCGGTTGAAGACCTGCGAAGGCTTCACGAGGCGCTTCGCCGTCCCGTCCGCGAGCTTGTCGAAGGCGCTGCGGCCCGGGCCGTAGATCCCCGCGAGGCGGAAGACCTGGACGGCCTTGCCCGAGGCCCGCCCCAGCGCCAGCCAGCCTTCCTCTGCGGCGACACGCTCGCGGGAGCGCGCGCTGACCGGGCGCGGCGGCGTCGCCTCGTCGACCCAGCGGCCGCCGTGGTCGCCGTAGACCCCGATCGTCGAGAGATAGCCGATCCAGCGCAGGCGCGGCGCGTTCGCCAGGACTTCGCCGAACGCCGCCAGGACCGGATCGCCCGCGGTGCCCGGCGGGACCGAGACGAGCACCGCGTCGCTCGACGCGAGGTCTCGCCGTATCGCGTCCTCCTCGCCCGGGAAGCGGCGGGTCGTCAGCCCCTCCCCCGCGAGCCGCACCGCCTTCTCGGCCGAGCGCACCGTAGCCG
>CAXUHE010000058.1:16384-18449 GCA_964250725.1 uncultured Enterovirga sp. | reverse complement strand
GGCCAGCGGGATGCCCAGCCCGATCGCCCCGCCGGTGAGCTGGAGCCAGTCGTGGGGCGGCGCGCCGCGTGTGGCGGCGAAGAAGTTGCGCCCCGTCGTGACCGATTCGTCGCAGACGATCGCGCCCTCCGGCAGCAGCGCGCCGAGCGCCAGCCCGATCGTGTCCGAATCGAGCGCGCCCTGCGGGACCTCCGGGCGACGCCCTCCGGCGGGGCGTTCGGCAGAGGTCGGCGAGGCGACCGATGTCGCGACCGCGTCGGCCAGGCGCTCCAGCGCGTCGAGCTGGTCCTCGGCGGGCGAAGCCACGACCTGCACGCGGCACTCGGGAGGCGAGAGCTCGCTCGGCTTGCCCGGATAGGCGAAGAACGCGACCGGCGCGGCCGTGCCGACCACCAGGAGGTGCTTCGCGCCCGCGAGCGACGCGAGAGCGGCGTCGACCGGGTAGGGCACGCGATCCACGAAGGCGCGGCCGGCGCCGCGCTCCATGCGGGCGTTCGACACCTGTGCCTTGACGGTCGCGCCGGTCGCGGCGGCGATTCGCTCCGCGAGCTCGAGCCCACGGGCCCGCAAGGCACGGTCGCCGAGCAGGATCACGACCGGTTCGCCCGATCTCAGCGCCGCGGCGGCGTCGTGGATCCGGTCGTCCTCGACCCGCGTGTGGGCGGCCGGCGCCGGCACGGACGCGACCTCGCCGCCCTCCCCCCAGGCGGTGTCCGCCGGCAGGATGAGTGTCGCGACGCCGCCCGGCGCAGCGCGGGCCGCCGCGATCGCGGCCGCGCCGTCCTGCGCGACGTGCCGCGAGCTCTCGGAGGTCTTCACCCAGGCCGAGACGGGCCGCGCGATGCCTTCGATGTCGGAGGTCAGCGGCGCGTCGTAGGCGCGGTGATAGGTGGCGTGCTCGCCCACGATGTTGACGACCGGCGAGCGGGCGCGCTTCGCGTTGTGCAGGTTCGCGAGGCCGTTGCCGAGGCCGGGCCCCAGGTGCAGGAGAGTCGAGGCCGGCTTGTCCGCCATGCGCGCGTAGCCGTCGGCCGCGCCCGTGGCACCGCCCTCGAAGAGGAAGAGCACGCAGCGCATGCCCTCGACACGGTCGAGCGCGGCGACGAAATGCATCTCGGACGTGCCGGGATTGGTGAAGGACACATCGACGCCGCCCGCGACCAGCGTCCGCACCAGGCTTTCCGCACCGTTCATCGCCACACCTCGGTTCCGTGAAGGCCGGTTCTTCGCATCCGAGGTCACTCTCTGTCATCCCCGGCCGGAGCGAAGCGGAGGGGATCCAGGGTGGCGCAAGGGGTGGATCCCCGTCCCGGCTGCTGCGCGGCCGCCGGGGATGACAGTCGAGCCCTTCCCGGGATGGCGGTCGAAGCCGTCGCGACGTCTCGGCAGCCGCCGGGGATGACAGTCGGTCAGTGAAGCTCGATCACGTCGACCGCCCCGCCGAGCCGCCGCGTCGCGAGCTCCGCCACGCTCGCATGATGGGTGAAGAGGATCGGCTGCACGTCCTGGCCGATCGCCGCCAGGGCCTCGAGACCGTGGCCGGTCCTCACGTCGTCGAAGCTCGCGAAGATGTCGTCGCCGACGAAAGGTGCCGGCTCCGCGCGGCGCGCGAAATCCTCCAGATACGCGAGTCTCAGCGCGAGGAAGAGCTGGTCGCGCGTGCCCTCGCTCATCTCGTCGACCCCGACCGGACGCCCGCCTGCCGCGCGGCGGCCTTTCAGGATCGGCTGGTCGTCCGAATCGTAGAACTGGTCGAGCGACGCGAAGCCGCCGCCCGTGAGGCCCGCGAAGAGTTCGCCCGCCCGGCGCAGCAACGGGTCCTGCTGGCCGGCGCGATGTCGCTCGACCGCGGCGCCGAGCAGCATCGCGCCGAGCTTGAGGACCACGTAGCGTCGCGCCGCCGCCCGGATCTCGACTTCGGCCGCGGCCTTGGCGGCGGCCGCGAGCTCGGCGCCCGTGCCGGCCTCGACCCGCCGGCGCTCGGCATCGAGACGCCCGCGCTCCGCATAGACCTCCTTGCCCTCGTGGTCGCGCGCCTCCTCCTCGGCCGCGAGCGCGGCGAGCC
>CAXUHE010000058.1:7999-16374 GCA_964250725.1 uncultured Enterovirga sp. | reverse complement strand
CCGCCCCTCGATCTCGTCGAGGCTGGTCGCGTCGAGCCCCGCGCGCAGGTCCGCCTCCGGGACGGCGTCGCCCGCGCGCAGGAGTTCGCCTTGAGCCCGACGCGTTTCCGCCCGGAGCCGGGCCCGCTCCTGCAGGCGACCGGAGAGCAGCTGGAGGTCCGTGCCGTCCGGGATGTCGTGGCGGGCGAGGAGGCCGGCGAGCGCGCGGGCCGCGCCTTCGTGGTCAGCGGCGGCCTCGCGGCGCGCCCGCTCCGCGGCCGCGAGCGCGCCCCCCCGGGTCTCGTGCTTGACGAGTGCGTCCCGGGCCGCCGCGGACCGCTCCTGGAGGTGCCGGACGGCCTCGACGCCCTGCGATCCGGGCCGGACCTGCAGGGCCTCCAGCACGCGCCCGAGATCGGCCTCGTAGGCCGCCATGTCGCGCCGGATGCCCAGGACGCGAGCGGTGCGGTTCGCGTGCTCCTTCAGGACCGCCGGGACGTCCGCCCAGGCGTCGAGCGCGGCCGCCGCGGCGTCGAGCCCCGTCCCGGCCGGCAGCGCGACCGCCGCGAGAGCCGTCTCCCACTCGGTCCGCCACGCGACTTCGCTCTCACGCAGCGACGCCAACGCGGCCTGGCCAGCCGCGATGCTCTCGCGCGCGGTCGCGATGCGGGTCATCGTCTCGCGGGCCGCGTCCCAGGTCTCGGTCAGGCCGTGGAGGCGGGTGCGGATCTCGGCCGCGACGAGCGTCGCGTCGAGCCCCGCGAGCCCGTCGAGCCCCAGCCTGCCGGCGAGCGAGAGGAGGTTCGGGCGAACGGCCTCGATCCGGTCGACGAGCACGGACAGGTCGCTCCGGCGCGCCTCGATCTGCCGGACGCGGGCGACCAGGGCCGTGGCCTCCTGGCGCCAGGCCGCCATCTCGGCGGGCGGCAGGGGCGCGATGCCGAGCGGCGTCCAGAGCGCCTCCCAATCCGTGTCGCGCCCGGCCGAGGCGGCTTCGGCCTCGGCCAGCTCCGCCTCGCCCGCCGTGACCTCGCGGTCCTGCTCATCCAGCGCGCGCAGGTCGGCGGCGTGCTCGGCCGCGCGGGCGGCGTCCGCCACGAGCCGGTCCGCGAGCGCGTCGGCCGCGGCCTGCGCCCGCTCGAACGCCGCGACCGCCCGCAGGAGGGGGGCGCCCTCCGGCGCGCCGGGTTCGGCGAGGGCCGCCGCCCGGACGCCCGCGAAGGCGCGGTCGCGCTCCGCCCGCAGGACGGCCAGCGCCTCCGGGTCCGGCACCGCGCCGGCCGCCCCCCGGGCCGCGATGCGGGTCGCGGTCGCGTCGCGGGCCTGACGGAGCTCGGCGAGATCGGCGCGGGCAGCCTCGACGCGGCGCGAGACGGCGTCGAGCGCCGCGCCGAAGCGCCGGATCGTGGCGTCGGACGGCAGGGCGAGGCTCGCCAGCGCCTCCGGGGACGCCATGCGGGGCGAGAGTCGCGCGACCTCACCCGCGACCTCGCGCGCATCTCGCGCGACCTCGTCCGCGAGGTCGTCCCGTCGCGCGACCTCGCGCAACGCCGGCTCCAGCGCCTCGAAGGTCCGGCGGACGGGGCCCGGATCGACGAGCGAACCCCGCCGGTCGCGCGCCGCTTCCAGGGTCCGGAGCGCCGCCCGCTGCCGCGTCAGCTCGGCCTCGATCCGGGACGCCTCGGCGGCGCGCTCCCGGCCGGCCGCGAGCAGCGCCTTCAGGCGAGCGCGGGCGGCATCGGTCGGCTGGCCGGGACCGACGGCGTCCGGCCCCTCGAGCCCGAGCCGGATCGCGAGCTGGGCGAGATCGGTCGCGAAGCCCCCGGCCTCCGAGACGATCCGGGGCAGGTCGCGCCCGAGCTGGCGATAGTTCTCCACGCCCTCGACGAGCGCCCGGATCGCGGCCTCGTGAGGCGCCACCTCCTCGTCGACCTCGATCTCCCGCAGCTCCTGGGCAGCCCGCTCCCCGGCCGCCTCCGCGCCGGCGAGTCGCGTCCGAGCCTCCTCGAACGCCAACCTCAGCCGGGCGAGGTCCGCCACCCCGGCCTCGTCCATATCGACGAGATCCGCCAGCGCGCCCGTTTCCGCCGCGAGCCCGTCGAGCGTGCTCAGGATCGGCGCGACCGAGCGCAGGCGCTTCAACGCGCTGATCTCCGACGCGATGGCGCGGCGGCGGGCCGTGACGGCGTCCTGCCGCCCGTCCGCCTCCGCCAGATCGGCGAGCAGCTTGCGCCAGGCCTCCGCGCCGAGCCGCTCGGCCCCGGCCTCCTTGCGGGCCGCGTCGTAGGCCTCGATCGCGAGGGTGAGCGTGCGCTTCTGCGCCCGCGGCGCGTAGATCTGGGTCGCCTCCTCGTCGAGGTCGCGGGCGAGGTCGCGGTAGCCGCGCAGGCCCGAAGCGGCCGCGAAGAGGCTCGCGCCGACCTCCCCGTCGCTCTTCAGCATCTCCTCCGCGCCGCGGCGGAGCATGGCGGCGTTCATCCCGAAGGCGTTGCAGAAGACCTGCCGCGTCATCCCCCCGAGGAACGGCCCCAGCGCATCGTCCGGCAGCGCCGCCCCGGACGGGTCGGACAGCAGGTTCTTGCGCCCCTTGCGGCGAAAGAAGGCGAGCGAACGGCCGTCCCGTGCGGCGATCTCGGCGCCGATGCGCAGGCCTTCGTCCTTGTGCAGGAAGTCGTATCGCGTGCGCTCCTCGATGCCGAAGAGGAGGTCCGTCACGGCGGACAGCGCCGAGCTCTTGCCGGCCTCGTTCGGCCCGAGCACGACGTGCAGCCTCGCGTCGGGCCGGAAGGCGAGGCGCCGGCCCGTGAAGGACCCGTAGCGCTCGAGGTCGAGCGAGAGGAGGCGCATTCAGCAGCCCCGGCCGGCGAGGCGCGTCATGATCATGGCCTCCGCTTCGGCGCAGAGCTGGTCGAGGTCGCCCGCGAGGTCCGGCTCGTCCGCCTCGCTCATGCCCCCCGGCAGACGCTTCGCGATCTCGGCGATCATCTCGGCCGCGCGCCGGCGAAGAGCCGGGTCGTGGTCGAGTTCGGCGAGGAGCGCCGCCGGGTCGATCAGGCCGTCGCCCGCAGGTGCCGGTCGCGCGGGCCGGACGGTGCGGATCTTGAGCGCCTCCAGCCAGACGTCCTCGTGCAGGCGGTGCGCCGCCGCCTGGATCTCCGCCGCGAGCCGCTCGGGATCGCCCGCGAGCGCACCATGCAGCGGCGTCTCGCCCCGCAGCGTCACCCGCACCGCGAGCGGCCGCCCTTCGGCCTCCTCGACATGCGGGCGGAGCGCGACCCCGACCGCGGCGAGCACCGAGGCCTCGTCCTCGTGATCGTAGTCGAGCGCGACGTCGAGATGTGCGAAGCGGGCGCGGTCGAAGACGAGGCGGCGGATACCGATCACGCGCCCGTCCGCGACGTCGACCGCGACCGCGCCCTTGGGGCCGCATTCGCGCACGCTGCGCCCCTGCAGGTTGCCGGGGAAGATGATGGGCGGCTCGCGCATCACCTCCACGTAGTCGTGCACGTGGCCGAGCGCCCAGTAATCGTAGCCCCGGGCCGCGAGCTCGGCCGGCGCGCAGGGCGCATAGGTGGCGTGCCGGGCGTGCCCGCCGCAGGAGGTGTGCAGGAGCCCGACATTGAACCAGCCGGGCTCCGGGTCGGGATAGCCGCGCGCGAAGCTCTCGTCCGGCACGGCGCGCTCGGGGAAGCTGCGCCCGTGCAGCGCGACGCGCAGGTGCTCCAGGCGATGCGTCCCGGCCCTGGCGCTCGGGAACTCGTGGATGCCGTCGGGCAGCGTCACGGATTTTCGCACGACGCTGTCCGCGTCGTGGTTCCCGCGCACGATCGCGACCGGGATGCCGGCCCGAGCGAGCCGCGACAGCTCGCGGGCGAAGAACAGGCCGATCGAGAGATCCGGCCATTCGCGGTCGTAGACGTCGCCCGCGATGAGCAGGAAGGCGGCCTCGGTGTCGATCGCGTGCGTCACGAGACCCGTGAAGGCTTCCCGGCTCGCGGCCGCGAAGCGCGCCGCCAGGTCCGCGTTCCTGGCCGCGAGGCCGGCGAGCGGGCTCGCGAGATGCAGGTCGGCCGCGTGGAGGAAAGTGAAGGCGCTCATGAGCCCGGCTTCAATCGCGCGTTCGGGCGGGCCGGGCAATCGGTGGGTGCGGGATATCAACCGCGGATCGGCGGGCGCGATCGTCGCGGGCCGCCCCGATGGCGCTTATGCGTCTCGACGAGGCCTGCCGCAGCACAGGCATCCGCCGGCATCGTAGGCGGGTGCATCGCACACGATGCCGCGCTCCACCGCGGCGATCCGGCCGGCCGCGCAGCCGATATCGACGAGGTCGTCCGCGCCGGGCAGGCGCGCGTTGCGGATCACGTGGTCGAGCATGACGGCTCGGGCGTTCGGGCTGCCGTCAGGCCTCGCCGGTACCGAAATCCCGGCCGGGCGCGGCCTCGATGAGGGCGCGCGTGTAGGCGTGGGCAGGCGCCGCGTAAACTTGCGCGGTCACGCCCTGCTCGACCACGACGCCCTTTTCCATGACGACGATGCGGTCGCAAATCTGGGCCGCGACCCTGAGATCGTGCGTGATGAACAGGATCGCGAGGTCGAAGCGCTCCTGCACGTCGCGCAGGAGCGCCAAAACCTGGCGCTGCACGGAGACGTCGAGCGCCGACACGGCTTCGTCTGCGATCAGGATCTCGGGCTCCATGGCGAGCGCCCGGGCGATGGCGACGCGCTGACGCTGCCCGCCCGAGAACTGGTGCGGGTAGCGGGCGAGCGTGTCCGGCTGGAGCCCGACGAGCCCCATCAGGTCGCGGGCGCGCCCCATCGCGTCGGCGTGGGTCGTGCCGAAATTCATCGGCCCCTCGATGATCGACGCCCCGACGGTGCGGCGCGGGTTGAGCGAGCGGTACGGGTCCTGGAACACGACCTGGATCTTGCGCCGGTAGGGCCGCAGGCGCCGCTCGCGCAGCTTCGCGATGTCGATGTCGGGCACCAGGATCGCGCCCTCGGTCGGCGGCATGAGCCGCGCGATGCAACGCGCCACCGTGGTCTTGCCGGAGCCGGACTCGCCCACGATCCCGACCGTCTCGCCCCGGCGGATGCGGATATCGACGCCATGCGCCGCCTGGACGGTCCTGGCGCGCCCGAACAGGCTCGACGAGCGGTAGGTCTTGCCGATGCCGACGGCGTCCAGCGCGACAGGTCCCCTGATCTCGCGCGTGACGGCCGGCTTCAGGCTCGGCACCGCGCCGATCAGCATGCGCGTGTAGGAATGCTGCGGCCGGCGCAGCACGTCCGCCGCCCTCCCCTCCTCGACGACATGACCCTTCTGCATGACGACGACGCGGTCGGCGATCTCCGCCACGACGCCGAAATCGTGCGTGATGAACAGGACGCCGGTGCCGCGGCGGGTCTGCATCTCCTTGATGAGGCGCAGGATCTGGGCCTGGGTCGTCACGTCGAGCGCGGTCGTGGGCTCGTCCGCGATGAGGAGCGCGGGATCGAGCACCATCGCGGCCGCGATCATGATGCGCTGGCGCTGCCCGCCCGAGATCTGGTGCGGGTAGGAGGCGTGGATGCGCTCCGGGTCCGGCAGGCGCATGGCGCCGAGGATCGCCAGGACCTTGGCGCGCCGCTCGGCCGGGCCGAGACCGGTGTGGATGCGCAGCACCTCGTCGATCTGATCGCCGATCCTGAGCACAGGGTTCAGCGCCGTCATCGGCTCCTGGAACACCATCGCCATGCGGGTGCCGCGCAGGTCGCGCAGGCGCTTCGGGCTCCCGGCCAGCACGTTCTCGCCCTCGAGCCGGATCTCGCCCGCCACGGGACGCAGGGCCGGCGGCAGGAGCCCCATGACCGAGAACGCGGTGACGGACTTGCCCGACCCCGATTCGCCGACCACGCAGACGATCTCGCCCGGCCCGACCGCGAAGGAGACGCCCTCGACGGCGTGCGCCCGGTCGCCCCCGCCCGGCAGCCGGACGCTCAGCCCGTCGACCGCGAGAACGGGAGCCCCGGCGCTCATCGCGCCCCCATCTTCGGGTCCAGCGCGTCGCGCAGGCCGTCGCCCAGCAGGTTCACGGACAGCACCGCGACGCACAGGAAGATGCCCGGGTAGAGGATGTTGTGAGGGTAGATGCGGAACAGGTTGCGGCCTTCCGCCATGATGTTGCCCCAGGTCGGCACCTCGGGCGGGATGCCGATGCCTAGGAAGGATAGGATCGCCTCGACCAGGATCGCGGAGGCGCAGATGAAGGTGCCCTGGACGATAAGCGGCGCGACCGTGTTCGGCAGGATGTGGCGCACCATCAGGGCCGGCACGCGGGTCCCGGCCATGATCGCGGCCTCGACGTAAGGCTCCTCCCGCACGGACAGCACGATCGAGCGCACGACGCGCACGACGCGCGGGATCTCCGGCACGATGATCGCCACGATGACGGCGCCGAGCCCCGCCCGGAACAGCGACACGACCGCGATGGCGAGCAGGATCGCCGGGATAGCCATCAGCCCGTCCATGAACCGCATGATAATCCCGTCAAGCGGCCGCACGTAGCCGGCGATCAAGCCGAGCAGGAGGCCGACCGCGATGCTGACCGCCGCGACCGAGACGCCGATGAGGAGGGAGACGCGCGCGCCGTAGAGCGTGCGGCTGTAGACGTCGCGGCCGAGCGTGTCCGTCCCCATGCGGTGCTTGAAGGTGGTGGACGACCCGTCATCGGCGCGGATCGTGCGCTCGACGCCCGGCACCTTGTTACGGAAGCTCGGATTGATCGCCGCCGGATCGATCGTGCCGAGGAACGGCGCGAAGACGCCGATGAGCAGCATGACGAGGAGCACGGCCCCGCCGACGAGAATCGAGGGGTTCCGCGCGAGCTTGGCGAGGCGCCCGCGCCCGGGTGCCGCGACGGGGAAAACCGGCGCGAGAAGGGTCGGCTCGGCGCTCAATAGCGAATCCTCGGGTCAAAGAGGCTGTAGGCGAGGTCGATCCCGAGATTGATCGCCACGTAGATGACCGAGAAGAGGAGGATCACCGCCTGGATGGTCGGGTAGTCGCGCGCCAGCACGGCGTCGACGGTGAGGCGTCCGAGCCCGGGAATCGCGAACACGCTTTCCGTCACCACCACGCCTCCGAGGAGCAACGCGATGCCGAGCCCGATCACGGTCACGATCGGAACCGCGGCGTTCTTGAGCGCGTGCCGGAACAGGATGATGCGCTCGACCTGACCCTTGGCGCGGGCGGTGCGGACGTAATCCTCGCCCAGCACCTCGGTCACGCTGGCTCGCGTCATGCGGGCGATCAGCGCGATGTAGATCACGGAGAGCGAGACCGCAGGGAGGATGAGGCGCTGGAGGAAGCCCCCGAACCCGGCCGAGATCGACTGGTATCCCTGGACCGGCACCCAGCCGAGCGTGATCGCGAAGACGTAGATGAGTGCGTAGCCGACCACGAAGATGGGGACCGAGAAGCCGAAGACCGAGAAGCCCATGACCATCCGATCGACCCACGTGCCCTGCTTGTAGGCGGCGAGCACGCCGAGCGGTACCGCGACCGAGATCGCGATCACCATCGTGACGAAGGCGAGCGACAAGGTCGGCTCGATCCGGCCGAGGATCAGCTCCGCTACCGTCTTCTTAAAGAAGAACGACTCGCCGAAATTGCCGCTGACGAGGTGCCCCGCCCATATGCCGAACTGCGCGAGGATCGGCTGATCGAGACCGAGGCGGCTGCGGATGATCTCGATCTGCTCGGTGGACGCGTTGTCGCCCGCGATGACGGCTGCCGGATCGCCCGGCGTCAGCCTCAGCATGAGGAAGACCAGTACTGCGACGATCAGGAGGACCGGGATCGTGGCGAGCAGGCGCCGCAGGATGTAGGCGAGCATGGGCTTACCCCGTGGACACCGTCATGCCCGGCCGGAGCGGAGCGGAGGGAAGGGTATCCGGGAGACGTAAGCGACCCGGATCCCATCCCCTGTCACCGCGTGACCGCCGGACGCCATGCCCGTGTCACTTCTTCTCCATGTTCCAGAACACTGGGGCCGGGGCGGTCAGGATGCCCGAGACCTTGGACGTGGTGGCGATCGGCACGTAGTACTGGCCGAGATGCACGTGCGTGACCTCCTCGCGCTGACGCATCTGGACCGCCTCGACGATCGCTTTCTGCTTGGCCGTGTCCGGCTCGCGGGCGAAATCGTCGCGCAGCTTCTCCATCTGCGCGTCGCACGGCCAACCGAAGGCCGCCTTGTCGCAGCTCGCGTTGACGAAGCCCGACATCACCGGGTTGAGCACGTCGGCCGAGACCCAGGAGGTGAGCATCAGATTCCAGCCACCCGCGTTCGCCGGGTCGCGCCGGACGCGCCGCGACACGACCGTCTGCCAATCCGAGGATTGCATGTCGACCTTGA
>CAXUHE010000058.1:0-7989 GCA_964250725.1 uncultured Enterovirga sp. | reverse complement strand
GGCTCCAGGTCGGCCTCTGGCGCGGCCGGCAATTCGACCTTGAACCCGCCCTTCTCGAGCAGTTGCTTCGCGACCGGCGCGAGATTGGTGAGCGCCGCGAGATCGGTCGATTGCAGGAGGACGATCGGCGTGCCGTCATAGCCGGCTTCCTTCAGGAGCTCCTTCGACTTCGCGAAGTTCGACTCGAGCAGGCCTTCCATGCCCTTCTCGGAGGCGAGCGGCGTGCCGCACACGAAGAGCGCCTTGCAGACCTTGTAGTAGTCGGGATTGCCGATCGTCGCTTCCAGGAAGTCCTTCTGGTTCAGCGCGTACATCAGCGCCTGCCTGGCCTTGGGATTGTCGAACGGCTTGATGATGTGGTTCGGGCGCAGCGTATACTGCAGGCCGAGCGGGTTGTAGTCGACGAGCCTGATCGACTTGTCTTCCTTGAGCAGGGGGATGAGGTCGGTCGCGGGCTGCTCGATCATGTCGATCTCGCCCGCGAGCAGCGCGTTCACGGCCTGCTGCTGGTCCGAGACCGCGAGCCACTCGATGCGGTCGAGCTTGGCGACCTTGCCGCCGGCCAGACCGGAGGCGGGCTCGGCACGCGGCCTGTACTTGTCGAACTTGACGTAGACGATCTTGTCGCCGGGTTTCCACTCGTCGGTCTTCAGCACGAACGGGCCGGACCCGGTGAAGTCCGAGATCTGCGTGTTCGGGTCCGTGTCCGCGACGCGCTTCGGCATCATGAAGGGCACGTTCGAAGAGGGTTTAGCCAGCCCGAAGAGCAGTAGGCCCGTCGTCGATTTCAGCTTGACCGTGAAGGTCCTGGCGTCGTCCGCCGCCATCGTGTCCACGAAGGTCAGGAGCTTCTGGCCGAGCGCGTCCTTGGCGCCCCAGCGCTTGATGGAGGCGACGCAATCCTCCGCCGTCACCGGCTTGCCGTCGTGCCAGAGCAGGCCATCGCGCAGCGTGAAGACGTAGGTCAGCTTGTCGGGCGATTCTGTGTATCGCTCGACCATCTGCGGCTTGATCTCACCCTTCTCGTCGAGCGCGAAGAGCGTGTCGTAGATCATGTAGCCGTGGTTTCGCACGATGTAGGCGGTCGTCCAGATCGGGTCGACGATCTTCACGTCCGAATGCATGACGGCCTTCAGCGTCACCGCGTCCGCGCCCGCAGCCCCGGCGAGCGTCCCGGCCAGCAGGGCCGCGGCGGCCGACATCATCTTCAAGCGCAGCGTCATGTCGTGAACCCCGATCCGATCTTCGTCCGATTGCGCCGCCTCATGCACGCTTCGTGCCGAGCATGGCTCTCGTCATGACCCTCGTGCGGCATCCTGCGCGAAGCGCTCCGCCAAAGCCAGCAGCGCGTGATCGCCCCGCGGCCGTCCGATCAATTGCAGCCCCATCGGGCGGCCGGCGGCGTCGAACCCCGCCGGTACGTTGATAACCGGACAGCCGGCCATCGTGCCCGGCACGACGACCTCCATCCAGCGGTGATAGGAATCCATCTCGCGGCCCGCGATCTCGCGCGGCCAGGTCCACTCGACAGGGAAGGAGAAGAGCTGCGCGGTCGGCAACGCCAGCGCGTCGTATCGCTCCAACAACGACAGGGCGGCCGCGTACCATGCGCCGCGCACCCCCATCGCATGCGCCAGCGCGGTGGCATCAAGCGCCGCGCCGCCCGCGATCTCCCATCGCATCTCGGGCTTCATCAACTCTCGCTTGGCCGGGTCGGCATGGGTCTCGGCCCAGCGTCCGAAGACGTTGAACTGTCGCAGCACAACGAAGCTCCGCCACAGGCTCTCCCAGTCGAAGGCGGGTGCGTCCGGCTCGATGCGCCAACCCGCGCGGCCGAGATCGGCGAGCGCCGCCCAGCAGAGGTCCAGGATACCGGGCTCAAGCGCGAGATGCCCGCCGAGATCGCCGAGCCACGCGATGCGCGGCGCGTGCGTGGCCGCCACCGGAGCACCTTCCCGCCATACAGGACTGTCCAGCGATAGAGGCGCGCGCGGGTCGTAGCCTGCCAGGACGCCGAGCAGCATGGCGAGATCGGCCACGCTGCGGCCCATCGGGCCCACGATGCCGAGCTGCGCGTAGAATGGATCGTGCGACGGTGTCGCCGGAACGAGGCCCTGGGACGGGCGCAGACCAAAGACGTTGTTGTAGGCGCCGGGGTTGCGTAGCGACCCGCCCATGTCGCTGCCGTCCGCGATCGGCAGAAGACCGAGCGCCAGCGCGACCGCCGCCCCGCCGCTCGATCCACCGGCGCTCCGCGTCGGGTCGAAGGCGTTGCGGGTCGCGCCGTGGACCGGGTTGTAGGTGTGCGAGCCGAGGCCGAGTTCCGGGGTATTGGTCTTGCCCACGATGATCGCACCGGCCGCCCGGATGCGCGCGACGGAGAGGTCGTCCGCCTCCGGCACGTGATCGGCGAAGAGCGGTGAGCCGTAGGTCGTCCGCAAACCTTTCGTCGCCGAAAGGTCCTTGATGGCGATGGGCAGGCCGTGCAGCGGCCCGACTTCGTCGCCGCGCGCGAGCGCTTCGTCCGCGCTCCTCGCCTCGGCCAGGATCTCGGAGCGCGGACGAGGCGAGATGACCGCGTTGTAGGTCGGGTTCAGCGCCTCGATCCGGTCCAGGCAGGCGGTTGCGAGTTCGACCGAGGAAGTCTCGCGACGCCGCAGCCGGTCGCGGACCGTCACGCCGTCCGACCCTAAGATCTCCGGTATCTCCGCGTCCGGTGGTGCGACGAGCCGTCCGTCGCGCGCGAAGGCGGGCCGACGGTTCGCGCCAGTGGGGCTCATGCGTCCAGCCGCGCCAGGAGCCCGGCCACGAGCCGCCCGCGCTGGGCGAGGCTCGCGACCTCGATATGCTCCTCCAGCGTGTGATAGCCGGCTCCCAGAAGGCCGAGCCCATCGAGCGAGGGGATGCCGGCCGCCCCGGTGAAGTTGGCATCCGATCCGCCGCCCGCGGAGCCGTGGCCGATCGCGAAGCCGAGGTCGCTGGCGACCTCCCGGGCCGTCTCGTAGAGCCGCATCGTCCCGGCATCCGGCTCCCAGACGGGCCGGGTCACGCCGCGGGTCACCGTGAAGCGCGTCCCATCCGGTTGCGCGCCGGACAGCGCCAGCATGCGCTCGATCCCGCGGTCGAGATCCGCTTGGCGTTTCGCCATGCTCAGCGCCTCGGCCCGGCAGGTCGTGGACACGCAGTTCACCCAGCGCCCGCCCTCGATGACCCCGACCGAGAAGGTGCAATCGTCGTCGCTCATGGGCTCGATGGCCAGGATCTGTCGCGCCATGAGGTTGATCGCGGAGCGTCCGTCCTTGAGGGCCGCCCCCGCGTGGCTCGGCCGGCCTTCGGCGAAGAGGTCGTAGCGGGCGATGGCGTAGCGCCCCGTCACGACGCCGTTGCCGGGCCTCCCCGGCTCCGGGACGAGCACGTAGCGGTGCCGGCCCGCGCTCTCCATGATGAGGTCGCGCGTGCCGGGGCTGCCGATCTCCTCGTCGCTGGTGAAGAGCACGCTGACGGGGAGCGGCGTTACGATCCCGGCTCGCGCGAGCTCGACGATGGCCCGGAGGCCCGCGAAGGCGCCGCCCTTCATGTCGAGGATTCCGGGGCCATAGCAGAGAGCGCCCTCTCGGCGGAACGGCAGCGCCTCGAGCGTGCCGACCGGGTGCACGGTGTCGAGATGCGACATCATCAGGATGCCGGGCTCGCCCCGGTGCGGATGGGGGAAGTCGGCGAGGAGGCAGTCGCCGAGCCCCATCGGCCCGGGCACGCGCCGGACCGCGGCTCCCGCGGCCGCGAGGTCGTCCGCCGCGAGGTCCATCATCCGGTTCACGGCCAGCGTGTCGAAAGTCGGGCTCTCGCACTCGATCCAGCGCTTGAGGCCGGCGAGGGTCTCGTGCGTGTCGAACGGCAGGGCGGCGATGTTCATGGCTGATCCGTCCGGCCGAAGACCGGCCCGTTCGGGGACAAACGAAGGCCCGGCCGCAGCCGCCGCCAGGGCAGGATTGCGGGGTCGACCGGCATGGGGCCGGGCGCGGCGCAGACCAGGATCGTCTCCGCGATCGGCTCGAAATCGGCCCGGAAATGGACGGAGCTCTTGTTGACGAGGATCGCCTGCTCGGTCGGCTCGATCCCGACCTGACGATACATCGCCTGGTCGGCCATCTGTGCCTTGCGCGACCCGACCACGATGCGCACGCCGTGGATGCGCAGGCAGGCGCAAGGCCCGAGCTTCATGCGTGCTCCGCCGTAGAACGGGCCCGGCGCCACGAAGTTGCCGTCGGACACGGCTTCGACCACGAAATCGGCGACGAGCGGCGCGTCGCCCGGTATGCCGGATCTCGCGCCGAGCGAGAGGTGGATCGTCGCGCCGACCCCCGCCTCGTGCGCCGCAGACGCCGCCGCGGCATCGACGATCATCCCGATCGCGGCACGGTCCGCCCAGTTGCTGAGCAACGCGTGCACCATCCCCATCGTGTCGGAATCGCCGCCCGCGCCCGGGTTGTCCTGCGTGTCCGAGATGACGACCGGCCGGGTCGCGGCCTTGGCGATCGACATCGCCTCGCGCACACCCTCGTCCGGCGTAAAGACGCGCCCCGCGAAAGCAGACTCGCTCGCGATAACGAGTGCAGCGACGGCGTCCGCCGCCCGGTCGGCGGCATCCTGCGTCGTCCCATAGGCCACGACGCTCGCGCCGCAATCGGCGAAATCCGCCGCCGGGAAGCCGGGCAGGAAGGAGAGCGTCGGCACCTCCTCGCCCTCCAGGCGGCCGAGTTCGGCGTAGATCGTCCGGCACGGCTCCATCGCGGTCGCCTGCCAGGCGATCGGGATCAGGTAGGGAATCTGCCGGAACGCCTTGGCGTCGCGCCGCGTCGTGCCGATGAGCCGCGCCAAGTAGGCGGCGGCACGGCGGCCCGTCTCCGCCATGTCGACATGCGGGTAGGTGCGGTAGGCGACGAGCGCGTCAGCCGCCTCCACCATCCGGCGCGTCACGTTGCCGTGCAGGTCGAGGCTCGCGACGAGCGGGATGCCCGGCCCGATCGCGCCGCGCACCCGCGCCAGGATCTCGCCCTCGCCGTCGTCGAACTGTTCGGCCACCATCGCGCCGTGCAGGTCGAGATAGACGCCGTCGAGCGGCATCGCGGCCGCGATCCCGGTCAGCAGGTCTGCTGCGATGCGCTCGAAGGCGTCCGCCGTCACGTGGGCCGAGGGGGTTGCGGCGGCCCATAGCGAGGGAATGAGGGTCCAGCCGGCCGCCTGCCCGGCCTCGACATTGACGCTCGCGACGCCCGCGAAGACATCCTCGCCCCGCGACAGCGTCGGCCAGCCACCACCTTGCGAGAACGCGTCTAACCCGGCCTTGCTCGGCGCGAAGGTGTTCGTCTCGTGCAGGAAGCCCCCGAAGGCGATGCGTGGCGACATGGAGCTGGTCCGGGCGTTCCGATGCGGCGGTTCTACACATGGGACGGCGGACCATGGAAGAGCCTGGCCGGCGTGAAACCGCTTGAACCGGCCTGTCCGACGGGCTATCGGGATCGCGGCGCGGCTGACCAGATCCGCGCCTCCTGCCTTGGCAGGCCGTCTGCTCGGCAGACTATCGGAGTGTAGCGCAGTCTGGTAGCGCACCACGTTCGGGACGTGGGGGTCGCAGGTTCAAATCCTGCCACTCCGACCAACTTTCCCTCTGAAAAGACGTTCTCGGGCCGGCACACGCCGGATCCCGACCAAGTTTTCGACCAAGCATTGCAGGATCATCATCGAGCTGGCGAAAGCATTACGACACGATCCGCCCGCACTCATCGCTCGGCTACGTGCCGCCTGCTCCCGAGGTCGTGCTGTGGCCGGCTGTGCAACCCCGACCAGCTCCGCCGGCACCCCAACCGTCGCGCTCAGGCCGACAATGCACTAACGTTCAACCCGGAGCCCCCGATGGGGGCTGGCCAATCCGGCTTGCAAGGGCCAAGCAATCAGCAGTCGAAGCCGGGTGGCGATGCGGCTGGCACAGCCGGAAGCGATCGACGGCAGCCGGAGTGATAGTCACGCGCGCATCGCTTGCGTTCCGGCGGACTGGCCGAGTCGCAGCCGAAACGCATCAGACGGGTCAGGTCGAGTGATCCTACCTGAGGAGGAGAGACCCGAACGATGTCGCGTCCGTTCCCCACCCGCCGCCTCTGCGCAACGCCGCTCGCACTCGCGACGACCGGCTGGATCACGATAGCCTGTTGGGTCGCGCCCGCCTCGGCCCAGCCGCGGGCGGAGACGCTGCGCTACGTTACGGCAGGCGTCGTGAACACGTTGGACCCCGTCATGCTGGGCGGCACTCCGGAATCCACGGCCCTGTCGACCAGCGTCTACGATCGGCTGCTGCGCTTCGACCGGACGCCGACGAGCGAGGGTAGCTACGTCTTTGAGTTCACGAAGATCAGGGGCGAGCTCGCCGAACGCTACGAGGTGAGCGCGGACGGGCTCACGATCACGCTGCACCTGCGGCCGAAAGCGGTCTGGCACGACGGCAACCCGGTGACGGCCGAGGACGTAAAGTGGTCGCTCGACAGGGCGGTCTGTGCACAGACGATGTCGAAGGCGCAGGTCTCCACCGGGTCGCTGACGAGCCCCGAGCAGTTCAAGGTCGTCGATCCGCGTACCGTCACGATCAAGTTGGAGCGGCCGGACCGCCTCGCGGTCCCGAACCTCGCGACGGTCTACGCGCCGATGTTCAACGCGAGGCTCGCGAAGCAGCACGCGACGGCCCAGGACCCTTGGGCGACCGAGTGGCTGAAGGATCACACGGCCGCGGGCGGGGCCTACACGGTCCAGTCCTTCGAAGCCGGCAAGCAGGTCGTGCTCGGCCGCAACGACGCGTGGACGAACGGCCCGAAGCCGGCCTTCCCGCGGCTGATCGTGCAGACGATCCCCGAGGCGGCGACGCGGGCGAACCTCGTGGAGCGCGGAGACGCCGACCTCACGATCGGGTTGCAGGGCGAGGACCTGAAGGCGCTCGCGAAGGCGGGTTCGGTCAAGGTCGTCTCCACCCCGATGCCGACCGGCTACGCGGCGCTGATCTTCAACACGCAGATGGCGCCCTTCGACAAGCCGACGGTACGACAGGCGCTCGCCCTTGCGCTGCCCTACAACCCCCTCTTCTCCGCCGCTTTCGACGGGCGGGGCGCGAAGCTCTATGGCGCGAGCTGGACGGGCGAACCGCCCAGCGCCGATTTCCCGCAGGCCTTGCCGTCCCACCAGGACCTCGTGGCCGCGAAGACGAAACTCGCCGAGGCGGGCTTTCCGGACGGGTTCGAGACGACGCTCTCGTACAGCGTCAGCCGGGCCTCCTTCGCGGATCCGGCGGTCTCGCTGATCCAGGAGGCCTTCGCCAAAGTCGGCGTCAGGCTCAAGATCGAGAAGCTGCCCGACGCCCAGATGGCGTCCGCCGTGACGGAGAAGCGTCTGCCGATGCTGCTCGAGCGCTCGCTCGCGCTGTTTCCCTCGACCGAGTATTTCTTCCGCATCTTCATGAGCGGGACGTCGCGCTGGAATTTCGCGAGCTGGAACAACGCCGAGGTGAACGCGCTCCTGCCGCAGGCACGCTACGAGGCCGACGAGAGAAAATACGAGGCGCTCGCCAGGAAGCTGGTCGGCCTCGCGGCCGATCAGGTGCCGATGGCGTTCATCGTGAAGCCGTCCTACGACGTTGTCATGGACCGGAAGATCTCCGGCTTCACGACCTGGTATCACTACTATCCCGACTTTCGCGACCTGAAGCGGGATTAGCACCGGGCATTTGGCCAGGCGCTCGGGTTAGATCGCAGGGCAGGATCGGCTTGAACGCCTGCCGGGCTCCGCGCCGGAAAAGCTGTCGCGCGCCGCCGTTCACTCAAGCTGCCCGGGTGAGCACCTGGAGCCTCTCACGGCCGGCCAGCATGGCCTGGATCTCGCTCGCCGGCTTCGGTCTGCCGAACAGGAAGCCCTGCACCTCGTGACAGCCCTCGCCGCGCAGACATTCGA
>CAXUHE010000057.1:17107-18721 GCA_964250725.1 uncultured Enterovirga sp. | reverse complement strand
GGGGTCGAGATGTAGTCCTTGAACCGGCCGGGCACCATCGGCCAGGTCGTGTGGACGATCCCGAGCGCGCGGTAGCAGGCGTCCAGGTCGTCGACCAGGATGCGGAAGCCGAACACGTCCGACAGCTGCTCGAAGGCGACGGACTTGCGCTCCATCTTGCGCCAGATCGAATAGGGCCGCTTCTGCCGGCCCGAGACCTCGGCCGGGACGCCCTGGAGGCCGAGCTTCGCCCTGAGGTCGATCTCGACCTCGTCGACGAGCTTCTCGTTGCGGCGCGTCAGGTCCGCCAGCCGGCGCGAGATCGTCTCGTAGGCCTCGAGGTTGAGGTTCTTGAAGGCGAGGTCCTCCAGCTCGTCGCGCATCTCCTGGATGCCCATCCGGCCGGCGAGCGGCGCGTAGATGTCGAGCGTCTCCTCCGCGATGCGGGCGCGCTTCTCGGGCGCCATGAAGCCGAGCGTGCGCATGTTGTGGAGGCGGTCCGCGAGCTTGACGAGCAGGACCCGCAGGTCCGCCGCGATGGCGAGCAGGAGCTTGCGGAAGTTCTCGCCCTGCGCGGCGCGCTTCGACACGAGGTCGAGGCGCTTGATCTTCGTCAGCCCGTCGACGAGCGAGCCGATCTCCGGCCCGAACAGCCGGTTGATCTCGTCCAGCGTCGCGGCCGTGTCCTCGATCGTGTCGTGCAGGACCGCCGCCACGATCGTGGCCGTATCGAGTCTGAGATCCGTCAGGATCGCCGCGACTTCGAGGGGATGGGCGACGAACGGCTCGCCCGAGACGCGCGTCTGGCTCCCATGCGCGCGCATCGCGTACACGTAGGCGCGGTCGAGAAGCGCTTCGTCGGCCGCCGGATTGTAGCGTTTGACCCGGTCGACCAGCTCGTATTGCCGCAACATCGGCCGTGAGCCGAGACTGCCCGTCGCGGGTGCCGGGCTCACCCGTCTCGGGGGCAGGGCGCCTACGTCGAGCGGCGCTGCCGCGTCAAGCTGCGCCGATCCGTCCGACATCGTCAGGACAGGCGCGACACGTCATTCTTCCTCGTCGGTCGCAGCCGGAGGAACGAGACCTTCCAGCCCGCGCAGCAAATCTTCTTCGCTCATCTTGTCGAATTGGACGTCGCTGTCGTCGTTCGGCGAGATGATCGCGGCCGCTGTCCCACTGATCATGGGCACGGTCTCGGCTTCCGGCTCGTCGACCTCGACGTATTTCTGCAATGAGTGGATCAGCTGCTCTTTGAGATCCTCGGGCGATATGGCCTCGTCGGCGATCTCGCGGAGGGCCACGACCGGGTTCTTGTCGCGGTCTCGGGAGACCAGCAGCGGGGCGCCCGACGAGATCAGGCGGGCCCGGTGACTCGCCAGCAGGACCAACTCGAAGCGGTTCTCGACCTTGTCGATGCAGTCCTCAACAGTGACGCGCGCCATGCGGCGGCTCCTCGGTCTTCAAGCGGATGGATCGCCTCCCCTAGCGCACCTCATCCATGCCCGCAAGAAAAACCGGAGCATTGTCAAGAGCGAAGCCCCGGCCGACAGGCCGGGGCTTCGCTCGAAGTCAGCCAGCAGGTCGCTTTAGTAGCAGACCTCGACGCGTCGCACGTAGACGCCGTACGGCCCGTAC
>CAXUHE010000057.1:16329-17097 GCA_964250725.1 uncultured Enterovirga sp. | reverse complement strand
TCCCCGCTTCCGCCGCCTGCCCTGCACGAGGTGGGCGAGGGCCCGCCGCTCGTGCTGCTGCACGGCCTGACGGCCACCTGGCGGATGTGGACGCCGTACGGCCCGTACACCCGGCGTGGTTCGACGTAGCAGTTGCCGCCGTATCCACCGTAGCCGGCACCGTAATAGCCGCCGCCGTACCCGCCATAGCCTGCGCCGTAATAGCCGTTGCCGTATCCATATCCGTAAGCGGATCCAGCGAGCGCCCCGAACGCGAGGCCGGTCGCGAGACCGTAGCCGCCGTAACCGTAGCCGCGGCCACCGTAGAAGCCGCGCCCATACCCGCCGCCGAAGCCGCGCCCGTAGCCACGTCCGGCGAACCCGCCGCGGAAGCCACCGCCGCCGAGACCGCCGCGGAACCCACCGCCGCCACCTCGGAACCCGCCACGCTGCGCCGCTGCCGGCTCGGCCGTCACCAGCGCCATGCCGACGGTCGCTGCGGCCGCCAAGGCCACACCCGCCAGTCTCGTCCTCATCGTCATCTCACTCTCCTGAGTGTGGAAAACCCCTCGGTGGTGAAAATGGCCGCCGGACCGCCCGGTTCCAAGAGTGACGGCGACCGCGATGACGCGGTGCGCGAGGCGACGCCGGCGCGCCCGTCGAGGCCTGTGCTTGACTTGGGCGGGATGCGGATGCGACTCGGCCACGAGCGGCGATATCCTCCGGACAGGCTCGTACGATGAAGGCTTTCATCTTCCCCGGCCAGGGAAGCCAGGGCGTCGGGATGGG
>CAXUHE010000057.1:9959-16319 GCA_964250725.1 uncultured Enterovirga sp. | reverse complement strand
CGCGAATGTGGATCGCCCCCGGCTCGCGCAGGCGCGGGCGACAGTAATTGAACTGGCGCGCCGTTTCGGCCAGGGAAGCCAGGGCGTCGGGATGGGGCGCGCGCTCGCCGACGCGCATCCGGTGGCGCGAGCGGTCTTCCAGGAGGTGGACGAGTCCCTGTCCCAGAACCTGTCAGGTTTGATGTGGGATGGTCCCGTCGAGACGCTGAACCTGACCGCGAACGCGCAGCCTGCGCTCCTGGCGGTCAGCGTCGCGGCAGCCCGGGTGCTGGAGGCCGAGACCGGGATCGTGATCGGGCGCGACCTCGCCTACGTGGCGGGCCATTCGCTGGGCGAGTACTCGGCGCTCGCGGCCGCGGGGTGCCTCGACGTCGCGGAGGCGTCGCGCCTGCTGCGGGTGCGCGGCGACGCGATGCAGCGTGCTGTGCCGGCCGGCGAGGGCGCGATGGCGGCGCTCCTCGGCCTCGACCGCGAGGTCGCGGAGGAGATCGTGCGCGAGGCGCGCGGGCGCGACGTCTGCGACGTCGCGAACGATAACGGGCCGGGTCAGGTCGTCGTCTCGGGCCACGCCGCCGCGGTCGCGCGGGCGGTGACGATCGCTCAAGGCCGCGGTGCGCGGCGCGCGGTCATGCTGGCGGTCTCGGCGCCCTTCCACTGCGCGCTGATGGAGCCCGCCGCGACCGCGATGCGGGCCGCGCTGGCGGGCGCGAAGATCACGCGGCCCTGCGTGCCGATCGTGGCGAATGTCGGGGCGGCGCCCGTCTCGGACCCGGCGGCGATCCGGGACGGGCTCGTGAGCCAGGTGACCGCGACCGTGCGCTGGCGCGAAAGCGTCGCCCGCATGGCGGCGGACGGGGTCGATACCTTCATCGAGGTCGGGGCCGGCAAGGTCCTGACCGGCCTCGTCCGGCGCATCGCGGCCTCGGCGCGGAGCGCGGCCTTCGGTCAGCCCTCGGATCTCGACGCGGTGCGCCCGCTGCTCGGAGCCTGACGCGTCATGTTCGACTTGACCGATCGCAAGGCGCTCGTCACGGGCGCGTCCGGCGGGATCGGCGGCGCGGTCGCGCGCGCGCTGCACGCCCAGGGCGCGGTCGTGACGCTGTCGGGAACCCGGCGCGAGGCGCTGGACGCGACCGCCTCGGAGCTTGGTTCGCGGGTCCATGTCGTCGAAGGCAACCTCTCCACTCAGGAGGATGTCGAGGCCTTGGTGCCGGCCGCGGAGGCCGCGATGGGCGGCCTCGACATCCTGGTGAACAACGCCGGCATCACCCGCGACGGCCTCGTGCTGCGCATGAAGGACGAGGATTGGGACACGGTCGTCGCGGTCAACCTCACGGCGGCGTTCCGGCTCGCGCGCGCCGCCGTCAGGGGCATGATGCGCCGCCGCCACGGGCGCATCGTCAATATCGGGTCGGTGGTCGGCACGACCGGCAATGCCGGCCAGGTGAACTACGCGGCCTCGAAGGCCGGGCTCGTCGGGCTGACGAAGGCGCTCGCCGCCGAGGTCGCGAGCCGCTCGATCACGGTCAACTGCGTCGCGCCGGGCTTCATCGCGTCGCCCATGACCGACGCGCTGAGCGCGGCCCAGCGCGACGCGATCCTCGGGACGATCCCGATGCGCCGCCTCGGCCTCGGGACGGAGATCGCGGCCGCGACCGTCTACCTGGCGTCGGACGAGGCCGCCTACGTGACCGGCGCGACGCTGCACGTGAACGGCGGTATGGCGATGGTCTGAGGGCCGGCGGGCCGGCGTCGGACCGGTCCCGAGCGCCGTGTTTGTGGGCGCGTGCCGGGCGCGGGACTTGACCGGCTCCGAAATACGGGCTTTGCACGGCCCGCCATGATGGGCGGTTCCGGCCCTCATATCCGGACGACCACCACCGACATCGGTGAGCAGGCGACCTTACACGGGGATTGTTGATGAGCGACATTGCAGATCGGGTGAAGAAGATTGTCGTCGAACACCTGGGCGTCGAGGCCGAGAAGGTGACCGACAACGCGAACTTCATCGATGACCTCGGCGCCGACAGCCTCGATACGGTCGAGCTGGTGATGGCCTTCGAGGAAGAGTTCAACGTCGAGATCCCGGACGACGCGGCCGAGACGATCGTGACCGTCGGCGACGCGATCAAGTTCCTGGAGAAGAACGCGGCCTGAGCGGCGCGTTCGGACATCCGGGGTGCTCGCGGGGGCGAGTATGAGGCGCGTGGTCGTCACCGGCCTCGGCATGGTGACCCCGCTCGGATGCGGGGTGGAGGCCACCTGGACGCGCCTTCTCGCCGGCGAGAGCGGCGCCCGGATCGTCGACACGTTCGAGGTCCAGGACCTCGCCTGCCGGATCGCCTGCACGATCCCGCGCGGCGACGGCACCGGCGGGACCTTCCATCCCGACGAGTGGATGGACCCCAAGGAGCAGCGCAAGGTCGATCCGTTCATCGTCTACGCGATGGCGGCCGCCCGGCAGGCGCTGGACGATAGCGGCTGGCACCCCACGAGCTACGACGACCAGGTCGCGACGGGCGTCATGATCGGCTCCGGCATCGGGGGCATCGGGGGCATCTACGAGGCTTCGGTGACCCTGCGCGAGAGGGGGCCGCGGCGCATCTCGCCGTTCTTCATCCCGGGCCGCATCATCAATCTCGCGTCCGGCTTCGTGTCGATCGCGTTCGGGCTGAAGGGCCCGAATCACGCGGTCGTCACGGCCTGCTCGACCGGCGCGCACGCGATCGGCGACGCGGGACGCCTGATCGCGCTCGGAGACGCGGACGTCATGCTGGCGGGCGGCGCGGAATCGCCCGTGAACCGCCTCGCGCTCGCGGGTTTCGCGGCGTGCCGGGCCCTCTCGACGGGGTTCAACGAGGATCCGGTGCGGGCCTCGCGCCCCTACGACCGCGACCGCGACGGCTTCGTGATGGGCGAGGGCGCGGGCGTTCTCGTGCTGGAGGAGTACGATCACGCGGTGGCGCGCGGAGCCCGGATCTACGCCGAGCTCGCCGGCTACGGCCTCTCGGGCGATGCCTACCACATCACCTCGCCGGCCGACGACGGCGACGGCGCCTACCGCTGCATGCGTTCGGCGCTGAAGCGGGCCGGCCGCGACGCCTCCGAGCTCGACTACATCAACGCGCACGGCACCTCGACGCCGCTCGGCGACGAGATCGAGCTGAAGGCTGTGGAGCGCCTCGTCGGCGAGAGCGCGGAGGGTCTCGCGATGTCGTCCACCAAATCCGCCATCGGTCACCTGCTCGGGGCCGCGGGCGCCGTGGAGGCGATCTTCTCCATCCTGGCGATCCGCGACGGGGTCGCGCCCGCGACGCTCAACCTCGACCGGCCGTCGGTCGAGACCGTGATCGATCTCGTGCCGCTCGTCGCGAAGTCACGTCCCATCGACGTCGTCCTGTCGAACTCGTTCGGCTTCGGTGGGACGAACGCATCGCTGGTCTTCAGCCGGCTCGGCTGATTGAGGGTTCTCCACGCCTTTTCGCCATATTGCGGCGATAACCGATATCGGTCTCTCGACAGGCGGCGCGGGACGCATTCGAAGTAGAGTCATGTTCGGCAGGTCTCGCAAACAGCCCACGCCCGTGCCCGACGTCCCGGCAGTGCCCGTCGCGTCGGCCCGCTTCTCGCCCAAGAGCCCGAGCGACACGCTGAAGCCGAGCGCGCCGCCGCCGCCTCCGCCCCGGATCCGCAAGCCGCGGGGCGGCCTCCTGTCCATGCTGAGCGGGGTTCTCACATTCGGCGTCGTGGCGGGCGGGGCCGCGATGTTCGGGCTTCTCGTGCTTGAGCGCGAGGTCGGCGCACCCGGCCCGCTCGCGGACGACAAGGTGGTGATGATCCCGAAGGGGGCCAGCACCCCCGAGGTGACCGAGCTCCTGACTCGTGAAGGGGTGATCGAGTCGCCCCAGCTCTTCGAGGCTTACGCGCTCCTGAATCGGCGGCGCGGGCAGCTGAAGGCGGGCGAGTTCCTGTTCCGGGCGCATGTCGACGTCGAGGACGCGATCGACACGCTCATCCAGGGCAAGGCGATCCTCCACAGCATCACGGCGCCTGAGGGCCTGACGAGCGAGCAGATCGTCCAGCGCCTGCGTGACAGCGACGTCCTCGTCGGCGACGTCAACGAGGTGCCGCGCGAGGGAACGCTGCTGCCCGACACCTACAAGGTCGAGCGCGGGACGGCCCGCCAGCAGATCATCAGCCTGATGCAGGCCGCACAGCGGCAGGCGCTCGCACAGGCCTGGAACAAGCGTGCTCCCGATCTCGGCATCAAGACGCCCCAGGAACTCGTCATCCTGGCGTCGATCGTCGAGAAGGAGACCGGGCTCGGCATCGAGCGTCCGCGCGTCGCGAGCGTGTTCGTCAACCGGTTGTCGCGGCGCATGAAGCTGCAATCCGACCCGACCATCGTGTACGGCATCGTGGGCGGCAAGGGAACGCTCGGGCGCGGCATCACGCGTGCCGAGATCGAACGCGCGACGCCCTACAACACCTATGTGATCGAGGGCCTGCCTCCCGGACCCATCGCGAATCCCGGGCGCGCCGCGCTCGAGGCGGCGGCCTCCCCGGTGAAGACGAAGGACCTCTACTTCGTGGCGGACGGCACCGGCGGCCACACGTTCGCGGAGACCTACGACCAGCACCTGCGCAACGTCGCCCGGTGGCGGGCGGTCGAGCGGGCGCGCGACATCACCACCCCCGGAGCGCCGTCGGTCGATCGCGCCGATCCGCCGCCCGTGCCGGACACGCGCACCGAGGTCAGCTCCGATCCGGCTCTCCCGCGGTCGGCCTCCGCCTACGCGCCCGATGACGGGCTCGCCCCTTCGCCGGGCAGGGGAGGGCCGCGCGCCTTCGACGCCTCGGAGGGGACCCCGAAGGACCCGCTCCAGAACCAGGCCTGGGACCTGAACTCGCCGAAGAACGTGCCGAGTTTCGGCATGCCCGCCACGACCGTGTCGGCCTCGAAACGCGAAGCGGCCCAGAAACGCGAGGTCCAGAAACCCGAGGCACAGAAACGTCGCGCCCGGGCGCGCACGGACACGTCGGCTCAAGGGCCCGCGCCCGACGCGCCTGCCCCGTGACGTCCCGGCCCAGGCCCGCCTTCGCCCGAACCCCTTCGTAGCGCAACCCATGACGATCAGCTCCATGACCGGCTTCGCCCGCGAGGCCGGCACGAGTGGTGCCCACCAATGGGCATGGGAGTTGAAGAGCGTGAACGGCCGCAATCTCGAGGTCAGGGTGCGCGTGCCGGGCGGATTCGATCAGATCGGCGACGAGCTCCGGCGCGAGATCACGGGCGCGCTCTCACGCGGACAGTGCCAGCTCAGTCTGACGCTGTCGCGGGCCGAACCAGCCCCGAGGATCTCGATCAACCGCGACGCGCTGGCGGCGCTGGTGGAGGCCGTGGGCGCGATCACGTTGCCGCTGAGCGTCTCGCCGGCTTCCCTCGACGGATTGCTGGCGGTGCGCGGGATCGTGGAGGTGCAGGAGGAGGCCGGCGCGGGCGCCACCGAGACCGCCCTGCACCATGACCTGCGCGAGGCCGGCACGCGGCTCGTCGCGGGATTGCGCGCGGCGCGCCTCGCGGAGGGCGCCGCCCTCTCCGGCGTCATCGCGGCTCGATTGGACGAGATCGACGCGCTGGTCGCGGCGGCGGCCGCCTCGCCCGCCCGCGCGCCTGAGGCGGTCAGGGCGCGGCTCGCCGCCCAGTTGACGGCGATTCTCGGATCGACCGACAAGCTGGATCCCGCCCGGCTGAACCAGGAGGCGGCCCTCATCGCGGCGCGAGCGGACATCCAGGAGGAGATCGACCGGCTTCGTGCCCATGTGGAAGCGTCGCGCGAGCTCCTCACGGCCGGCGGCGCGGTCGGACGGCGGCTCGATTTCCTGGCGCAGGAATTCGCCCGCGAGGCGAACACGCTCTGCGCCAAGGCCGGCGACGTCGCCCTCTCGCGGATCGGGCTCGACCTGAAGGCGGTCGTCGACCAGTTCCGCGAGCAGGTCGCGAACGTGGAGTGATACGGTGACCGAGGGATCTGCCGCCAGGGAGGCGGGCCTCGCGCGTCGGGGCCTCGTGCTGATCCTGTCCTCGCCCTCGGGGGCCGGCAAGACGAGCCTGACCCGCGCGCTGATCGAGGAGAAGGACCTCGCGCTCACCGTGTCGGTCTCGGTGACGACCCGCGCCAAGCGCCCGTCCGAGATCCCCGGACGCGACTACGATTTCATGGATGCCGACACGTTCCTGTCGCTGCGGGACCGGGGCGAGCTGCTCGAATGGGCCGAGGTCCACGGCAACTTTTACGGCACGCCGCGCAGGCCGGTCGAGCGGGTGCTGTCGGCCGGCGCAGACATGATCTTCGACAT
>CAXUHE010000057.1:0-9949 GCA_964250725.1 uncultured Enterovirga sp. | reverse complement strand
GCGCCAGGTGCGCGAGGCGATCGGCCCGGACGTCGTGACGGTGTTCATCCTGCCGCCCAGCATGGCCGAACTCCAGCATCGGCTGGAACGCCGCGCGGAGGACAGCCGCGAGATCATCGACAGGCGCCTCGACAACGCCCGTGTCGAGATCGAGCGCTGGTGCGAGTACGATTATGTGCTCGTGAACGAGGATCTCGGGGTGTCGTTCGAGTCGCTCAAGGCGATCCTTTCGGCCGAGCGGTTGAAGCGCGAGCGCGGGACCGGGCTGCCCGGCTTCGTGAAGGGGCTCCTGACCGAGCGGGTCGGGTAAGCGCTCAACTCAAGCCCTGCGCCATCGCGTTCGCGAGCGCCACGAAGCCTGCGACCGGCACCTCCTCGGCTCGGGCCGTGCCCGGGATGCCGGCCGCCTCGAGCCACGCCGTCGGATCGTGCCCCGTGCTCCTAAGGCTCTGCCGGAGCATCTTGCGGCGCTGGCCGAACGCCGCCCGCGTGATCCGCTCCAGCGCCCCGACCGGGCAGGGGAGGGGTTCGGCCCGCGGCTCGATCAGCACGACGGCCGAGGTCACCTTCGGGGGCGGCACGAAGGCCTGGGGCGGCACGTCGAACAGGATGCGCGCGCGCGTGCGCCAGCCGCAGAGCACGCCGAGCCGTCCGTAATTCGAGGGATCGCTCTCGTCCGCCACGATCCGGTCCGCCACCTCGCGCTGGAACATCAGCGTTGCGGAGGCCCAGACCGGCGGCCAGGCGGCGGCCGCGACCCAGCGCACGAGGAGCGCCGTGCCGACGTTGTAGGGCAGGTTCGCGACGATGCGCGGCGCGTCGCCTGTCACGGGGCCTCCCGACACGAGGTCGCGCGGATCGAGATCCAGCGCGTCCCCCTCCACGATCTCGAGCCGGCCCGGATAGGCGGCCGCGATCGCGTCGAGCGCCGGCCGGCAGCGTGGGTCGCGCTCGACCGCCACGACCCGGCCCGCGCCCTCCGCGAGGAGCGAGCGGGTGAGCCCGCCCGGACCCGGACCGACCTCCAGCACGTCCCGGCCCTCGAGCGGGCCCGCGGCGCGCGCGATCCGGCCGGTGAGGTTGAGGTCGTAGAGGAAGTTCTGCCCGAGCGAGCGCTTCGGCGCGAGGTCGTGGGCGCGCACGACCTCGCGCAACGGCGGCAGCCCGTCCGGACTCACGAGGTCGCGCGATGTCGCGCGAGACGGCCCGCGAGCCGGATCGCCGCGATCAGGCTGTCCGCCCGCGCGATCCCCCGGCCCGCGATGTCGAAGGCCGTGCCGTGGTCCGGGGAGGTGCGGACGAAGGGCAGGCCCAGGGTGACGTTCACGCCCTCGTCGAAGGCGAGCGTCTTGATCGGGATCAGCGCCTGGTCGTGGTACATGCAGAGCGCGGCGTCGTAGCCCGCGCGGGCGCGGGCGTGGAACATCGTGTCGGCGGGCCAGGGCCCCGAGGCGTCGATCCCCTCCGCCCGCAAGGCCGCGACAGCGGGCGCCACGAGGTCGCGGTCCTCGGTGCCGATCGTCCCGGCTTCGCCCGCATGCGGGTTGAGGCCGGCCAGCGCGATGCGGGGTCGCGCGATCCCGAACCGGGCCGCGAGGTCGCGGGCGACGATGCGGGCCGTGTCGAGGAGCGCATCCCGCGTCAGCGCGCCCGGCACCTCGCGGAGCGGGATATGGACCGTGACGGGCACGACCGCCAGCGTCCCGCACCAGAGCATCATGACGGGACGCGGGACGGGTTCGCCGGGCGCCGCCGCAAGCGACGCCAGGAACTCGGTATGTCCGGGATGCGCGAAACCTGCCGCGTAGAGCACGTGCTTCGCGATCGGGTTCGTGACGAGCGCAGCCGCGCGCCCGGCGCGGACGAGCGCAACGGCCTCGACGATCGACGCGATCGTCCCCTGCGCGGTCGCGGGGTCGGGCCGGCCGGGCTCGGCCGCGACGAGGTCCTGGCCCGCGACGACCGGCAGGGCGTCTTCGAACGCCGCCGCCGCCTCCTCGGGCGAGGTCGCGGCGACCGGCACGTCGAGGCCGAGGGCGCGCGCTGTCCGCGCCAGAAGATCGGGGTCGGTCAGCACGAAGAAGGGCGCGAGACCCGCGTTCCGCCGGGCGAGCCAGGCGCGCAGCGTGATCTCCGGGCCGATGCCCGCCGGGTCGCCCTGGGTGAGCGCGAGCGGGAGAGGCGCATCGGCGCCACGTTCGGTCACCTGGTCGCGATGCCGTCCGAGGTCGAGCCGGCCGAGAGCGTCTGCGAGAAGGCCGCCTGGCCGAGCGTGCGCAGTTCGAGGCGGACGAGCACGGTGCGGTCCGTCTCGCGCTCGCCGGTCGCGGCGAGCCGGGGCGTCAGCGCGTAGTTGATGCTGAGCGTCGTGCACTCGTCCTTGTAGCCGAGCGTGAGGCCGGCCTGGGCGACGCTGTAGGGGTCCGAGCGATTGTAGAGCGTCGTATTCGCGAGCGCCTGGCCGCCCTTCGCGAGGTTCGCCAGGTATTGCGTGGTGAAGACGTCGCGCTGCTCGAGGTAGCGGTCGAGGTCGAACAGGACCGATCCGCCGACCGACCAGTTCGGGGTGAGCTGGAAGGCGGCACCGGGCTGGAGGCCCTCGCGGCGATGCTGGTAGCCCTGCAAGGGCTGCGCGTCGTAGCGCACGTAGGTGAGCGACGTCGTCAGCGGGATGTAAGGCTTGAAGTTCGCGACGGCCTGCGCCTCGAAGCTGTTCACGTTGAACGTGGTGTGGTCGAAGCGGCTGCGCACGATGAACGAGTAGTTGTCGTTCGGCGTGACCTGGGCGCGGCCCACGAAGTCGGACACGCGGGTGTCGAGCCCCGATTGCAGCCCCGTGTTGATGATGTCGGCCGTCGAGAAGGAGTTGCGCCCCGCCACCTGGTAGGACTGGCCGAAGAGCGCGTTTCCGCTCCAGCCGGACGGCGTCGTGACGTTGTATTGCAGCCCGACATTCGCCCGGACCCCGCCCTCGGCACGGTCGTAGCCGGAGAACTTGTCCCAGTTGAACAGCGTCGTGTCGTCGTAGACGAGGCTGTGCGCGTCCTCGTTCGGCAGGCGGCCGATCTGCGTCTCGTTCGGCCGCGCGATGATCTGGCCGATCGGCGTCAGCGTGTGCGTGCCGTAGCGGCCCGCATCCGCGATGAAGGGATAGCGGTATTCGAGCCCGACCGCGGGCGTCACGCGGCCGACCACGTCCTGGTTCGGCGTGATGAAGTTCCCGATCTGCGCGTTCTGGAAGCCGGTCGTGTCCGGGCTGTTGAAGAACCCGTCCGCCCGCACGTACGCGAAGGGCGTCCAGACCTGGCCCGCATCGTCGATGTAGTTGCGCCGCCACGAGGCTTCCGCCGAGGCGCGGGCGTAGTCGCCTGACAGGCCCTCGGCGAGGCAGGCGCCGCGCTGGAACACGAGGCAGCTCTGGTAGGCGGCGGTCCCGAACCCGAGCGGGGTGAGGGTGCCGTACGGATAGGAGCGGTTCGTCGCGAAGGTCGGCTGGAACTGCGCGGCCGAGCGGGTCACGTTGGTGAAGTTGCCCTGGATGCGGATCTCGCCGCCGAGCGGCGCCGGGCCGTCGATGCGCTTGTCGTAGTCGAGCACCGGCGCGGCGATGGGCAGCTGCTTCTGCCAGTCCGCGTAGGACAGGCCCTGGAAGTAGAAGCCGCGCAGGTCGAAGAACGAGCGGTCGCCCATGCCGCGCAGGTAGAGCTGCGAGGTCGATTCGAGCAGCACGTAGTTGCTGGCGAGCGTCTGGCTGCGGATCTTGTAGTTCTGCAGGAACCACTTGTCCGAGAGCAGCGCGACGTCCCAGCCCGTCACCCAGCGCTCGTTGATGTTGAACCGCCCGTTCGTCTCGATGACGCCGCGCCCCGTCCGGTCGCCGGCCCCGTAGGGCGAGACCAGGAACGCGTCCTTGTCCTGCTGGAAGATGCCGGCCGCCCGGATGTTGAACGCGCCCGTGAGGAGGCGCTGGCGATATTCCGCCTGCATCAGCGCGCCCTGGCGCGAGTAGAAGGTCGGCTGGAGCGTCAGGTCCTTGTCCGGTGCGATCGCCCAGAAGTACGGGATCGACGCGCCGGTCCCGAGCGCGCTCGAATGGATGTAGTGCGGCGCGAGGAAGCCGGTCTCGCGCCGGACCGACGGGTCGGGCGAGTAGAAATACGGGACATACGCGATCGGGATCCCGGCGAACTCGATCGCCGCGTCCTCGTAGTAGATCCGGTGTTCCTCGTTGTTCTGGATGATGCGCGCGGCCTTCACCTGCCAGAGCGGCGGGCGCTCGGGATGTTCGCGGCAGGGCTCGCAGGCCGTGTAGGTGCCGCGCAGGAAGGTGGTTGTCTCACCCTCGACGCGCTCCGCCCGCGGGGCGGAGAACCGCGCCGTCACCGGCCCCAGATGGTCCTTGGTCGTCTGCTGGACGCGTAAACTGTCTATAAACCCTGTTTTGAAATCATCCGTGAGTTCGAATCGTGTGCCGGTCGTCACGGTGCCGGTCGCGTCGGTCAGCCGGACGTTGCCGTCGGCGAAGACGCGGCCGGTATTGCGGTCGTAGATCACGCGTTCGGCCTGGAGGGTACGGCCGCCGTAGTTCAGCTCGACGTCGCCGTTCGCGGTGACGGTGTTCTTGTCGTTGTTGTAGACGATCTCGCGACCTTCGACGAGCAGACGCTCCTTGCCGGTGGTCTTGCCGGCTCGCCCGGCGATCATGTCGTTGAGGGTGCCCTGCGCCTGGACGGCCGTCGGCAACGCGGCCGCGATGAACGCCGCCACGCCGACCAGACCCGCGACTGCGCCTCCACGACGCCTCATCGACACTCTCCGTGGTCCGTCCGTCTCCGGGAGGCCATCAGCCGTCTTCCTGGTACAACAAAGCGAGCGTCCCGAGCAAACTCCCCACGATGCCGGGCAGCCAGGCCGCCACCACCGGGCCCACGATCCCGGCATTGCCGAGATCGCGCATGATCTCCGTCGCCACATACAGCACGAAGCCCGCCACCACGCCACCGAGAACGAGCCGCGCGACCCCGCCGAAGCGAAAGAATCGGAGCGACACGGATGCGGCCAGGAACACCATGGCGACGAACAGCAGCGGGCGCGCGGTCAGGACCGCGTATTGCAGGCGGTAGCGGGTCGCGTCGAAGCCCGCGCTCTCGGTCCGGCGGATCGTGTCGTCGAGCTTCCAGAACGGCACGGATTCCGGGGGCGCGAAGGTCTGGCGCAGCTGGTTCGGGACGAGGTTCGTCGCCAGGAGGTACGTGCCGTAGATCTGCGGCTCCTCGACCGTCGTCAGCACGTGCGCGTCCCTGAATTCCCAGTACCCGTCCCGCAACACGCCCTCGGGCGCCTCGATCCGCTCGAGGAACCTGCCGGACGTGTCGAAGACGAACGCCGCCACATTGGTGATCGTGCTCGTCGCCTCGACGGCACCTTCGGCGCGAATGATTGCGGAGCCGTCAACGCTCTTCTGTGGCACCCAGATGTCCGGCCCCAGTCCCTTCGTCCGACGGGCGAAGATGCGGCCCTCGAGCTTCGTCGCCTGCTGCTTCAGCCCGGCCGAGACCGGGTTGTAGACCGCGACCGAGACGATCCCGAGCACCAGCGCGACCGCGATGCCGGGCTGGAGGAATTGCCAGGCCGAGATGCCGGCCGCGCGCGCGACCACCAGTTCGAGCTTGCGGCTGAGCTGGAGCAGCGTCGCCATCGCGCCGAACAGGACCGCGAAGGGGAAGACCTGTTCGGCGATGGCGGGCGTGCGGTAGAGCGAGAGCTGCGCCATGACGGCCGGGCCCGCGCCTTCCGTGTCGCCCGCCCGTCGCAGGAGCTCGACGAAATCGAGCGTATAGACCAGCGCGAACACCGTCCCGAAGACGAGCATGATCGTGCGCACGAAACGGATCGAGAGATAGCGCGCGAGCGTCGCCCCGATGAACATGCGCTCAGGCGGGCCCGAGGTTCGGCCGCGCGGCACGGATGCGGGGCAGGCGCGGCCAGGCGAGCCGCGACTTCAGCCGCGCGCCGCCGAGGACCAGCGCGACCGAGCCCGCGATCGTGAGGAGCGGCAGCCCGTAGAGGGCCGCGAGTGCTCCCGAGGAGCGCACCACCGCGCCGGACGCCGCGAACATCCCGATCCTCAAGGCCACGACCGCCACGACCGCGGTCGCGACCGCGACGCCGCGTCCCTGGCGCGTCGTCTTGGCGTCGCCGAGCGCCGCGAACGCGATCGTCACGACCGCGAGCGGGAACAGCCACGAGGTCAGGCGGTCGTGCAGCTCGGCCCGGAACCGTCCCGACTGCATCTTGTAATAGCCCTCGTTGCGGTCGGGCAGGAGGAGGTCGCCGGTCGAGCGCTCGCGGGGCTTGTAGATGAGCTCGCTCGCCTCCTGGTTCAGCGCCGAGAGGTCGATCGCGTAGCGCTCGAAGGCGACGATCTGGGAATCCGAGGTCTTGGGGCGCTGGCGATGCACGCTCCCGTTCTCGAGCACGAGATAGTTGCCGCCGCCGTGCTCGACCGCCTGTCCCCGCTCCGCGAGGTAGACGGCGGTGCGGCCTTCCTCACGCCGGTCCTGCAGGAAGATGCCCAGCAGCGCGGGTCCCGAGCGCTCGCGATAGTAGAAGGTCACGCCGTTATCGAGCGTGGTGAACTGGCCCTCCTGGGCGATGTTCGCGACGAAATCCGCCCGGATCCGGGCGATGAGGTCGCGCAATTCCTGGAAGCTCGCCGGGATGATCGTGATGGTCAGGAAGCCGACGAGGAGCGCGACGAGCGCGCCCAGCGCCAGGAAGGGCCGCATGACGCGCAACGGCGACATGCTGGCGGCGCTCATCACGATGAGCTCGGAATCGCCGTTCAGCCGGTTCAGCCCGTAGAGCGACGCGATGAACAGCGCGACCGGCGCGATGACCGCGATCAGCGTCGGCAGCGACAGGCCCGTGACGGTCAGGAACACGAGGATCGTCTGGCCCTGGGCGGTGATGACGTCGAGCTGTCGCAACGCCTGCGTGATCCAGATCACGGCCGTCAGGCCGATCAGGCAGGCCAGGAACGCGCCGAGCACGATCCGGAAGATGTAGCGTTCGAGAAGCGGCATCGTGCGGGCGTCGGCTGCCTCTCAGCGCGAGAACATGCTCGACTGACCTGGCTGGGTTTGCTCTAGCTTTCGCGGGACACGACCGCCAGACTCAACGTCCAGCATCGGCCCCGATCCCGGCGCTTTCGGGGCGCGCGGGCATGGTTTCAGGGTTCCTGACGGAACCTGTCGCGGTCGTGACGGGGCCGGGCTAGAACCCGACGCGGTCGCCGCCCTTGAGCTGAAGCGTCTCGCGCGCCTCGTCGGGCGAGGCGATCTCAAGGCCGAGCCCCTCGATGATCTGGCGCACGGCCCGGACCTGCTGAGCGTTCGATTCCGCGAGCCTGCCGGCGCCGATCCAGAGCGAATCCTCCAGCCCGACGCGCACGTTGCCGCCCATCGCGGCCGACATGGCGGCGATGGGGAGCTGGTTGCGCCCGGCGCCCAGCACGGACCAGCGGTACTGGTCTCCGAACAGCCGGTCGGCCGTGCGCTTCATGTGCGCGACGTCCTCCGGATGAGGCCCGATCCCGCCCAGGATGCCGAACACGCTCTGCACGAAGAAGGGCGGCTTGATCACGCCGCGATCGGCGAAATGCGCCAGCGTGTAGAGGTGGCCGATATCGTAGCACTCGACCTCGAAGCGGGTCCCGTTCTCGCCGCAGCTCGTCAGGATGTGCTCGATATCCGCGAAGGTGTTCTTGAAGATGCGGTCGTGCGAGCCTTCGAGATACGGCCGCTCCCAGTCGTGCTTGAACTCCTTGAAGCGGGCGAGCATCGGGTAGAGGCCGAAATTCATCGTCCCCATGTTGAGGGACGCGACCTCGGGCTTGAAATGCGCCGCCGGGCCCAGCCGCTCCTCCAGCGACATGGTCGGCGCGCCGCCGGTCGTGAGGTTGACCACGCAGTTCGAGCGCTGCTTGATCACCTGCAGGAACGGCGTGAAGGCCGCGGTCGACTGGTCGGGTTTGCCGGTCTTCGGGTCGCGCGCGTGCAGGTGGACGATCGCGGCCCCGGCCTCGGCCGCGCCGATCGCCGCCTCGGCGATCTCCTCCGCGGTGATCGGCAGGTGAGGCGACATGGAGGGCGTGTGGATCGCACCCGTCACCGCGCAGGTGATGATGATTTTACGGGCCATGGACTGTCCTTTCAGGTCGGATGATGACGTGCGTTCACGCGGATCGCATCTGTGGATGGGCGGCGCAGCGCCGATCACGCCACGACCGCGGTCAGAGCCACAATACGCGCCGCCGCTCGTCCAGGTCGTCGCGGAGCGCCGCCGAAGGGCCGACATGGATCACCCGGCCGCGCTCCAGCGCGACGGTACGGTCCGAGAGCGCGAGCGCGAGGTCGAGATTGTGGTCGACGATCACGATCGAGACCTCCTGGCGCAGGCGGTCGAAGCTCTCGAACAGGCTCTCGACGACCGCGGGCGCGAGCCCTTCGAAGGGCTCGTCGAGAAGGAGGACGCGGACGTCGCCCGACAGGGCGCGCGCGACCGCGACCATCTGCTGCTCGCCGCCCGACAGGTAATCGGCCGGCGAGCGCAGGCGTTCCCCGATGCGTGGGAAATACTCGATGATGCGCTCCAAGCTCCAATGCACACCGTTGCCAGTCTGGCGCTTGAGGCGCCCGAGTTCCAGGTTCTCGGCGACGCTCATGCCCGCGAACAACCCGCGCCCCTGCGGCACGTACCCGATGCCGAGCCGGGCGATCTCGGCGGATGAGCGTCCGGCCAGCGTCTCGCCCGCGAGCGTGATCGTGCCGAGCGAGGGCGGCGCGATGCCCGTGATGGTCTTGAGCGCGGTCGACTTGCCGGCCCCGTTGCGGCCGAGCAGCGCCACGATCTCGTGGGTCCGGACCTCGAAGGAGACGTCGCTGAGAATGCGGCTCTTGCCGTAGAACGTTCCGACGTCGGACAATTCCAGCAGTGTCGTGGGCTCGGCGGCGCTGGGCCTCGGTTTCGCCGCGACCGCCGCCACGCCCGACCCGATATAGACCTCCTGCACCTCCGGGCTGGTTCGTGCGTCCTCGACCGTGCCGTCGACGAGCACCCGGCCCTCGTTCATGACGGTCACGGCATCCGCGATCTCGAAGACGCGGTCGATGTCGTGCTCGACCAGCAGCACCGGGATGTCGGCCGAGATCCGTTTGACGACGTCGCCGATGCGCTCCCGCTCGGCCGCCGCGAGGCCGGCGAGCGGCTCGTCCAGCATCAGGAGCCGCGGCTTCGTGGCGAGCGCCAGCCCCAAGTCGAGCAGGCGCTGGCCACCGTAGGAGAGCGATCCAGCCTCCGCGTCCTCCATCCCGGCGACGCCGAGATAGCGCGCGATCTCGGCCGTCTCCTGGCGGATGCCCGGGATCGCGCGCGCGTTCCGCCAGGGATCGAAGCGGCTCGCGTGCCGCGCCTGCACGGCAAGGCGAAGGTTCTCCTCCACGCAGAGCGCCGGGAACACGTTCGTGATCTGAAACGAGCGCCCGATCCCGGCCGCGCAGATCCGCTCGGGCGCCAGACCCGCGATGGAGCGGCCGCAGAGTTCGATCGTACCGGTGTCGGGCGGGTTCATGCCGGACACGAGGTTGAAGGCGGTCGTCTTGCCGGCGCCGTTCGGTCCGATCAGCGCGTGGAGGCTGCGGTCGCGGACCGTGAGGTCGACCCCGTCGACGGCCCGGATGCCGCCGAAGCGCTTCGCCACGCCGCGCACCACGAGGAGCGGGCCGTCGCCCGCCGCCGTGGGGACGAGGCAGGCCGGGAGTTGCGTCGGCGGGTCGGCGCGGCGGTTCGCCATCGCGGCGTCCAGCGTCACCCGGCGGCGGAAGGGACGCGTCAGCCGCTCCGCCACGCCGACGAGCCCGTCCGGCGAGAACACGATGAAGCCGACGAA
>CAXUHE010000056.1:7788-18746 GCA_964250725.1 uncultured Enterovirga sp. | reverse complement strand
TGATCGTCGCGGCCGCGATCCTCGCGCCGCTCATCTCGCCGCAGAACCCGTTCGATCCGCGCCAGCTCGACCTCCTCAACAGCCACGTCCCGCCGATCTGGTCGGGCGAGGGCCAGGCGCCTTTCACGCTCGGCACCGACGACCAGGGCCGCGACATCCTCTCGGCCGTGCTCTACGGCCTGCGCATCTCGCTCTGGGTCGGGGTGCTGGGCACCCTGTTCTCGGCCTTGCTCGGCATCGGGCTCGGGCTCGTCGCGGGCTACGTGGGCGGCGCGCTCGACGCGCTCATCATGCGCGTCGCGGACGTGCAGCTCACCTTCCCGGCGATCCTGATCGCGCTGATCGTCGACGGCGTCGTGAAGTCGCTGCTCGGCGGGCAGATCTCGACGAACGCGATCCTGGGCGTGCTGGTCTTCTCGATCGGGCTGTCCTTCTGGGTGCAGTATGCCCGCACCGTGCGCGGCTCGGTCATGGTCGAGAAGAACCGCGACTACGTGGCCGCCGCGCGCCTCATCGGGCTCTCCGGCCCGACCATCATGATGCGCCACGTCCTGCCGAACGTGCTGGGGCCCGTCTTCGCGATCGCGACCATCAACTTCGCCATCGCGATCATCACCGAGGCGACGCTCTCGTTCCTCGGCTCCGGCATGCCGGAGACGCAGCCCTCGCTCGGCACGCTGATCCGCATCGGCAACAAGTACCTGTTCTCGGGCGAGTACTGGATCGTCGCCTTCCCGTCGGTCGCGCTCGCGGCGCTCGTGCTCGCGATCAACCTCCTGGGCGACTGGTTGCGCGACGCGCTGAACCCGAAGCTGCGATGACGGCGGGGCTAGAATTGCCTCGTCACTCGATCGATGCGGCGGAGCAACTCGGCCGCGGCCCTCGGGTTCACCTGCCGGAGGGAGTGACCGATCGCCGTGATCTCCGACGCGGCCCATGCTGTAACGATGACGCGCACGGCGCGTCAGTAGCCGAACTCGGCTCTCAGCCGGGCAAACACGAGGCTCGCCTCTTCGACGCGACCGGCCTCGACGTCCGCGTCACCCTCCGCGACCGCCGTCTTCAGCCGCCCCAGCGTCTCGTCGTGCGAGAGCAGCTCGTCGAGGGACGGCGTGAGGTCGTCGTCCTGGTCAGGGACCGAGCGGGAAAGCTCGCTAGGCATGGACGGTTGGGTGGTCGTGGTCCGCATGGCACCGATCTAGCACGGAGCCGCGTGTCAGGTGAAATCCGCCGATACGAGTTGCGTTTGATCTCACAGAAATGTATATACATCTCGTCATGACGAGGTCAATGATGGCGGTGGGCAGGGTCTTCAATTCCGGAAACAGCCAGGCCGTCCGTATGCCCAAGGAATATCGGTTCTCGACGGAGACGGTCGAGATCACGCGTCAGGGCGACGGCGTGCTTCTCATGCCGAAGAAGCCGGAGATGAGGCGGTTCCTGGAACTGCTGAGAGAGCTGCCGGACGACATGTTTTCGGATATCAAGGACGAGCGCCCGCCGGAGGAGCGTGACGGGCAGTGACGGCACGGTTCATGCTCGACACGAACATCATCATCTATATCCGCACCGGACGATCGCGAGCAGTCGAGGAGCGGATCGCGCAACTTTCACCCGGTGAAGCGGTCATGTCGGTCGTGACATACGGTGAACTGGTCTACGGGGCCGAGAAGAGCAAAGCCCGCGATGCGGCGCTCGCGAGGCTGAAACAGATGATCGCGATCGTGAGCGTCGACGATCTGCCTCCATCGGCGGGAGCGGAGTACGGCGCCATCCGTGCCGACCTCGGGCGACGCGGCGAGTTGATCGGCCCGAACGATCTCTGGATCGCCGCCCATGCGCGCGCGACCGACCTGACGCTCGTCACGAACAACGAGCGGGAGTTTCGGCGGGTCCCGAGGCTCAAGGTCGAGAACTGGGCGATGGCGTGACCGACCCCATCCTCTCCGTCCACGATCTCACGGTCGAGTTCGCGACGCGGCGCGGCGTGCTGAAGGCGCTGGACCGCGTGAGTTTCGACATCCATCGCGGCGAGGTGCTGGGCGTGGTCGGTGAATCCGGGGCCGGCAAGTCGGTGACCGGCGCGGCCGTGATCGGGCTCATCGACCCGCCGGGCCGCATCGCGGGCGGAGAGGTGCGGCTCGCCGGCCGGCGCATCGACGATCTGCCGCCCGAGGAGATGCGGCGGCTGCGCGGGCGGCGCATCGGCATGATCTTCCAGGACCCGCTGACGAGCCTGAACCCGCTCTTCCGGGTCGGCGAGCAGCTCGTCGAGACGATCCGCACGCACACCTCCCTCTCGGCCACAGCCGCGCGGCGGCGCGCGATCGACCTCCTGGCCGAGGTCGGGATCCCGGCGCCCGACCGGCGCATCGACGGCTACCCGCACCAGTTCTCGGGCGGCATGCGGCAGCGGGTCGTGATCGCGCTGGCGCTCGCCGCCGAGCCGGAGCTCGTCATCGCGGACGAGCCCACGACCGCGCTCGACGTCTCGGTCCAGGCGCAGATCATCACGGTGCTCAAACGCATGTGCCGCGACCACGGCACGGCCGTGATGCTCATCACCCACGACATGGGCGTTATCGCGGAGACGGCCGACCGCGTCGCGGTCATGTATGCGGGCCGCGTCGTCGAGATCGGCCGCGTGGCGGACGTGGTGCGCGACCCGCTCCACCCCTACGCGCAGGGCCTGATGGGCGCGATCCCGACGCTCACCGGCGAGATCCACCGCCTCGCGCAGATCCCGGGCGCGATGCCGCGGCTCTCCGCGATCCCGCCCGGCTGCGCCTTCAACCCGCGCTGCCCGCACGCCTACGCGCCCTGCACGACGATCCGCCCCGACCTCGTCGTGCCGGGCGACCGCCCGGGCCGCAGCCTCGCGCAGCACCGCGTCGCCTGCCACCTCTACGATCCCGCGCTCGCCCCGAGGGTCGCCGCGTGAACGAGCCCCTCGTCGAGATCCACCACCTGCGGCGCGTCTTCGACGTGTCGCGCCCGTGGCTGAACCGCGTCATCGAGCGCCAGCCAAAGCAGCTCCTGACCGCCGTCGACGAGATCGATTTCGACATCGCGCGCGGCGAGACCTTCGCGCTCGTCGGCGAGTCCGGGTCGGGCAAGTCGACGCTCGCTCGGATGGTGGTCGGCTTGCTCCGCCCGACGGCCGGCGAGGTGACGGTCGCGGGCGTCTCCATGACGGGGCGCGCCACAGCTCAGGACCGCCGCCGCGTGCGCCGGCGCATGCAGATGATCTTCCAGGACCCCTACGCGAGCCTCAACCCGCGCTGGCGCGTCGGCCGGATCGTCGCGGAGCCGATCCGCGCCTTCGACCTCATCCAGGGCGAGGCCGCGATCCAGGCGCGGATCGGGGAGCTGCTCGGCTTCGTCGGCCTGCATCCGGCGGATGCCGTGAAGTTCCCGCACGAGTTCTCGGGCGGCCAGCGCCAGCGCGTCGCGATCGCCCGGGCGCTGGCGTCGGATGCCGACTTCATCGTGTGCGACGAGCCGACCTCCGCGCTCGACGTCTCCGTGCAGGCGCAGATCCTGAACCTGATGCGCGACCTGCAGGACCGGCTCGGGCTCACCTACCTGTTCATCTCGCACAACCTCGCGGTGGTGCGGCACATGGCGACGCGCATCGGCGTCATGTATCTCGGGCGCATCGTGGAGATCGGGGACGGGCGCGAGCTCTTCACCGCCCCGAAGCACCCCTATACCCGCATGCTGCTCGACGCCGTGCCGGACCTCGCGCATCTGGGCGCGAGGCGCGAGCCCGTGCAGGGCGAGGTGCCGAGCCCGATTGACCCGCCGCCCGGCTGTACCTTCAACCCGCGCTGCCCCTACGCGAACGACCGCTGCCGCGCCGAGGTGCCGGATCTCGCCGGAGGCGTCGCCTGCCACGCGGTCCACGAGGGCCGCATCCCCATGGGTCTCGCGCCGCACGCGCGGCCGAACGCGGCATGATCCCACTCGATTGAACGAGGGTGCGTGCTTCGACGGCCTTCCAGGCCTCCTCAGCATGACGACGTTGGGAGCCATTCACCCTCGTCATGCTGAGGAGCGCTGCATTGGCAGCGCGTCTCGAAGCATGGTCAGGTTTGGACGTTCTACAGCCGCGCGATCAGCGCCTGAGCGGCCGCCGGGTTGCGGACCTTCTCGCCCGCGATGAAGAACAGGAAGACGTCGCGGGGCTTGGCAGTTCTGACTTGCTTGGGCGCAGCCTCGATCCGGGGCAGGTCCTCCGGCACGCCGCCCGACGCCCACACTTTGGCGCGAGCCGCCCAGGCGTCGAGATCCACGTCCGAATAGCCCGTCTCGTGCTCTGGGCTCGAGCGCTGGAGCCGGGCATAGACGAAGCCGCCGGACGGGTCGGCGAGCGAGGCGTAATCCTCGCTGTCGGCGTAGACGACCGCGACGTCGCGCCGCCGCACGATCTCCTTGAACTCCGGCACGAGAAAGCTCGGGTGGCGCACCTCCAGCACGTGGCAGAGCGGGCGACCGGCCTGGTCCGGCGGCAGCAGCGCCAGGAATGCGTCGATGTCGGCCGCGTCGAACCGCTTCAGCGGCGCCAGCTGCCACAGGATGGGCCCGAGCTTGTCGCCGAGCTCCGTGATGCCGCTGTTCAGGAAGAAGCCGATCGACTCGGCCGCCTCGGCCAGCACCTTGCGGTTCGTGACCGAGCGATGCCCCTTCAGCGAGAACACGAACCCGTCCGGCGTCTCCTGCGCCCACTTCGCGTAGCTCGCGGGCGATTGCGTGCGGTAGAACGTGCCGTTGATCTCGATCGCGGTGACGTGACGGCTCGCATGCGCGAGTTCGCCCGCATGCGGCAATCCCTTCGGGTAGAACGGGCCGCGCCAGGGCGCGAAGGTCCAGCCGCCGATCCCGACGCGGATCATCGTGCCCGCCCGGATGGCGGCTCAGGTCACGCCCGTCAGATCGCCTCCTGGAGCGGGCGCGCCTCCACCGCGTCGCCGACTGCGACCGGGCGGGCCATCGCGATCGCGAGCTTGTCGCGGTCGAGCTCGCCCTCCCAGTTCGAGATGACGACCGTCGCGACGCCGTTGCCCACGAGGTTCGTCAAGGCGCGGCACTCGCTCATGAACTTGTCGATGCCGAGCACCAGCGTCATGGCGGCGACCGGGACCGGCGAGTTCGGGATGGCGGCGAGCGTCGCGGCGAGCGTGATGAACCCCGCGCCCGTGACGCCGGACGCGCCCTTCGAGGTCAGCATCGCGACCAGGATGATCGTCGCGTATTGCGCGAAGGAGAGGTCCGCGCCGACCGCCTGCGCCAGGAACAGGGTCGCCAGCGTCATGTAGATGTTCGTGCCGTCGAGGTTGAACGAGTAGCCCGTCGGGATCACGAGACCGACGACGGGCTTCGAGGCGCCGAGGCCCTCCATCTTCTGCATCATCTGCGGCAGCACCGTCTCGGAGGAGGAGGTTCCGAGCACGATCAGGAGCTCGTCCTTGATGTAGGCGATGAAGCGGAAGATCGAGAAGCCGTTGAACCGTGCGATCAGGCCCAGCACCACGAGCACGAACACGAGGCTCGTGAGATAGAAGGTCGCGATAAGCCCGACGAGGTTGCCGAGCTTGCCGATCCCGTACTGGCCGATCGTGAAGGCCATCGCCCCGAAGGCCCCGATGGGCGCGAGCTTCACGATGATGCCGATGATGCCGAAGAAGATCTTGCCCATCGTGTCGATGACGGCGTTGACGGGGGCGGCCCGCTCGCCGAGCCCGCTGATCACGACGCCGGTCAGGATCGAGACGAGCAGCACCTGGAGCAGGTCGCCGCCCACGAACGCGTCGAGGAAGTTCTTCGGGATCAGCCCGAGGATGTGCGCGACCGTCGAATCCTTCGCGGCCGCGTCCGTGAAGGACTTCACCGCGGCGGGATCGAGCGTCTTCGGGTCGGCCCCGAAGCCGGCGCCGGGCTTGACGATCTCGCCCACCACCACGCCGATGAGGAGCGCCAGGGTCGAGACGACCTCGAAATAGATGAGCGCCTTCAGGCCGACGCGCCCGACCTTGCGGAGGTCGCCCATCGACGCGATGCCGTGCACGATCGTGCAGAAGATCACGGGTGCGATCATCATCTTGATCAGCGACACGAAGCCGTCGCCGAGCCATTTCATGGATTTCGCGGTCTCGGGCGCCGCGTAGCCGAGCGCGACGCCGAGCACGATCGCCACGAGAACCTGGATGTACAGCACCCGGTACCAGGGCTGCCGGACGGCGGTCACAGGGGTCGTGATGGTGCCGTGCATGGCGCGTCTCCCGGACGGGACTTCGATGATCCCGCTGCGTTTCTTCAAAGCGGGCCGCCTCCGAAAATCAAGCCCGACGAACGGCGGATGCGTGACGCGTACCGATCGTCCGGTCGGCACGGCGAGGATGACCGCCAGGCACGGGGCCACCACAGAGCTGGCCTGTGTAGCTCCATTGAGCTACACAGGCCAAGGAGACACGACATGGCGACCACCGGTTTCGTTCGCGCCCGCATCGATGAGCGTTTGAAAGACGAGGCCGCGTCCGTGCTGGCCGAGCTCGGACTCACTGTCTCCGATGTCGTCCGCATGGTCCTGACGCGGGTTGCCAAGGACGGCGCCCTGCCTCTCGAGCTGAAGGTGCCCAACGCCGAGACGCGAGCCGCGATGGCGCAGTCGCGCGCGATGATGAGGGCGCGCCGCGCACGCTTCGTCACATCGGCCGAGCTCCTCGATGCCCTCGACCAAGAAACCGGCCAGCTCTAAACGCCGTGCGTTGCCGCGCAGATCGGACTTCACGAAGGGGTTTCACAAGGATTGGGACCGGCTGACACGATCCGGGCGGTTCGACATGCGCCAGCTCAAGGAGGCGATGATGATGCTCGTCGCCGATGACGCGCCGCTCGGTCCCGAATGGCTCGACCATGCGCTGAAAGGCGAATGGGCCGATCACCGCGAATGTCACATCGGAGGCGACTTCCTCCTCATCTACCAGATCGAACGGGACACCATCGTTTTCGTGCGCGCAGGCACGCACGCCGACCTCTTCGGCTGACTCGCCGACCGTGACATCGCGGTCGCCTCGGCCTATGCGGGCACTCATCGCGGATGGCATCGGACATGACGCTCACCTCCAGGACGGCCCTCGTCACGGGATCGACGAGCGGCATCGGGCTCGCCTACGCGCGGGCCTTCGCGGCCGAGGGCGCGGACGTCGTCATCAACGGGTTCGGCGAGGCGGCGGCGATCGAGGCCGAGCGCGCCCGGATCGAGGCCGAGTTCGGCGTGAGGGCGATCTACTCGCCCGCCGACATGACGAAGCCCGACGAGATCGCCGGGATGGTGAAGCTTGCCGAGGATACGTTCGGCGCGCTCGACATCCTGGTGAACAATGCGGGCATCCAGTTCGTCTCGGCCGTCGAGGCGTTTCCGCCTGAGAAGTGGGACCAGATCATCGCGATCAACCTCTCATCCGCCTTCCACGCCATGCGGGCCGCGATCCCCGGCATGAAGGCGCGCGGCTGGGGCCGCATCATCTCGACCGCGTCGGCGCACTCGCTCGTCGCCTCGCCGTTCAAGTCCGCCTACGTGGCGGCGAAGCACGGTCTCGCGGGCCTGACGAAGACCGTCGCGCTCGAGCTCGCGACCCATAGTATCACGGTGAACTGCATCAGCCCGGGCTACGTGTGGACGCCGCTCGTGGAGGCGCAGATCCCCGACACGATGAGGGTGCGCAATCTCACGAAGGAGCAGGTCATCGCGGACGTGATGCTGGCCGGGCAGCCCACGAAGGAGTTCGTCACGCCCGAGCAGGTGGCGGCGCTCGCGGTGTTCCTGTGTTCGGACGCCGCAGCCCAGATCACGGGCGCGAACCTGTCGATGGACGGCGGCTGGACGGCCGCGTGACCGGACGTCCGCCCGCCCGGCGGCGCGCCGGCCTCGCGGGCCCGCGGGCCGAGAAGACCGTCTCGCTGGCGCTCCAGGGCGGGGGCGCGCACGGCGCCTATACGTGGGGCGTCCTCGACGCGATCATCGAGGACGGACGGCTCGCCATCGAGGCGATCACGGGCGCGTCCGCCGGATCGATGAACGCGGTCGTGATGGTCGACGGCTGGCAGGAGGGCGGCCCGGACGGCGCACGCGCCAGGCTCGAATCGTTCTGGCGCCGGGTCAGCCCGGATGGCGGGCTCTTCGACATCCAGCGCAACATTCTGGACGGGCTCCTCGGCTTCTGGTCCCAGGCCCCGTCACCCTTGGACGCCTGGACCCGGACCTGGCAGCAGAGCTTCAGCCCGTCGCAGGCGAACCCGCTCGACCTCAACCCGCTGCGCGGCACCTTGAACTCGGTCGTGGATTTCGAGCGCGTGCGGCGCGCCGACATCCACCTGTTCGTCGCCGCGACATCGGTCTGGACGGGCAAGATCCGTCTGTTCGAGACGGGCGAGCTCGCGGCCGACCACGTCATGGCCTCGGCCTGCCTGCCGAGCGTCTTCCGGGCGGTCGAGATCGACGGCGAGCCCTTCTGGGATGGCGGCTACTCGGGCAACCCGGCGATCTTCCCGCTCTTCTACCACGCCCATTGCGACGACGTGCTGCTCGTGCAGATCAACCCGATCGAGCGGCGCGAGACCCCGACCGGGACCTTCGAGATCCAGGACCGGCTGACCGAGATCAACTTCAACGCAGGGCTCCTGCGGGAGCTGCGCGTCATCGATTTCGTCGCCCGGCTGATCGACGAGGGCAAGCTCTCGGACGTGGATTACAAGCGCGTCCTCATGCACCGCATCGGCGGCGACGGGAGCCTGGAAGGCCTGTCCGCCTCCTCCCGGCTGACGGCCGAGTTCGGGTTCCTGCTCCGGCTGCGCGATCTCGGCCGGACGGCTGCGAAAGCCTGGCTCGCGCAGCATTACGACGCGATCGGCGAGCGCTCGACGCTCGACCTCAAGGCCGCCTATTCGTGACCCGGCCGACGCGATGAGGCGCTGGCCGCCGGAGCGGATCGTGTGCCTGACCGAGGAGACGGTCGAGACGCTCTACCTTTTCGGCGAGGAGGACCGCATCGTCGGCGTGTCGGGCTACGCGGTCCGCCCGGCGCGGGTGCGGCGCGAGAAACCGCGCGTCTCGGCCTTCATCTCCGCCGACATGCCGAAGATCCTGGACCTCGCGCCCGACCTCGTCCTCACCTTCTCCGATCTCCAGAGCGACATCGTCCGCGACCTCGTGCGCGCCGGGGTCGCGGTCCACGCCTTCAACCAGCGCGACGTCTCCGGCATCCTCGCGATGGTCAGGATGCTGGGCGCGATGGTCGGGGCGCCCGAGCGCGCAGACGCCCTCGCGGACACGCTCGAACGCCGGCTCGACTCAGCGCGCGAGCGCCATGCCAGCAGGGCCGTCCGGCCGCGGGTCTATATCGAGGAGTGGGACGAGCCGATGATCTCCGGGATCGGCTGGGTGTCGGAGATCGTCGAGGCGGCGGGTGGCCGCGACGTCTTCGCAGCCCTGGCGCGAGAACCCTCCGCCAAAGATCGGATCGTGGACGCGGAGGCGGTGATCGCTGCCGCGCCCGACGTGATCCTGGGCTCGTGGTGCGGCAAGCGCTTTCGGCCGGCGAAGGTGGCGGCGCGGCCGGGCTTCGACGCCGTGCCGGCCGTACGGGACGGGCGGCTCTACGAGGTGAAGTCCCCGATCATTCTCCAGCCGGGGCCTGCGGCGCTGACCGACGGCCTCGACCGGATCGAGGCCTGCCTGTGGGACGAGGCGCCCCTCAGATGAAGCGGCGCTCGATCTGCCGCTCGAGGTCGTCGGTCAGGCGACCACCCTTGAGCTCGATCAGGTGCGCGATCTCGCGCTCGGCCTGGCGCGAGCGGGCCTCATACAAACCCGACATGACGCGGGCGAAGAGACCTTTGCGGGCCGTCGGCGCGATACCGTCCTGGGGCGCGATGAAGGAATGAAGCTGGGCTGCGGCTGCGGGCATGACAATCTCCGAAACAATGTCTCGGGCGTTTCCTTTGTTGCAGTGCAATATAGACTTAAGTGGAAGTCGGACAATCCGTGTGCACTGCACCATGGCCATGCATCCTGCGCATGCGTTAACGGATTGTTCGCGATGTCGTGTTCCCTGCGCATGCCGCTCGCACCGCGCGAAGCGCATGCAGTTCGTAGACAGCCAGCTCGCGGACATGCGAGCGTGCGCGTGATGATCAGTTCCCGTTCGCGAGCATCCGGGGCGGCGCGGGCGGCGCATTCGGCCATGGATCACCCGTCGCTCCGTCGATCCGTCCGCCCCCGATGACCGCCTCGCCGCTCCTCTCGGTCCAGGACCTCTCCGTCGCGTTCGGCGGCGGCGCGAGCATGCCCGCGGTCGACCACGTCTCCTTCGACATCGCGCCAGGCGAGACGCTGGCGCTCGTCGGCGAATCGGGTTCGGGCAAATCCGTCACCGCGCTCTCCATCCTCAAGCTCCTGAGCTACCCGGCGGCGCACCACCCCTCCGGCCGCATCCTCTTCAAGGGGCGCGATCTCCTCGCCCTTCGCGATGCCGAGATCAGGCGGGTCCGTGGCGCCGACATCACCATGGTGTTCCAGGAGCCGATGACCTCGCTGAACCCGCTCCACACGATCGAGAGGCAGGTCGGCGAGATCCTGGCGCTGCATCGCGGCCTGTCCGGCCGGGCGCGGCGGGCGCGCGTGCTCGAGCTCCTGGATCTCGTGGGCATCCGCGACGCCGCGAGCCGCCTCTCCGCCTACCCGCACCAGCTCTCCGGGGGACAGCGCCAGCGCGTCATGATCGCGATGGCGCTCGCCTGCGAGCCCTCGCTGCTCGTCGCGGACGAGCCCACGACCGCACTCGACGTCACCGTGCAGGCGCAGATCCTGGCGCTCCTTGCCGACCTGAAGGGTCGGACCGGCATGGCGATGCTCTTCATCACGCACGATCTCGGCATCGTACGGAGGATCGCGGACC
>CAXUHE010000056.1:0-7778 GCA_964250725.1 uncultured Enterovirga sp. | reverse complement strand
GCGCGCTGCTCGCGGCCTCCCCCCGGGGCGTACCGAACCCCGTCGGGCGCGACGCCGAGATCCTCGCGCAGGCCGGGCCGCTGAAGACGTGGTTCCCGCTGAAGCGCGGCCTGATGCGGCGCATTGTCGGGCACGTGAAGGCGGTCGACGGGGTCTCGGTCCTGGTCCGCCAGGGCGAGACGGTCGGGGTCGTGGGCGAATCGGGCTCGGGCAAGACGACGCTCGGCCTCGCGCTCCTGCGCCTGACGCGCTCCGAAGGTCCGGTGACGGTGCTCGGCCGGCGCATCGACGGCCTCTCGGCGCGCGCGCTTCGCCCGATGCGGCGCGACATGCAGGTCGTCTTCCAGGACCCGTACGGCTCGCTCTCGCCGCGCCTGTCGGTCGCGGAGATCGTCGAGGAGGGCTTGCGCGTGCAGGACCGATCCCTGTCGCGCGCCGCGCGGCGGGACGTCGTGGCGCGCGCGCTGCACGACGTGGGGCTCGATCCCGCCACCATGGACCGCTACCCGCACGAGTTCTCGGGCGGTCAGCGCCAGCGCGTCGCGATCGCGCGCGCCATGGCGCTGAAGCCGCGCTTCGTCGTGCTGGACGAGCCGACCTCCGCGCTCGACCAATCCGTACAATCGCAGATCGTCGACCTCCTGCGCCGGTTGCAGCGCGAGCGCGGCCTCGCCTACCTGTTCATCAGCCACGACCTGAAGGTCGTGCGTGCGCTCGCGAACCACGTCGTGGTCATGCAGGACGGCCGCGTCGTCGAGGAGGGGCCGGCGGCCGACCTCTTCGCCGGGCCGAAGACCGCCTATGCGCGCGCTCTCTTCGCGGCCGCTTTCGGGCTCGACGCCGCGGCGGTGCCGGGCGTCATCCGCGAGTGACGCCGCCGGCCATGCCGCGGACATGAGCCGCGCCCTTCTGATCGTGCTCGATTCCGTCGGGATCGGGGGCGCGCCGGATGCCGCCGCCTACGGCGACCAGGGGGCGGACACGCTGGGCCACATCGCGGCCGCCTGCGCGGCGGGCCACGCCGACCGGGCGGGGCTTCGATCGGGACCGCTCGCGCTGCCGCATCTCGCGCGGTTGGGCCTCGGCCTCTGCTGTCAGGCGAGCACCGGGACCATGCCGCCCGGGCTCGCGCCGGCGGGCGTCTCCCTCGGCCGATGGGGCGTCGGCCGCGAGGTGTCGCGCGGCAAGGACACGCCGTCCGGCCATTGGGAGATCGCGGGCGCACCGGCCGAGACGGCCTTCGGGTACTTTCCCGATGTCCGGCCCGCCTTCCCGGCCGACCTCGTGGCGGCCCTGGTGCGGGAGGCCGGCCTGCCGGGCATCCTCGGCGACCGGCACGCCTCGGGCACGGCCATCATCGACGAGCTCGGGGCCGAGCACCTCCGGACCGGCCGGCCGGTCTGCTACACCTCGATCGACAGCGTCTTCCAGATCGCCGCGCACGAAGAGGCGTTCGGCCTTGAGCAACTGTATGGGACGTGCCGCATCGCCCGGCGCCTCTGCGACCCGCTCCGCATCGGGCGGGTGATCGCGCGCCCCTTCGTCGGGACCGCCGACACGGGGTTCCTCCGCACCGCGCATCGCCGCGACTTCGCCATGCCGCCGCCCGCCGGCACGCTGCTCGACAGGGTCGCCGAGGCAGGGCGCCCCGTCGTGTCGGTCGGCAAGATCGGCGACATCTTCGCCCACCGGGCGACCGGCACCGAGATGAAGCCCGGCGGCAACGAAGCCTGCCTGGACGCGGCGCTCGACGCGTTCCGGCGCCTGCCGGAGGGCGGGCTCGTCTTCGTGAACCTCGTCGATTTCGACACGGAGTACGGCCATCGCCGGGACGTCGCAGGCTACGCGGCGGCCCTGGAGCGGTTCGACGCGCGCATGCCCGAGATCGTCGGCGCACTCGGATCCGGCGACCTCTGCATCGTCACGGCCGACCACGGCAACGATCCGACCTGGCGCGGCGCCGACCATACGCGCGAGCAGGTGCCGATCCTGGCCTTCGGACCCGCCACTTCGCGCGAAGTAGCCGCCACCTCGAAGGGAGGACTCGGCCTACGTCCGACCCTGGCGGATATCGGCGCGACGCTGGCGACGCATCTCGGCGTCGCGGCACCGCCCAAAGGCCGAGCCTGGTTGCCGACGCCGACTGCCCTGCACCCACCCGGCAGCACCTGACCGACGAGACGCCCGGAGCGCGCGCGGCGTCGCGGTCATCGACTTTCGGCGCAGGCCGCCTTACCGGCATGAGGCGTCGGCTCGACGCCACCCTCGCCCGCCTTCTTGGCCACCGCGGGACGGGCCGACCACGATCGAGGAATGCAGCCCATGCAGACCGGCGCGAGCACGCCCCCCGAACCGAATTTCCGCGCGACGATTCTGCAAGGCGGCACGCTGCTGTTCGGGCGTCAGGTGATCTCGATCGTCCTCAAGTTCATCGGGGTTCTGCTCATCAGCCGCTTTCTCGGCCCCGACGGGTATGGGTCCTACGTGGCGGCGTACGGCATCTACCAATATGCGCTGAGCCTCGGCCAGGTCGGGCTCGGCGTCTGCCTCCTGCGCCATCAGGGCGAATTGTCGCGGGAGGATTACGGCACGAGCTACACCATCCTGGCCGCCATGGCGGTCCTCCTCATGGTCGGCATCGAGACCACGACGGGGCTGCTCGCCGGCTTCGTGAACGTGGAGGGGTTCGGCCCGGTGCTGCGCGTCTTCATCCTCGCGATCCCCCTGCAGGTCCTCTCGCTGCCAGGAAGCGTCCGGCTCGAACGTGCACTCAATTTCCGCTCTGTCGTCGCTGTCGATATCGCGAGTCAGCTCATCTACTACGCCATCGCGGTTCCGCTCGTGCTGGGCGGCCGAGGCCCGATCGCGCTCGCCTTCGCGTTCGTCGCCCAGCAGGCCGCATCGTTCATCCTCTTCCACACCCTGTCGAAGACGTGGCCGATCTTCCGGTTCCGGCCCGAGATCGCCCGTCATCTGCTCGGATACTCGCTCACGTTCTCGCTGCAGAATTGGATCTGGCAGGCGCGCAACCTGGTCAATCCGCTGATCGTCGGCCCGGCGCTCGGGGCGAGCGCGGTCGGCCTCGTGGGCATGACGATGGGCATCCTCGAGATGCTGAGCTTCCTGAAATACATCGCATGGCGGCTATCGGTCTCGGTTCTGCGGCGTGTCGTCGACGACCGCCCACGATTTCTCCGCGCCATCACGCAGGGCGTGGAACTCCAGACGCTCGCGATCGGCACGATCGTGCTCGGGTTCGGGTGGTTCGGCCAGTGGATCATTCCGTTGGTGTTCGGAACGCGGTGGCTACCCGTGCTCTCCCTCTATCCGTACGTGGCCCTGTCGTATTTCTCGATCGCGCCCTTCAGCATACATGTGGCGGCGCTGTCGGTGCTCGACCGGAACATGCCGCTGGCGGTCTACCACACACTCCACGTCGCCATTCTCGCCACCGTGGCGGCGATCGCCGTCCCGCTCCTGGGTTTGCGCGGGTACGGCCTCGCGGAAGTTGCCACGCTTCCGGCCTACCTCCTGCTCCATATCCAACTGGTCAGAGCGGTAGGATCGCCGAACTATGGCCTGACGGCGCTCTGGTGGGCCGGAGTGGCGACAGGCCTGTTCTGGCGCGACCTCGGTTGGTGGGCGATCGCCGTCCCCTTCGCGACGCTATCCGTCCCGGCCTCGCGCCGCTATGTTCGCGAACTCGCACAACCTCTCATGCAACGCTTCGGCCGCTTCACGTCAGGACGGTCCAGCCGTTCGGAGCAGGTCGCGGGAGCCGCAACGCGGGTGAGCCCGGTCGATTGAGTGCCGTCTCGACGGAACCTCTTGGAACCGTGATGCGATCTGCCGCGAGGCGGATCGCCAGACTCGCGGTCTCGACAGGTCCGTTAGGGGTTCGAACACCGGGCGGCTGGTAAGGAGCGGCGATGCGGAGCCGGGTTGTCGGACTGCGTTTGCATGGACGGGATCGTACGTCCCGGGCGGACTGGACGCCTCACGGAGAGCCTGGGCGCCTCGTGAGAGGCTTGGTCGTGTCGCGTGTCGATCGGCTCGTCCTCCAGCTTCGGCGGGCAAGGCTCACCGGTGTCGGCCGAGGGGGCCTGCGACTCGCGAGAGCTCGGGCGTGAGAACGCGAGATCGCCGGACGTCCGTCATCGTCGTCCTGACCGTTCGACCCTGGCATTCCGACTTTCGCCTGCCGATCGCCCGCGAGTTGGCAAGGCTCGGGCGTGAGGTCCATTACGTGTTCCTGAAGCGCCGGCCCGAGGCGTTCCGCATCTCGCCGGATGGCGAGACCCTCGAACCCGTCACGACGGGCTGGTCCGGCCTCTGGACGCTCGCCCGGCGGCTGCGGCGAGCACGGCCCCTCGTGCTCAACTCCACCAATCTCGCGTTCCCGTTCCTCTCGCTGTGTCTCGGCGTCCGGCTCGGCGGGATCCGGTGCTTCGACCTTCACGACGATCTCCGCTACGGCAATGTCGGACTCGCCTTCGCCAAGGCCGATCTCGCCCAGCGTCTGCTCGTCGCGTCGTCCAACCTGACCGTACATGCCGCCCCGACGTTGGCGGAGCTGTTCCCGCGCTCGCGTCACCTCGGCAACGCGTCCGAGGTCGAGCCGGGCACCCGCGCCATCATCGATCCCGGTCGAGTCCTGGTTATGGCGAGCCTCGACGCCCGGATCGATCTCGATCTTCTCGACGCGGTCGCGGCGGCCTCGCCGGCCCGTCTCTTCGAGATCCACGGGCGAGTGATGAGTGGCGACGACGCGGCGACCCGGGCAGCTCTCGAAGGACTGACGTCGAGGCGCCCCAACGTCCGCTATCACGGTGCGTATCGGGCTTCCGATCTCACGACGCTGCTCGCTCCATATTCGGTGACCTTCGCGCCCTACGTCGTCGGATCTCCGCTCACGCGCTACCTCGATCCCTTGCGATATTACCACTGTCTGCGCGCCGGCCTCGAGCTGATCACGACCGACATCCCGGCCGCCCGGGATCTGGCGGCTCATCTCCACATCGCGAGCACGCCCGCGGATGTCGTCGCCGCGCTCGACCGGCTCGCGACCGTGCCGTCTGCGCGGCGCAACGCGGTCCCGCCGCAGGGGCAGTTCGGCTGGGCAGAACGGGCCAAAGACTTCCTGGCGATCCTCGACGAGCACTCTGTCTGACCGGTGTCCGGCGGCCGTCGCCCGGGAGGCCGTCTCGACGCGCACGATGAAGCGGCGATCTGCGGCAGAGCGCGACACGCGTGTCCCGGCCGCTTAGATGTCCGCTCCCTCGGGACGCACACTGAATCTTCAGATCATCGGCAGAAACTGCGACCCGGTCGAGGTTTGTTATGCTGCCGAACTCGTTCGAAGATTACGTCCATATGGCGTCGGACTGGTTCTGGCAGATGGATGCCGACCTGCGATACACGACGTCCGTGGGACGCTTCGAAGCGATGACGGGCCGGCCCGCATCAGCCTTCGTCGGCCTGCGCGGCAGCGACATCGCGGCCAATGCGCATGACAGGGCGTTCTGGCAGGAGCATGAGGAGGACCTGGCGCAACGGCGTCCGTTCCGGGGCTTCCGGTATCCCTTCGACCATCCGGACGGCCGGCGTCGATGGATCCGGATCAGCGGCGATCCGATCTTCGACGAGGCCGGCGCGTTTGTGGGTTATCGCGGCGTCGGCACCGACATCACGGCGGAACAGGAAGCGCAGGACGCATCGAGCGAGCAGAAGCGGCAGCTCGATGCCGCTCTCGCGCATCTGCCGCACGGTCTCGTCATGACGGACGCGGCGGAGCGGGTCATCCTCTGCAACGATCGTTTCCTCGCGCTGTTCGGGCTTCACCGCTCCATCATTCATCCCGGCCTGACCATGCCGGAACTGGTCGCGCACGGCGTCGCGGCAGGTCATTTTCCGGGTGAGACGATCGAGACGGTTCTGGAGGCGCGAGCGCGCCGCCTCGCGGATCAGAATGCCGCAACACTGCTCCAGCACCTTGCAGATGGCCGGATCATCGAAACCCAGTTTCGCCCCGTCCCCGGCGGCGGATGGGTGATGACCTATGAGGACGTGTCTGCCCGGTACAGAGCCGAGGCCGCGCTGCGGCAACCGACGGCTCTGCTTCACGCCGTTGTCGAAACGATGGCCCAAGGAATATGCATGTTCGACCGGGACATGCGACTTCTCCTGTGTAATCAGCACTTTGCCGGCTTGCTGCGATTGGACCGGAAGCTGACGCGGCCTGGTACGACCTTTCGCGAGATCCTGGAGTGCTGCGCCTCGACCCAGCGACATCCTGATCGCGATTCCACTGCCTTCGTGACCAAGCATATGGCGCGCGCGGCGGAGAACCGGCCCTTCGCGGTTGACCTGGATATGAGCGACGGCCGGGTGATCGCCCTCACGCATCGGCCGATGCCGGACGGCGCCTGGGTCGCGACGTTGGATGACATAACCCATCGAACGACGTTCGAACGCCAGCTCGCGGAGCAGAGCCGGCGCTTCGATACAGCGTTGGAGAGCATGCCGGCAGGGCTCTGCCTGTTCGATGCGCAGGGGCGGCTTGCGGTCTGGAACAGGCGTTACGAGGAGCTCTACGGGCTGTCGCCGGGACAACTCTACGAGGGGATTCCCCACCGCGCGATCGTCGAACTCGGGATCGGCCTCGGCCGTCATCCCGCCGGACGAACGGTCGACGAGATCCATGCCGAGCGCTTGGCGATGGTGAGAGGCGAGCGGTCGAGCACGTGTCATCAGCAACTCGCCGATGGGTGCATCATCGAGATCATCTGCAGACCGGCACCGCAGGACGGCTGGATCGCGACCTACGAGGACGTGACCGAACGCCTGTCCGTCGAACGACGGGTGACGGAGCAGAACGTCCTGTTCGATGCCGCGCTCGCCCACATGTCTCACGGGCTGCTCATGGTCGACGCCGACGAGCGCGTCGTGCTGGTCAACCCGAAATTCCCGCAGTTCTACCGCCTTTCGACCGATGCCGTACGGCCGGGCATGCTGATGCGGGAGGTGGTCGAGCAAGCCGTCGCGGTCGGCAATTTTCCCGGCACGAGCGCGATCGAGATCCTCGAACATCGCCGCAGGCAGTTAGCTTCGGGCGAGGCGACACATTTCCGCCAGCCACTGCCGAGCGGTCTCATCCTCGACGTCCATTTCACCCCGCTAGCCGATGGCCGGGGCTCGGTGACCGTCTACAACGACGTGACCGAGCAGGCGAACGCGGATGCACGCGTCATCGAGCAGAACGATCGCTTCGATGCCGCGCTCAACAACATGGCCGAAGGTCTGTTGATGCTCGACCGGAACCTGCGCGTGATCGTGTGCAACGAACGATATCGGGAGATCTTCCGGCTGCCGGCGGAGTTGGCCAAGCCCGGGACGACGCTGGCCGACATCGTCGCCTACGGGGTGGATCAAGGCCTGCATCCCAGGCGTACCTTCGACGAATTGATGGAGGAGCGCCGCGCCATTTTCGCGCTGGGCCAGCCCACGACGCTGCAGATGACGCTCGACGAAGGGCGCGTCATGGAGACGAGCTACCAGCCGATGGAATCCGGCGGCTGGGTGGCGACCTACAGCGACGTCACGGCGCGCAAACGGGCCGAGGCGCGCATCATCCACATGGCACGCCACGACGCGCTCACGGAACTGCCGAACCGGACGCTCTTCCATGACCGGATGGTCCAGGCGACCGCCTCGGGTTCGTCGAGCGAGCCGAGCGCAGTCCTGTGTCTCGACCTCGACCGGTTCAAGGCGGTCAACGA
>CAXUHE010000055.1:4151-18763 GCA_964250725.1 uncultured Enterovirga sp. | reverse complement strand
AACGCCGTCATCGTGCGGCGGTCGCGGCTCGAATAGGTGGTGAAGTACATGAGCCCCTGCCGTACCGCGTCGGGACCGCCCCGCGATCCCGTCCGGACCACAGAGGCGCCGTCGTAGGGCACGCCGAGGATCGCGCAATCGAGGTCGAGCGTGCCGTCCCAGGTCAGCCAGGCGCCGGCGCGGTGCTCGGCGACGTCGCCCTTCATCGTGTTGACGACGAGGCCGGGCGGCAGAAGGTGGGGGAGCGTCACGGCGTGTTCCGGTCTAGGGTCGAGCCACTTCTATGCGGGCCCGGCGCGCCCGTTGAAGTGATCCATATTCAGGAGACAGGTGATGGGCATTCATACGTGCGGGAAAGAGGCCTGCGGGAAAGAGGCCTGATGAGACAGAATGCCTCCTCAATGTACATGAAATCGCATCACGACTGAATTGAGCATTCATCAGTTGCGCTCGTTGCCGCGAGCGCCTTGATGGACGATGCGCGGGATCGATCCCGCGGGACCGGAACGGGCGGTGATGGACGGCGGTGCCAGGCAGGCAGGCAGGAGCGACGGGGCGGGTCTCGCCCCGCTGACGCTCCTGCGCGCCGCCTCCGTGATGGTCCCGGAGGCGCTCGGCGCCCAGGACATGCTGATCGGCGGCGGGCGGATCCTCGCGATGGGACGGGACCTGACGACCGGCGGACTGCCGGGCGTCGCGATCCGCGATTGCCCGCGAGGAATCGTGATCCCGGGCCTCGTCGACGGTCACATCCACGTGCTCGGCGGGGGCGACGGCGACGGGCCGGACGCCCGCAGGCCGGAAATCGCGTTCCGGGACATCGTGGCGGGGGGCGTCACGACGGTCGTCGGGCTGCTCGGGTCCGAGATCGAGGGCAAGACGCTGCCGCTCCTGCTGCGCAAGGTGCACGAGCTGCGCCGCGCCGGATTGTCGGCCTACGCCTATACGGGCGCGATGCGGCTCCCCGCGCCGTGCGTCACGGGCAGCGTCCGCTCCGACATCGCGCTGATCGATGCCGTGATCGGGGCGAAGAGCGCGCTGGCGGAACGCCTTTTCCCGAACCTCGACGCCGCGGCCTTCGCGGCGCTCGCGGGCGAACTCGTGGCCGCGCGCGCGATGACCGGCAAGGCGGCCGTGCTCCACCTGCATGTCGGGCGGCTCCGGGACGGGATCGGAGCGCTGCTCGACCTCGTCGACCGGTTGGACTTCCCGCGGGGCCAAGCCGTCCCGACCCACGTGAACCGGCAGCCCGACGTGTCGCCGGTCTTCGAGCAGGCGGTCGGTTTCGCCAAGGCGGGCGGCGTCATGGACGTGACCTGCTGCCTCGGTCCGCTGGATAATATCCCGAGCGGGATCGATCCCGTCGAGGCCGTCATGCGGGCTCTCGACGCGGGCGTGCCGGCCGGCCGGATCACGCTCTCTTCGGATGCCGGCGTCGCGGTGCCGAGACGCGGCGGCGGCTTCGCGGCCGTCCCGCCCGCCATCCTGATGCGGGACGTGGCGCGCCTCGCCGGGCAAGGCGGGCTCGGCTGGTCCGGAGCCCTGCCTTTCGTGACGACGAACGTCGCGCGCACGCTCGGCCTGTCCGCGAAGGGGCGCCTCGCGCCGGGGCAGGACGCCGACCTCGTCCTGATCGACGAGGAGGGCGCCGTCGCCTGGACGATGTGCGCTGGCCGCATCGTGTACGATCGCGATCAACCGTTCCATGGAGAGTGAGACATGACCATCACGAAGCGCGATGCCCTGCATGCCGCCGCTCTCGCGGCCAGCCTAGTGGCCGCCCTCCTGACCGCCGGACGCGCCGACGCGCAGCAGGCGAGGCAGGTGAAGGTAATGACCTTCGGGTCGACCTGGGAGCGGGTGCTGAAGCCTCTGGCGCCCGCCTTCAGGCAGGAGACCGGGATCGAGATCGTCCCGGTGATCCAGAACAGCTCCGCCGAGGGCCTGGCGAAGCTCCAGGCCTCGCGCGCCAATCCGGGCGTCGACGTCTGGTTCACGGGCGAGGCGATCGCCATGCGGGCCGCGACCGACAGGGAGCTGTTCGTGCCGCTGCCGAAGGCGAAGATCCCCAATCTCGCCAAGCTGATCCCGGGCGCCGTGAAGGACGATTTCGTCGCCTACTGGTACTTCCCGACCGGGATCGTGTACCGACCCGACCTCGTGCCGGGCGGCAAGGTCACGTCCTGGCAGGAGCTGTTCACGCCGCCCTTCAAGAACAACATCGCGCTGCCGGCCCCCACCGTCTATCCGGGCCGCACGATCCTGATCGCCGCGCTCCTCAACGGCGGCTCGATCGACGACGTGAAGCCGGGCATGGACTTCCTCGCCAAGGAGAAGGACCAGGTCGCGATGTTCAACTCGTCCGACACAACGGCCCGGCGGGCGCTGGCGCGCGGCGAGATCATGGCGATGATCGGATCGCCCTCTGCCGTGAAGGAGCTGGCGGACCAGAACGTCCCGGTCGCGATGGCGAGCCCCAAGCCGACGCCGCTGATCTTCGAGGGCATGATGATGGTGAGGAACGGCAACGAGGACGCGGCCGCGACCTTCATCGACCGCGCGCTCGCGGCCGACTGGCAGAAGCACATGACTGACGTCTACAACCTCGGCCCCGTCAATGCCGAGGTGAAGCCCGCCGACGCGCTCGTGGCGGTGTTGCCGACCCGCGAGAACGCCGTGACCTTCGACGAGGCGAAGATCAACGAGCGCCTCGGCGAATGGACGGAGGCCTTCAACAAGGCCGTCGCCAGGTAGGGCGGCGTCCGGCTTGAGGTCGTCGGGGATGGACGCGTCGTCGTGCCGGCTCGAGATCGAGGGGCTCGCGAAGGCCTACGGCCCGGTCAGGGCGATCGACGGGGTGAGCCTCGCGGTCGAGCCGGGCGAGGTCCTGGCGCTCCTCGGCCCGTCCGGCTGCGGCAAGACCTCGATCCTCCAGAGCATCGCCGGGTTCGTCACGCCCGACCGGGGCGACATCCTGATCGACGGGCGATCGATCCTCGCCGTCCCGCCCGAGAAGCGCAGGGCCGCCATGCTGTTCCAGCACTACGCGCTGTTCCCGCATATGAGCGTGCGGGAGAATATCGGCTTCGGCCTGCGCATGGCGCGGGTGCCGAAGCGCGACGCCGCGCGCCGGGTGGACGCCGCCCTCGCGCTCGTGCGCATCGGGAGCCTCGCCGCGCGCCGGCCGGCCCAGCTCTCCGGCGGCCAGAGGCAGCGCGTGGCGCTCGCGCGCGCGGTCGTGACAGAGCCGCGCCTGCTCCTCCTCGACGAGCCGCTCGGCGCGCTCGACCAGAACCTGCGCGAGGAGATGCAGGTCGAGCTACGCAAGCTGCAGCGCGCGCTCGGCCTCACGACCGTGATGGTGACGCACGACCAGCGCGAGGCGATCGTCCTGTCCGATCGCATCGCGGTGATCCGCGAGGGCCGGGTCGAGCAGGCCGGGACGGCGCTCGAGATCCACGATCATCCCCGCACGCGCTACGTCGCGGCATTCACGGGTGTCGAGAACCTGCTGGCCGCGCACCTGCGCGAGGACGGCGCGGTGGAGGTCGCCGGGCATGCCGTGACGGGCGTGCCGCGCGCCGCCGCGGCGGCGCCCGGGCCGGTCACCCTGGCGATCCGCTCGGAGGCGGTCACGCTCGGCCCCGCGCACGACGGCGCGGTCGCCGCGACCGTGACCTTCGTGCAGTTGCTCGGCGCCTGCCTGCGCTACGAGACCCGGCTTCCCGACGGCACGGTCGTGGTGGTCACCGAGATCCGCCGCGACGCCTCGCCCGTCGAGCCCGGCGCCGCCGTGGCGCTCAGCTTCGCGGCGGCGCGCTGCTCGGTGCTGTCGTCGTGAGAGCGCGGGGCCGCTCGGACCGCGGCGCCCTCCTCCTGGCGCTGCCCTCGCTCGTCATCGTGGCCTTGTTCGCCGCCGTGATCGCGTCCTTCGCGGGCGTCAGCCTGCTCGGCCTCAAGCCCGGCACGGCGGTCTTCAGCGGCCCGCCGGGTGTCGGCAACTACATCCGCATCCTGAACTCCGACGGGGCGTGGCGGGCGGTCGTGACGACGCTGCGGATCTCCGCCACGGTCGCGGTCCTGTGCGTACTCCTGGGCTTCCCGCTCGCCCGCGTGCTCGCGCGGTCGCATTCGACGCGTCTCAGGCGCGTCGTCCTCTTCTGCCTCGTCGCGACCTTCCTGTCGGGCGGGGTCACGCGCGCCTATGCGTGGCTCATCATCCTGGGCAACCGGGGCATCCTCAACAACGGGCTGCGGGCGATCGGGCTTCCGCCGCTCGCCCTCATCAACAACGAGACGGCGGTCGTCATCTCCGTCCTCAACTTCGTGCTGCCCTTCTTCGTCCTCACGCTGTTCAGCGCGCTGCGGACCGTCCCGGAGGAGCTCGAACACGCGGCGCGCAATCTCGGGGCGTCGCGCGCCAGGACCTTCCTCGCCGTCACGCTGCCGCTCTCGCTGCCCGGCCTCACGGCCGCGACCTCGCTCGCCTTCGCGCTCTCGCTCGGCGCGTTCCTCTTCCCGCAGATGCTGGGCGGCGGGCGCGTGCACGTGCTCGCGACCGAGATCTACGACCGCATCCAGGCGAGCTACGACGTGCCGGCCGCGGCCGCGCTCGCCATGGTGTTCTTCCTGATGGTGCTCGCCGTCCTGATCGCGGTCGGCGTGGTCCGGCGCCTCGCGTCCGCGCGTTTCGCCGGGGAGGCGGCATGACGCGCCGCGATCATTCACGGACCGTGTCGCCCGCCGTCACGGCGATCGGCCTCGCGACGCTCGCCTTCGTGCTGGCACCCCTGCCCTTCATCGTGGCCTACGCGTTCAGCGCCGGCAGCTCGACGCTGTTCTCGGCCCGCGGCCTGACGCTGCGGTGGTTCGCGAGCTTCTTCGCGAACGACCGCTTCGTGGCGGCGCTCGCGAACTCGCTCGCGATCTCCGCGATCACCACGGTGGCGGCCCTCCTGATCGCCGCCCCGACGGCGCTCATGGCGGTGCGCCACCGCTTCCCGGGCCGCGACCTCCTCGTGGCGCTCGTGTCGGCGCCTCTCCTGATCCCGGGCGTCATCACGGGCACGGCGGCCCTGTCCTTCGTGTCGCAGAGCGGGATCGGTCCGGGCTTCTGGCCGATCACGGTCGCGATGATCTGCCTGACGCTGCCGCTCGTGCTGCGCCCGCTCGTCGCGAACCTCTCGGGGCTGGATCCCGACCTCGAGAAGGCGGCGCGCAACCTCGGGGCCGGCCCGATGACGGCCTTCTGGCGCGTGACGGTGCCGCAGCTCGCGCCAGGCCTCGTGGCGGGCGGGACCTTCGCGTTCGTGGATGCGATGGACAACTTCTCCATCGCGGTGTTCCTGACGAACATCACCACGACCACCCTGCCGGTCGAGGCCTACAGCTACATCCGCGATATCGACGATCCGACGGTGGCCGCGATGGCGACCCTGCTTGTCGCGATGAGCGTTCTCCTGGTCTTCGCGATCGAGTGGATCCTGGGGCTCGACCGCTTCCTCGACATATCGTGAGACGCATGAAAACCAGCCGCCCCATCCGCCTCGGAGAGCACCCCGCATGACGACCTTCCATCGCTCCATCGCGTGGCTGCTCGGCCTCGCGATCACGGCCTCCGCGGCGGTCGTGAGCGCCCGCGCGCAGGATCCGCGAGACCTCGTGCCGGCCAAGGTCCGGGCCGCCGGCAAGCTCGTCGTCGGCACCAGCGCCACCTATCCGCCGCTCGAGTTCAAGGACCCCGGCACGCTGGAGCTGAAGGGGCTCGACATCGACCTGTCGGAGGAGATCGGCCGCCGTCTCGGCCTCAGGATCGAGTGGAGCGAGCAGGGCTTCGACCAGCTCATCAACTCGCTCGATACCGGGCGCATCGACATGGGCGCGTCCGGGATGACGGACATCCCGACCCGTCGCGAGAAGACGGACTTCGTCGACTACTTCTCGACCGGCTCGCAGCTCTTCACGATCCCGGCCGCCGGCCAGGACCTGCGGCGCGTGGAGGATGTCTGCGGCAAGCCGGTCGCGGTCAACCGCAACGGCATCTTCTATATCCGCCTCCAGGACTTCAACCGCACGGTCTGCCAGGCCAAGGGATTGCCGGACGTCAAGTACGTCCTCGTCGACCGCACGGGCGACGCGCGCCTGCAGCTCATCCAGGGCCGCTGCGTGGCGGTCGTCCAGGGCGTCGACGCGATCCGGTTCATGAACGAGTCGAAGGACTCGCCCGACCGCGGCAAATACGTCCTGATCGGCAACCCGATCGCGGTCGATTTCGCGGGGTTCGGCTTCGCCCGGGGCAATACCGGGCTGCGCGACGCCGTCGCGGCGGCCGTCGAGGCGATGATGGGGGATGGCGCCTATTCCCGCATCTTCGCCAAATGGGAGCTGCCGTACGCGGAGATGAAGGCGGTGACGATCAACACCGAACCGCGCGCGAAGTGACGCCGTGACGCGCAGCGACGGACGGACGGTCGCCGCGGTCCTGGCGGCCACCTACAGCAAGCTCTCGATCGAGGATCTGCCGGACCGGACGGTGCACGCCGTGCGACGCCACGTGCTCGACACGTTCGGGGCCGCGCTGGCCGGCATTCGCCAGCCCGAGCCGGAGGCGGCGCTCGCAGCCGCGCGCCTCGGTTACGGCGATGCCGGACAGGCCGTGCTGTGGGGCCGCCCCGGCACGTTGGCGCCCGCGGCCGCAGCGCTCGTCAACGGGACCGCCGCGCACGCGCTCGAGCTCGACGACGCGAGCGGCTGCGACCATAGCGGCGCGGTGGTCCTGCCGGCCGTCATGGCGGCGCTGGCGCTGGCACCTGACGCCACGGAGTGCGATCTCGTGGCGGCCGTCGCGGTCGGCTACGATCTCGGCCGGCGCGTGCTCGACGCTTCGGGCGGCTACGACGCGCACAACAATGCCGGCTGGCATTCCACCGGGACCTGCGGCGTGTTCGCGGCCGCGGCCGCCGTGGCGCGGCTGCTCCGGCTCGACGCGGCGGCGACGCGCACGACGCTCGGCATCGCGGGCTCCTTCGCGTCCGGCACCTGGGCGTTCCTCGGCGAGGGCGCGATGACGAAGCGGCTCCACCCGGGGCACGCGGCCTCCTCCGGCGTGATGGCGGCGCTCCTCGCGCGGAACGGCATGACGGCGCCGGCCGCGATCTTCGAGGCGCCCTGGGGCGGCTTCCTGCCGACCTATGCGGGCGCGTCCGCCGATCCGGACCTCCTGACGCGCGATCTCGGCCGCGACTGGCGCATCCACGCCTCCTCCATCAAGCCCTACGCGTCCTGCCGCGGCACCCACGCGGCCGTCGAGGCGATGCTGCGCCTGCGCGCCAAGGGGGCGCGGCCCGAGACCGTCGCGGGGATCACGGTCGAGGTGCACCCGACCATCCTGCGCATGTGCGGCGCGACCGAGGTGGCGACACTGCTCGATGCCCAGATGAGCCTCCCCTACGCGCTTGCGGTCGCGCTGGTCCGGGGCGCGGCCGACCTGCCGATGTTCGCCGAGGACGTGCGGCGCGATCCCGCGATGCGGCGCGAGGCCGCGCGCGTGCGCGTCGCCGTCTGCGCGGAGCCGATCACCAACGTGGGCGCGGTCCTGGCGCTCGACCTCGCGGACGGGACGCGGCGGCGCCTGCGGATCGACGTGCCGGCGGGCTCCGCCACGAACCCGCTGCCGGACGCGGACGTCGTGGCGAAGTACCGCTCGCTGGCGGAGCCGGCGCTCGGGGCCGCCGGGGCGGCCGCGCTCGAAGAGGCCGTGCTCGGCCTCGGCCGGGGCTCGTCGCCCGCCGCAATCCTGGCGCATCTGCGTCCGGCAGCATCCCGAACATCGGAGGGACCATCATGAGCGAGGGCTCGACCTATCGCGGCTTCCGCAACGCCGGCGCGCGGCTCACCGAGGAGCCGCTCGCGCATCTCGACTTTCACCGCTCGAACCTGCTCGGCGAATCCGTCCACGCGATCCACGCCTTCGACAAGGCGCATGCGCTGATGCTGGGCGAGGCGGGCATCGTCCCGCGCGAGACCGCGGCCGCGATGCTGCGGGCGTTCGTCGCGATGGAGCAGGACGGCGAGGCCGGGATCGAGCGCGCCCGCGCGGAGGCCGACGGAGGCATGCATTCCGGCGAGCACTACCTCACCCGCACGCTGGGCGAGGAGGTCGGCGGGCGCCTGCATCTCGGCCGCAGCTCGGGCGACCTGATCGAGGTGGCGCGCCGGATCACGTTCCGGACCCACGTCCAGCGCATGCTGGCGGGGCTGACCCGGCTGCGCGCGACGCTGCTCGACCTCGCGATGGAGCACCGCGAGAGCGTGATGCCCGGCTACACGCACGGGCAGCACGCGCAGCCGACGACCTTCGCGCATTGGCTGACCATGTTCGAGGAGGTCTTCGCGCGCGACACGGCGCGGCTCCTCTCGTTCCACGCCCGCGTGAACCGCTCGCCCGCGGGCGCCGCCATCATGACCGGGTCCGACTTCCCGCTCGACCGCCACCGCGTCTCGGCGCTCCTCGGGTTCGACGCGCCGCTCTCCCACACCATGGACGCGATCCTCAGCCACGATCTCGAGATGGAATATGCGGGTGTCCTCGCGGTGCTGGCGCAGAACGTCGGGCGGCTCGCCGACGACCTCTTCGTCTGGTCCACCATGGAATTCGGCATGGTCGAGCTGCCGGATCGCTATTGCGGCACGAGCTCGATCATGCCGCAGAAGAAGAACCCTGACGGGCTCGAGGACATCAAGGGCGTCGCCGCCCAGTCGCTCGGGATCGTCGTGACCGTCATGATGGCCGAGAAGGGCCCGACCGGCTTCCCGATCATGGAGCGCCGCAATAGCCAGGCGATGCTCTGGGACATGGGACGGGCGCTCGGGATCCGCCTCGAGACGCTGACGCCGCTGATGCGCGACCTCGCGGTCAGGACGGACCGCATGCGCCATCTCGCGGGGGCCAACTGGGCGCAGGTGACCGACCTCGCGGCAGCCCTCGTGCGGGTGGCCGGACTGGACTGGCGGAGCGCGCACCAGGTGGTGAGCGTCTTCGTGCGCCGCAACATCGAGGCCCGGATAGTGCCGGATGCTGCGACGAGCACGTCCCTCGACGAGGCCGCACAGGAGCTCGGCATCGTCGAGCCGCATCTCGCGGCGGAGGTGTTCGCGGACGCGATGGACCCCGTGGCGTTCGTCGGCCGCCGTCAGATCTTCGGCGGCCCCGCGCCGGACGCGATCACCCGCGAGGTCGAATCGGCTCGTGAGCGGCTCGACGCCGACGCGACGAACGTAAGGATGCTGTCAGATCACTCGGAGCAGGCCCGGAGGATGCTTCGGGATACGATTGCCGCGTACGTCTCGGCACGTGCCGCCGCCTTCACCTGACCTGCTCTGCTTCGTAGACGCTTGCGATCAACAGTCTGCTGAGTTCACGAGGCGATGGTCAATTTAGATCCAGCACTTCGGTCAGGCGGCGGAAGAAACCGGCCCGCCGCCGTTGCGGCCCCCCTCAGGGCGGCGTCGTCGCTGCCCGACCCTCCGACAATCGCCGAGCGGCCACAGGCGAGTTTCGCGGGACCGGATCGCGTTGGGGCGGCTCCGGACGCGGCAGGCTGAGGAAGTGTCGCGCTTCGTCCAGCGTCTCGGCGAGCGGAGAGGCGTTTCCGACGCAAACGATCAGGAGGACGGATTGAATGAGACCGAGGTGAACGAGGCGGCCGTCATGTCCATCACTTGGTCATCGGCGTCGAGCGTCCTCGCGACTGTGGCGCCCATCAGGATATGCCGAGCGCCTGACGCGGCTTCCGCATTTCCCATCATCAGCTGCTTGCCATCACTCGCCTCCTCATATCATCGGGGGCATTTTCGCACGCGCAAGACAGGCTATCGTGCAGCGGAAAGGCTGGCCCGCTCCCTTCTCCGCTTCGGAGGAAGGGTTGCTGCCCGCGAAGGCTTCAGGACGTCCTGGAATCTCAGGGCAAGCTGGAGGGCAAAGCGTTGGTCCGGGGTCTCGAACGCGAGGCCGAAGAGATCGCGCAGCCGGCCAAGCCGGTAACGAAGCGTCGTCACGTGAAGTCCAACGGCGGCCGCGCAAGCCTGCGCCCTGCAGCCATGATCGAGATAGGACGACAGGGTGGCGAGATAGGCCGTTCCGCGGGTCTCGTCGTGCGCCGCGACGCCTCCGATGAGGTGGCGCACGAATTCACCCATGCCCTCGGTGTCGACCGCGGACATCAGGACCGGCAGGGGGCCGAAATCCTGCGCAGTCAGCTCTCCCGTGCGGCCGAAACGCCGGCCGAGCTCGATGACGCGGACGCAGTCGCGGAAGGCCGAGGGATAATCCGAGACCTCCAGGCAGGTTCGGCTTCGCACCGCCACCACGCCCTGGCCCGTCGCGAGCCCCAGCTCGTCCACCGCCTGACGGGCGAGCGTTCGCCAGCGCACGTCGTCCCCCGCCGACACGGTCCGTCCCCACACGGCCGCGTGCACCACGATGGTGTCACCCACTCTCGCGACGGAGCAGCCCTCGTGCCGCGTCGCGACCTCCGAGACGGCGCGCAAGGCCTCGGTGGTCGCAAAACCATTCAGGGCCGATGCATCATGCAGGCCGAGCACGAGAAGTCGCGCCGGCCTGGTCGGCGAGATGTCGAAGCGTTGACCCCGCTCCGTGACTTCGGCCGCCGAGAGCGTACCCTGCACGAGGCCCGAGAGCAGGCTCGCGAGCCCGCTTGCCTCGGAGGTGAAGCGCACATGCGCGCGCATCATCTGGAGGCTCAGGCTCAACCGCGCCCACTCGATCAGCAGGTCGTCGAGGGCGCCGGCTTCGGCGGCATCGCGGAAGACGATCAGCGCGCCGACGAGCGCGCCGTCGACCCGCAGCGGACAGACCGTCCCCAAGCGGCGCAGGGTCTGCGTCCCGACCCGGACGGCGATCTCGCGCCGCTCGGACTGGGTGGAACTCGCGCAGGATCGAGCCAGCGTCAGGAACTCGGAGCGAAGCTCCCCGTCCAGCGCCGCCGCCCAGGCTCGCTCGTCGAGAACGTCGGGCCACGGACAGCGTCTCGACGAAGCGCCTCGCGAGGTGAGATCCACGACGACGAACGGGTCCTGGATTACCTCCGCCATCATGGCGGCGACCGCCGACGTGGAGCCGTCCGTGAGCACGCGGTCCAGCAGGGCGGCGTTGCCCGCCATGACGGCGTTGAGCCGGGCCGCCACATCCTGCTCCGCACGAAGCGAGCGGGCCTTCTCGATGGCGATCGATCCCAGATGGACCACGAGTTCGAGGAACGCGATATCGCGCTCCGACACCGTCTCCACGTCGCGCGAACTCGCGGCCAGCACCAGGCCGTCGTCGTCCCGCGTCCCGCGGACCATCGGCAGGATCACGACCGTGCGGTAGCCTCGGGCGCGAGACTCCCGACGGTAGCCTGGATATTGCCGCGTGACCTGCGCGTCGCGCAGGATCACCGGCTCGCCGGTCGCCAGCACGCGCTGGACCGGGCTCTCCGCGAGCGGCCAGAGGCGCTCGCGGTCGGGTCCGAACCCTGCCGGATCGTGCCGGGCGACGACCCGGACCAAGCCGTCGCGGGTGTCGGCGCGCATGATGACCGCGCCGACCCACCGGGTCTCGCGGCAGAAAGCCTGGAGCGTGTGGGTCAGCGTCCCCTCGACGTCGCTGCCCGCGTTAACGTGGCTCGCGATCGCGTGGAGCGCTCGGAACTGCCCGAGATGCTGGTCCATCAGTTCGGATCTCGTGACGTTCTCTCGATTGGAGCAAGCGTCGTCGTCGCTCTCCTCCGATCCGGAGGATGCAAGGTCCAGGCCTGACGTTATGGTCAACACCGGCCGAGCGCCGGGCCGGCCGTGAAGGACGCGCGCTCATGGCAACACGCCAGATGCACCTAGTCGCCTACCTCAAGACCGGGCCGACCGCGATGCATGTCGGCGGATGGCGACACCCGGAATCGACGCTCGACGACATCCTGGATATCGAACGCTACCAGCACATCGCGCGCGTTCTCGAGGCGGCGAAGTTCGACGGGTGTTTCTTCGCCGATCTATTCGGCCTCTACGACATCCACGGCGGCAGCTACGACCCCTACGTGAGGCGCGGCGGCCAGATCAGCTTCCTCGACCCGACCGTGGTGCTGCCCGTGATGGCGGCCGCGACCCGGCACCTCGGGCTCGGCGCCACGCTCTCGACGAGCTTCCACACCGCCTACCATCTCGCGCGCTGGCTCGGGTCGCTCGACGTGATGAGCAAGGGCCGCGTCGCCTGGAATGTCGTGACCTCCGCGACCAATCTCGAGGCACAGAATGCCGGGATGGACGAGCTGCCGCCGCGCGAGGAGCGCTACGACCGCGCCGACGAGATGATGGAGGCCTGCTTCGCTCTCTGGAACAGCTGGGACGCGGACGCCTTCGTGCTCGACAAGGCGAACGGCATCCTGGCGGACCCCGCCAAGGTTCATTACGCCAACTACGAGGGGCGCTGGATCAAGACGCGCGGGCCTCTCTCCATCCCCCGCAGTCCGCAAGGGCGGCCGGTGATCATGCAGGCCGGAAGCTCCGATCGCGGCCGGGAGTTTGCAGCGCGCTGGGCCGAGGTCGTTTTCACCATCCAGCGCGGGCGCGAGGAGATGCGCGAGTTCTACGACGACCTGATGAGCCGCATGGGCAAGGTCGGTCGCCGTCCGAACGAGTGCGCGGTGCTGCCCGCGATCTCGGTCGTGATCGGCGAGACGGAGTCGATCGCACGCGAGCGGGCCGATTACCTGACGAGCCTTATCGATCCCGAGCTGAACACGGCCGCGTCGTCGAGCGGGCTCGGCGCGGATCTCACCAAGCTGACGCCCGGCTCGTCCCTCGCCGATCTCCAGGGCAACCAGGGCATGAAGGGCACGGAGCATTCCTTCGCGCAGAGCATGAAGGCCGAGGGACTGACGCTGCCCCAGGCGGCCGCGAAGCGCGGGGTCGGCCGGGAGCTGGTGGGCACGCCCGCGACGATCGCCGACCACCTGCAAGAGACGTTCGAGGCCGGCGTGTGCGACGGCTTCGTCCTCGCGCCCACGACGTTTCCGGGCATGTTCGAGCAGTTCTGCCGCGCCGTGGTCCCGGAGTTGCAGAGACGTGGCATCTTCCGGACCGAGTACACGGGTCGAACCTTGCGCGAGAACCTGCAGAGCTGACCTCTCAACGTCCCCCATCCCACCACGAAGCCGGAGACAACACGATGGATCATTCAGCTAAGACGACGTCACGCCGCTCGGTTCTCGTTTCTTCACTCGGGGCCGTGAGCCTCGCGGCGCTCGGCGCCGGATCGGTCCGGGCAGCCGGCGAGTTCGCGGGCAAGACGATCGTCTTCGCGAGCTGGGGCGGCTCCTACCAGGACGCCGAGAAGCAATCCTACTGCGACCCCTTCGCGGCCGAGACGGGCGCGCGCGTCGTGCAGGACGGCCCGATGAACGCCGCGAAGTTCCGCGCCATGATCGAGGGCGGCTCCCCGGACTGGGACGTCGCGGACGTGACGATCGACTTCCTCTACGCGGGGGTCGGCGACCGCATGTTCGAGAAGATCGACCACGCAGTCGTAGATGTCGGCAATCTCGATCCCAAATTCGTCCACGAATACGGGCTCGGCTGCATCGCCTGGTCCTACAATCTCGGCTTCAGCACGAAGGTCTATGGCGGCAAGGAGGCACCGAGAACCTGGACAGATCTGTACGACACCAGGAAGTTTCCCGGCAAGCGCATGGTGGCCGACAACCCGGTCGCGACCTTCGAGACCGCGCTTCTCGCCGACGGCGTCGCGGTCGACAAGCTCTACCCGCTCGACGTGGATCGGGCGCTGAAAAAACTGACCTCCATTCGGTCCGACCTGATCATCTCGTCCTCCAACTCGCAGAGCCAGCAGCTCTTCGTGGACGGCGAGATCAATCTCGGCATCATCCTGAACGGCCGCGCCTACGACGCCGCCAAGAAGGGCGCGCCGATCGCGATCTCGTGGGAGCAGAACATCCAGTCGGTCGACTACCTCGTGATCCCGCGCGGAAGCCGCAACGTCGCGGCGGCCCAGAAGCTGCTCAGCGTCATGACGGTCGCGGCAAACCAGGCGAAGCTCGCCAATATGATCGCGTATGCGCCGACCAACCCGGCGGCCTTCTCGGCTATCGATCCCAAGATCTCGCCCTGGCTGTCGACCGAGCCGGAGAACAACCGCAAGGGGTTCATCATCAACGCTGAGTATTGGCGCGATCACCTGAAGGCGAACCAGGAGCGCTGGACGGCCTGGAAGGTCTCCTGAACCGCGCCGTCGAACCCAGATCGGAACGATGCCCGCGCTGACCATCCAGCGTCTCGACCGGCGGGCCTTGCTGCTCTTGCCCGCCCTCGCCGTCATGGCGGTGGCATTCCTCTGGCCGGTCGGGTGGCTGCTCTCGCGCGCCTTCACGGAGCCGCGGCCCGGTTTCGGCAACTTCGTGCAGCTCGTCGAGCGGCCGGGCTACGTCCAGGTTCTCTGGAACACCATCGTGATCAGCGCGACCGTGACGCCGATCTGCGTCGCGATCGGCTTTCCGGTCGCCCACGCGATGACTTATGGCGGCGCGAGGCTCAGGCGCTGG